>NC_009943.1:1662750-1988666 GCF_000018405.1 Desulfosudis oleivorans Hxd3
AACGACGCCAATGCCCGGACCGGGTTTTTCCGCACCATCTACGATCTGCACCTGCCTGCCGGGGATGAACAGACCCTGCGCGAGGGGCTGGTCGTGATGACCGATTATGCCGAAGGGGCCCTGCTGCTGCCCGAGGAGATAGACCGGGAGCGGGAGGTGATCCTGGCGGAAAAGCGGACCCGCGATTCAGTGGCCTACCGGACCTTTACCGCCACCTTGGCCTTTGAGATGGAGGGTGCCCGGATCGTTGACCGCCTGCCCATCGGCATTGAACCGGTGATCCAGGCCGCGGACCGGGAGACGCTGAAAAACTTTTACGATGCCTGGTATCGGCCCGAGCGGCTGGTGCTGGTGGTGGCCGGCGACATGGATACCGCTGCTGCCGAAGCCCTGGTGCGGGAGGCTTTTGGTGCAATGGAATCCAGGACCCCGGCGATGCCGGTGCCCGATTACGGCCGGGTGGCCCACCAGGGTGAAAAAGCCTTTTACCATTTTGAAAAAGAGGCGGGCGGCACCGAGGTGACCATTGAAACCATGGTGCAGGCCGAAGAGCCGCCGGATTCAAAGGCGCGAGTCAGGGAGCGCTTTATCCGGGACACGGCCTTCTGGATACTGGACAACCGGCTGGACGACCTGGCCGAAACCGCGTCCCCGCCCTTTACGTCGGCCTCCACCGCCGCGGGCCGGGCCTTTGAACAGATCGACTATGCTCATGTTTCCGCCACCTGCCCGCCGGAGACATGGCAGACCGCCCTGACCGCCATTGAGCAGGAGCTGCGCCGGGCCCTGGCCTACGGGTTTACCGCGGCCGAGGTGGAGCAGGCCCGAAGGGAAATGCTCAAGGCTTTGGAGATAGAGGTGCGGCAGTCCCCCACCCGGGAGAGTGGCGGTCTGGCCGGACGGATCATTCACAGCCTGGCCGCAGGAAGGGTGCTTCAGTCGCCGGAGCAGGTTCAGGACCTGCTGGCGCCGGTGGCTCAACGCTTTACCCCGGCCATGCTGCACAAGGCACTCAAAGCGGCCTGGGCCCCGAATAACCGGCTGGTGCTGGTCACGGGCAACGCGGACCTGACGCAGGTGGGGGCACCCCCGGAAGACCATATCCTGTCGATAATGGCCCAAAGCCGGACACAGAAGGTGGCCCGGCCCGATGAAAGGGAAATCCCTGTTTTCCCCTACCTGCCGGTACCTGAAGCGCAGGGCAGGGAGGTCCGGCAGGTTTATATCGACGACCTTGACATTCACCAGGTCGATTTTGAAAACGGGGTAAGGCTGAACATTCGAAAAACCGACTTTGAGAAAGACCAGGTAATGGCGCGGGTCGGTTTTGGTGATGGCGAGTCGTCGGAACCTGTTGACAAACCGGCCCTGGCCGAGTTTTCCGCCGCTGTGATCAACGAGAGCGGTTTTGAGAAAATGACCAACGATGAGCTGCGCCGGGCACTGGCCGGCGCCACCGCCGACTTTTCCTTTGCCGTGACCCAGGAGCGGTTTGAGCTTCGGGGGGGCTGCGCGTCGGACGAGGTGGAACTGCTTTTTCAGCTGTTTTACACATTTTTCAAAGATTTCGGGTGCGGCTCCGATGCCCGGCAACGCAGCCTGGAACAGCTGGCCCTCCACTATAAACAGATGGGGCACACCATTGACGGCGCCATGGCCCGCTTCGGGTATCGCTTTTTCGCCGGGGGTGACTCCCGGTTCGGCATGCCGCCCGACTATGAATCCTTTGTTGCGGTATCGGTTGAAGACATGCGCGCGTGGGTGGACGACGCCCTGGCCGGGTCCCCGCCGGAGATCTCGGTTGTGGGAGACCTGGATGTGGACCAGGTGGTTGCTGTTGCGGCCCGCTATTTCGGCGCCATGGTATTTGAGGCCGATTCTTCGGGCCCGGAAGGCCGCCAGGGGATGCCGCTCTTTCCCGTGGGAGAATCGCTGACGCTTCAGGTGCCCACGGCCATTGAAAAGGCCCGGGTCCAGGTGGCCTGGCCCACGGACGACTGCTGGAATATTTACGCCAACCGGCGGCTTTCGGTGCTGGCCGACATTCTTACCGACCGCATGCGCACCACCATCCGGGAAGAAACCGGCCAGTCCTACTCCCAGTATGCCTATCACGAGGCCTATTGCGCCTATCCCGGTTACGGGGCACTGCACGCGGTGGTAAACGTGGCACCGGGCGAGGCCGAAACAGTGGTGGACCAGGTGCGGGCCATTGCCGCGGATATTCTGGAAAACGGGGTGTCCGAAGACGAGGTGACCCGGGCCGTGGACCCCACGCTGACCCACATTCGGGAGATGGTCAAACAGAACCGGTACTGGATGGGCAGCGTGCTGGTGGGCTCCAGGGAACACCCGGAACGGCTGGCCTGGGCCCGGACCCTGACCGATGATTACGCGTCCATCGCGCCGGAGGAGGTGACCGCCCTGGCCCGTCAGTACCTGTTGGACGACAGGGGCGCTGCCGTGGTCATTATTCCGGAATCCTTTTGAAAACATGACGTTGCATTGTCTGTTGTGTTGCGGTATAGTGGGCGCGTTTTTATTCGCTGCCGAAGCAGATGATGAACAGACTGAGCGCTAACCATTGACTGGAGGCGCGCCTCAGGTACTTGATACAGTTTATGCCAGGCATTCATTCTAAGGACTAAGGAGTGTGTTCAATGAAAGGGGACAAAGACTGGGGAATCTCAACCAAGGCGGTGCATGCCGGTGAGATCCGGTATAACGAATACGGGTCGGTGACCACGCCCATTGTGCAGACATCCACGTTTATCTTCAAGAATATCGACGAGATAAAGAAGCTGGCCGTGGGAGCGGTGGAACGGTTTGAATACGGCCGGTACGGCCATCCCACCCAGATCGCCGCGGAACACAAGCTGGCCTTTCTGGAAGGGGCAGAGGACGCGGTGCTGTTTTCTTCGGGCATGAGCGCCATCACCACCACCCTGTTCGGCCTGCTCAAGTCCGGGGACCACATCATCATCACCGACGACGCCTACCGCCGCACCCTGGAGTTCTGCAAGGCCTGCCTGGTCAAGTTCGACATCGAGTGCACGGTGGTGAAAATGTGCGATTACGAGGCCATGGAAAAGGCGATCAAACCCAACACCCGGCTCTTTTTCTCCGAGTCACCCACCAACCCCTACCTCAATATCATGGACCTGGAACGGTTGATCGGTATTTTTAAAGACAAGGGCATTCTGGTGGTGTCGGACAGCACCTTTGCCACGCCGTATAACCAGAAACCCCTGGAGTACGGGGTGGATATCGTGATTCACAGCGCCACCAAGTACCTGGCCGGTCACAACGACCTGCTCAGCGGCGTGGTGCTGGGCAGCAAGAAGCTGGTGGAGCCGGTTCGGGAATTCCTCAAAATCACCGGCGGGGTGATTGATCCCAATTCGGCCTACCTGCTGATCCGGGGCCTGAAGACCTTTGGCCTGCGCATGGAGCGGCTCAATGAAAACGGCCAAATCGTTGCCGAAGGACTGGAACGGCATCCCAAGATCAGCCGGGTTTACTATCCCGGCCTGCCCAGCCATCCCCACCATGACGTGGCAAAGGCCCAGATGAAGGGGTTTGGGGCTGTGGTGACCTTTGAGGTGGAAGGCGACTGCGAGTATGTGCTCAATTTTTTGAGCCGGCTCAAGATCATCAACATCGGCCCCAGCCTGGGCGGAGTGGAGTCGCTGATCACCCACCCGGCCACCATCAGTTACTACGATAAAACCCGGAAGGAACGTCTGGCCCTGGGCATCAAGGACGGCCTGATCCGCCTGGCCGTGGGCGTGGAAAACGCCGAGGATATTATTGCCGATATCGAGCAGGCACTGGCGTAAGAGACGTCTTACAGTCTCCTGCTAACATTGACGAAAAGGACTTGAAATGAAGTTGACCTGTTACGGCGCCACACAAGAGGTGACCGGTTCCATGCACCGGCTGTGTTCGGAGCACGACTGTATTTTACTGGACTGCGGCCTGTTCCAGGGCCGGCGGGACGAGACAGCTGAAAAAAACAGAAAGATGCCCATCGATCCGGCAACAATCACCAACATCATTCTTTCCCATGCTCACATCGACCATTCGGGACGGCTGCCCCTGGTGGTGAAAGATGGTTTTGCCGGCCGGATTGTTTCCACCCGCGCCACCCGGGATGTGTGTGAATACATGCTGCCTGACGCGGCCCATATTCAGGAGTCGGACGCCGATTACCTGAACTACAAGGCGGTGCGGAACGCGCTTTACAAGCAGTCGGAAGACAAACATTCCGGCAGGATATCCAACCGGGACAAGGAGCGGGCGAAAAAGCTGCTCAAGCAGGGCCGCCACCGGCTGGACCGGGAAAAGATCGCCTCCCTGGCCGACGCTTTCAAATTGGCGCCGGTGGAACCGCTTTACCGGATGGCCGATGCCCGGGCCGCGCTGTCCAGCTTTGAGGGGATCCCCTATCAGTCCCCGGTGATGGTGGGAAAAGAGATGACGGTGTCGCTTTATCCGGCCGGCCATATCCTGGGATCAGCCATTACCATTATCACCTGTAAGGACAGGGACGGGGTAAAACGGATCTGTTACACAGGGGACCTGGGCCGGTTTGACAAGGCCATCATTCGAGACCCCACCCTGGATTTTGCCCCGGAAGACCGGAACATCGACCTGCTGATCATTGAGAGCACCTACGGCGACCGGGAGCACGAACCCGTGGCCGACCTGACCCGGCGACTGGGCGTTGCGTTAAACGAGACCCTGGATAAAGGCGGATCGGTGCTGATTCCCGCCTTTGCCTACGGCCGCACCCAGGAGATTCTCTATTCGATTCATGAGCTTTATATCTCCGGGCAGGTGCCCCGGGTGCCGGTTTACGTGGACAGCCCACTGGCCAGCAACCTCACCAGAGTCTTTTCCGAGCATCCGGAAGCCTATGACCGGGAAGCCCATAAAACGTTTCTGGAGAAGGGATATAACCCCTTTGTGTTTCAGGACGTGTTGTTCACTGAATCCGTGGAGGAGTCCATTGAAATAATGAAGGACCAGCGGCCTCATATTGTTGTGACCGCCTCAGGCATGTGCGAGTTCGGCCGCATCCTGCACCACCTGCGGTACAAGATCCACAACGAGAAAAACGCCATTCTGATTGTGGGCTATATGGCGGAAAACACCCTGGGCCGCCGCATTCTGGAGCAGGGCACCGAATACCAGCTGTCGGGCAGAAAAGGGGAACCGCCCATGATGCGGGTTTTCGGCAAAGAGTATCCGCTTAAGGCCCGGGTGGAGAACATCGGCGGGTTTTCCGCCCATGCGGACAAACACGAGCTGATGCGTTTTGTAAAGAAGTCCAACCTTGACATTCGAAGAGCCGTTGTGGTCCACGGTGAAAAGGAACAGTCCGCCTGTTTTGCAAAGAGCCTGAAAGCAGAGGGGATTGATGCCGTGGTGCCCCGGCGGGGAGAGACGATTGCCGTCTGACCGGCGCAGGCGGCAAAACGGAATACGGTTTTTTCTGATGACGGTTATTGGTGTTGACAATGTTTACGGTATAACATTATAATCCTTGAAAATTACTGTTTAAAAGATATTTCAACCGATCACTGGACCGGGACCGGGCATGAAAAAAGAACAGGAGTTGACCTCCACAGAGCGTCTTTTAAATAAAATCAAAACCAGTGCGCCCGAATCTTCGGCCGCGCCGGCCTCCCGGCCGGATGCGATTCCTTCGGGCCCGGCCGCCACCTTCCGGCCCCGGCGGACCCCGGCGTTGTCCGCTACTCTTTTTCCCCGAGCGGCCAGGAGCGCACCCACCGGCATTATCTTCGGCAAGGAAGCCTTTTCCATCGTGACGCCCGGTACCGGCGTCGATGGCGGCGCCTATGTGGCCGATATTCTTAACATATCCTATCCGGACGGCGTCGATATTTTTTCCGAAGGATTTGGCGATATCATTTCCAAGGCCCTGGCCGGTCTGGATCCGGCCCGTCGTTCCCGTGTCTGGTGCGTACTGCCGGACAACCTGGTGGACATCCGCTACCTCAAGCTGCCCAGAACCACGGGTGACAACCTGGCCAATGCCGCCTTCTGGAGTTACAAAAAAGAGGTGGTGGCCGATGAAAAAGACATTGTGTTTGATTACGAGGTGCTTGATGAAATAACCGAGCGGGGGGTTGCCAAGCTGGGGGTCTGCGCCTACAGCGTTCATAAGGACGTGGTGGCGCGAACCCGGGAAGTGCTGGAGGGGGCCGGCTGCGTTGTTGAGGGAATTACGTCCGGGGCCTTTGCCCTTCAGACCCTGATCAAGAGCCGTGCCCTTCGGCCGGACATTGAAAACATCTGCTGCGTTCACGTGGGCCGGGAGGCGTCGGCCATTCATATCTTTTCCGGGGCCAGCCTGATGCTGGTGAGGCAGATCCGGGCCGGGCTGGCCAGCCTGGCCGAGGCCATGATGAGCGCCGGGGAAGGGGAGGAAGTGCTCCATCTTGAGAACGAGGGGCCGGGGGATACGGCAGTGGACCACCTGGTGCGGTACATGCGGGAGATGGGGGACGCGGCGGGAACGGACGCGGACACACTTTTCCCGGCCCTTGGTCCGGCCGTGGAGCGGATCGGCCGGCAGGTCGAGCGCACCATCGCGTTTTTTCGCCAGAACATTCAGCCGGACCGCGTATCGGCCGTGCTGATTCACGGCGAGGTGGCCGGATACCGGCCCTTTGTCAGCGCCATTGCTGATCTGCTGGGCATTCCCGTCTACACGCCCGACGATGTTCTGAGCTCGGACGTCCGGCTGCTCCATGCAAACCATCTCAAGCAGGAGGCCCAGTTCCTGTTTGGCCTGGGTCTTGTGCGGGCCTCCCTGGCCGTCACGCCCAATATTCTTTTTACCGCCACGGACAAGCGGGCCTATCAGAAGGCCGCCATTGTCAACAAGGGTGCATGGGCCGTTTTTCTTCTGGCCCTGGCGGCCTGTATCGGCATGGTCTCCTGGCAGGGTCTGACCCTGGCGGGCCTGCACAACGAAAGAGGCCGGCTGGTTCAAGGAACGGATGCCGGGGCCGGTGGTCTGGACCAGGGGGTTTTAACCAGTATCTCGGCAAAGGTGGAGAGCCAGCAGAAAGTGCTGCGGGCCAAAACCGCCAAACTGGCCCCCAGGGTGCTGATTCACGAAATGGTGGCGCTCACGCCGGAAAAGATCAAACTGTCGGGCATGACGCTGAGCCTGGCCGAGTCCCGGCAGATCGATTTTTCAGGTTATGTGCTGGGCAGCGCGTATGCCCAGGAGTCGGCCCTGGCGGCCTATGTCATGGACCTGAGCGCGTCCCCCCTGTTCGAACAGGTCCGGGTGAACCGCCGCGGCAAGGCCCAGCTGGACGGACAGGACGTTTTGGAATTTTCGGCGACCATCACACTGTAAGGACAAATGCGGATGAACGGTCATGCAGTCCGGCAGAAATATAAACAGGCGCTGATTGTGGCGATCGTGGGGATGCTGGTGCTTTTCCTGGCGGCGTTCCTGCTGATCCGGCCCCTGGCAGGTAAAATTGATTTTGCCCGGCAGGAGATCGCCATGATTGAAGGCCAGTTTAAAGAACAGGAGATCCTTCACCCCGCCTACCAGGAACTGGTCAGGCAGCACGAGGATATGGCCGCGATCCTTGCCGATATCGATGCCGGCACGGCCACACCGTTTCTGATCGATGCCGATATTACCCTGTTGCCCGAGGCCTTCCGGAATGCCCTTGGAAAGACAGGACTGACCCTGGAGACCTGCGTGCCGGACCTGGCTTCCATTACGCAGGGGGAGTCTTCCTTTCTGCTGGATATCGGCTTTACCGGAAATTTTATACAGCTGCCGAAATGGTTTGACATGCTGGAGATGGAACAGCGGGTCGTGGATGTTCGTCGCATGACCATCAGGCAGGACGGAAAAAAACAGTACGGCATGACCCTGTGGGTCAACATGGACCGGTGATATGACGCTTCGGGAAAAAATTATTGTGGTGCTGGCGGGAATCGCCCTTTTATATGGCGCCTATGAGCTGGGCTTGAAAAACCTGTTTTCCGGCGCCGGCGATAAAATAGCGCAAACGGCCGCTCCCCGGACGGATGCGGGCCTTTCGGGTTTTACAATGGAACTGGCGGCACGGACCGGCCATTCAGGGCTGTCGGACAGGGAACAGTATATTCTTGATCATCGGCACAGCCGGTGGGACACGGATCCCTTTGTGGCGCCGGAGACCCTGGCCGCCATGCGAAATCCCGAGAGCGGCGGAACAACCAGCGACAGCGGCCAGACCCGTTTTGTCTATTCCGGGTATATTGCCATCGGGAATGTGAGACTGGCCGTGATCAACGGCCGGGAATACGAGGAGGGGGAGCGGCTGGTTGACGGCGGCTACGTGTTGCGCCGCATTCAGCCGACCCGGGTGGTGCTGTCGGGTGACGGCGGCGGAGAGGTGACCGTAAAGCTGAAGGAAATCGACGTAAAGGTGGAATAATGATGATGGAAAATCAGTGGGGGGCAAGAATGGGCCGGCGTGTCCTGTGGATTTGCCTGGTGGCTCTGTGTGTGTCGTGGGGATGCGCAAAAGACCGGTCGGCGGTGCAGCAGCAGGACTTCCTGGAAAAATGGCAGGCCCGGGCCGAGGCCTCAAAGGGGTATTCGCCGGGTCCGTCGCCGGACATGGAAAGCCTGGCTGTGGTGGAAGCCGCTGAAGAAAAAGGCAATGCCATCGAGACCATTGACGTCAAGCCCGGTTACAAGCTGGGCGCGGAAGACGGCAACGCCCTGATCGGCCTCGAGGAGCTGCCCGACACGCCGGTGACCATTCACATGACAGACACCGATATCGCCGTTATCCTTCGGGCGCTGACCAAGGCCGCCGGCAAAAACATCATCATCGGCGCCGGTGTGAGCGGCCGGGCCAACATCAATGCCGAGGGCGTGCCGTGGAAGGAAGCCTTTGCCGGCCTGCTGCGGACCCACGGGCTGACCTACAACCGCATCGGCGACACCCTGCGCATCAAGACCCTGGCCGATATTCAGCAGGATTTTGCCATTGAAAACGCATACCGCAAGCAGCAGGGCGAGCGCAGTGTCACCCAGGTGTTTTTTCTGAAGTATTCTGAGGCCGCTGACGTGGCCAACCTGCTCAAGCCGGTCACGGCCCGGGCGGCATCGGCGGAAGGTGTAAAAGAGGCACAGCAGAGCGTTGTGGTGGACAAGCGGAACAACGCGGTGATCGTGCATACACCCCTGCCCGGTATCGAACAGTGCGCGGCCCTGATTCGGCAGATCGACCGGCCCACCCGGCAGGTGCTGATCGAGGCCCATATCGTGGAGACCTCCAAGGATACGGCCCGTCAGCTGGGCATCCAGTGGGGCGGCGTGGCCAAGGACAAGCAGCACAGCTGGTTTACCGGGGCCACAGAAGGGCCCGCGGGCCAAACCCTGTTTGACGCCAACGGTGTCCCGGTGGCGGCCAACCCCACCGGTAACTGGGCCGCCAATTTCCCGGCCAGCCTGGGCAACACAGGACTTTCCCTTGGTTATATTTACCAGGACCTGGGCCAGAGCCTGATCGCGGCCCAGCTTACGGCCCTTGAGGAGGATGGGAAGCTGAACATTCTCTCCTCGCCCTCCATCACTACTTTAGACAACAGCGCGGCGGTGATCGAAAGCGGCCGGGATGTCCCCTTCCAGACCGTGGAAGACAACGAGGTAAACATCGAGTGGAAAAAAGCGGTGTTAAGCCTTGCGGTGACGCCCCACATCATCGACGCTTCAACCCTGCGCGTTAAAATCAAAACCCACAAGGACGAGCTGGATTGGTCCAACGCGGTCCTGACCGACGGCAACCCCACCATTATCACCAAGAACGCGGAAACCGAGATGATCCTGTTTGACGGCCAGACCACGGTGATCGGCGGTCTTAACAAACAGTCGTCGTCCCAGAGCCAGTTCGGGGTTCCGCTGCTGGGCCGCATACCGATCCTGGGTTTTTTCTTCCGGTCCACGAGCCGGTCCAATGACATGGAAGAGGTGCTGATTTTTATCACGCCGCACATTCTGGAACCCTATACCGCCGCCACTGGCGCGGGAGCCGACAAGGAGAAAACGGTTGCGCCGGGCGGGGATTCCTGATCCATGGACTATTTCAACCTGTTGCAGTTAAAACGGGAGCCCTTTTCCAACGCGCCTGATCCTGACCTGTTTTTTCCCTCTTTTGCCCATCATGACTGCATGCAGAAGGTGGAACTGGCCGTTCGCCTGCGGCGGGGCCTTAACGTGGTTGTCGGCGATGTGGGTACGGGCAAAACCACCCTGTGCCGGACCCTGATACGCCGCCTTGCTGAAGATAAAAAAATTCATTCCCATCTTTTTCTGGACCCGGCCTTTTCTTCACCAGGAGAGTTTTTATCGGCTTTGCTGTTTGCCTTTACCGGCACGGCCCAGGACGCGCGGTCCGACGAAAATATGCTCAAGGAACGGGTTAAAAATTTTCTGTTTTTGGCCTGCGCGGAAAATGAAGAGATTCACCTGGTGATTTTAGACGAAGGCCAGAAGCTTCCCGGCTTTGCCTTAGAGATTCTGCGGGAGCTGCTCAATTATGAGACCAACGAGCACAAGCTGCTGCAGATTGTTATTTTTGCCCAGCCGGAACTGGAACAGGTGATGGAGGCGCGGGAAAATTTCAAGGACCGGGTCAACCTGTTTTACCGGCTGGGGCCGTTGAGTTTCAGGGAGACGGTGGGGTTTATCCGGTTTCGTATCACCCGGGCGTCGGACGGCCGGGCGGCGGTCTCCTTTACGCCCCTGGCCCTGTGGCGTATTTACAGGCTTTCCAGGGGATATCCCCGGAAGATCATTCACCTGTGTCACCAGGTGCTGCTGGCATTGATCATTCAGAACAAGACCCGGGTGACATCCGGCCTGGTCAACGTGTCGGCCCATCGCACCACGCGTGAGGTACTGGTGCGGCGGCCCCCGGCGGCGCCCCTGGTGGCCGGTATTCTTGTGGGGTTTGTGCTGATTGCCGGCGGACTTTTCCTGCTTCCACAGGGAAGGGCTGACAAAGAGACGGTCTCTTTTACTGCCGTCGAACCGTCCGGCAACAGTCAACAGGAAACGACCCCGGCTCAGGAAACCGCTGTTTCGGCAACAGCATCTTTAACGGTTGACCCGACACCGGAAACCGGGCCGGCGCCAACGTCGCCGTTGGTGGTGGAGGAGACGGCTCCGGTCCTGTCCGAGAAAACGGCGCCGGTTTTGGAAGCAGTGACTGTCGAGTTGCCACGAAAGGTCAAAAGGCCACGGCTTTCAAAGATTATGGTAATAAAACCCCAGGCGGAAAAGCCGGCAGACGGCGTGCCCGCCGTTATTTCGGCCACGGACCGGCCGGATGACGGGGCCCTGCCCGGTGACGGATCCGCAGAGTAATCAACAGAGGAGAGGCTTGACAATCATGCCTGAAGCAGGAGAACTGAGCGGCAAACGCACGCGGAAAAAACTCGGCGAAATGCTGGTGGACGCCGGCTATCTGACCGAGGAGCGACTGACCGGCTATGTGGCGGCCCAGAAGCGCTCCGGTTTGAAGTTGGGCCAGTTCCTCATTCGGGAGGGAGTGGTCAGCGAATCCATGATCGTGGACCTGGTCTCCCGGCAGGCCGGTATTCAGCGGTTTGACCCGGCCGAGTTTCCCGTGACCATGGAACTGGCGAAGAGCCTGGCAGAAACCGTGTCCCGCAAATACGGCGCGGTGCCTTTGCGGCGGGGCAACCACCTCCTGCTGGTGGCCATGACCGACCCCCTGGACATTCGCTCCCTGGATGCCATTGAGGACGAGTGCGACCTGGAGGTGGAACCCGTGATCTGCACGGAACAGGAGTTCTCCCACCTGTTTACCCAGGTTTACGGAACCCGCATCGACGGTTTTGCCGGAGAGGGATACGACCTGACCGAGACCATGGACTACGGAGAAGACGAGGAACCGGCAGACGCCGGGGCCACGGAAATATCCTCTTTGCAGCACATGGCCGAGGAGGCCCCGGTGGTGCGGCTGGTCAACGCCCTGCTGGCCCAGGCGGTGCGGCAGGGTGCCAGTGATATTCACATCAGCCCGGAAAAGCGCTACGTCCAGGTGCGGCTGCGTGTCGATGGTGTTCTGCACGAGGTGCCGGCCCCGCCCAAGACCTTGTTTCTCTCGATTGTCTCCCGGCTCAAGATTCTGGCCAACCTGGACATCTCGGTCTCCAGAATTCCCCAGGACGGCCGCTTTACCGTGAAGATCGAGAACAAGGAGATCAACATCCGGGTTTCCACCATTCCCACCATTTACGGGGAAAATGTGGTGCTGCGGCTGCTGGACACCTCCGGCGGCGTCTACACCCTGGACCAGCTGGGCATGGCTTCTGAAGACCAGGAAAAGCTCAAGCGCAACATTCAGAAACCCTACGGCATGATCCTGGCCACCGGGCCCACGGGCAGCGGCAAAAGCACCTCCCTGTTTGCCATGATCAACCGGATCAACAAGCCGGACATCAACATCATCACCCTGGAAGACCCGGTGGAGTATCGTATCGAAAAGATCCGCCAGGCCCAGTTGAACCGGCGGGCCGGCATGACCTTTGCCAGCGGCCTGCGCTCCATTTTGCGCCAGGACCCGGACGTGATTATGGTGGGCGAAATTCGCGACGGCGAAACCGCCCAGGTGGCCACCCAGGCGGCCCTCACCGGCCACATGGTTTTCAGCACCGTTCACACCAACGACGCGGCCGGCGCCATCACCCGGTTTATCGACATGGGGGTGGAGCCCTTTTTGGTCTCGTCGGTGATGCTGGTCTCCATGGCCCAGCGGCTGGTTCGCAAAGTGTGTGAAGACTGCGCCGAACCCTACCAGCCGCCTCATGAAGCGCTGGTCTTCATGGGCCTGGAAAACGCGAAAAAAGCCACGTTCAAGCGGGGAAAAGGATGCGCCTACTGCATGAACACCGGATACAGAGGCCGCACCGGCATCTACGAGATTCTGGAAATTGATGACGATGTGCGGGAGATGATCGTGTCTCGGGCCACTTCCCACCAGATCACAAGGGCCGCGGTTACTGCCGGCAAGCTTCAGACCCTGAAGCAGGACGCGGCCCGCAAGGCGGCCCTGGGCATTACCACTGTTGAGGAGGCGGCCAAGGGTGTTATGGGATAGGTTGATATGACGCTTTACAGCTACAGCGCGCTTACCGAAAGCGGCAACAAGATCACCGGGCAGATGGAGGCCGACAACGTGGAGGGCGTCTCCCAGTCTCTGGCCCTGAAGGGATACATTCCCCTGGATGTCCGGCGGAGCACCCGGCAGCGGGGAGACCGGCTGAACGCCGTTATGGCGGGGCTTCTCTCTCCGGTGGGGTCCAGGGACGTGGTGCTTTTTACCAAGCAGTTCAAGACCATGCTGGTGGCCGGGGTCCCTATTATCAATATATTCCAGACCCTGGAAAACCAGACCGAAAACCGGCAGCTGCGCAACGCCATCATTGAAATGAGCCGGGACATCAAGGAGGGGGCCAGCCTTTACGACGCCTTTAAAAAACACCCGGCCATCTTTTCGCCGCTTTACTGCAGCATGCTCAAGGCCGGCGAGTCTTCCGGCTCCTTGGTGGACGTGGTGACCCGGCTGATCTACATCATCGAGCATGAGGCCAAGGTGAAGGCCGACATCCGGTCCGCCATGTTCTACCCGGCCATCGTGGTCTCGTTTTTGGGTGTCGCCTTTGTGGTGCTGCTGATGTTCGTGATTCCCAAATTTGTTACCATCTTCCAGCGGGCCGGCATTGATCTGCCCCTGCCCACAAGAATCTGCCTGGTCCTTTACACCTT
Organism: Desulfosudis oleivorans Hxd3; assembly: GCF_000018405.1. NCBI lineage: Bacteria > Pseudomonadati > Thermodesulfobacteriota > Desulfobacteria > Desulfobacterales > Desulfosudaceae > Desulfosudis > Desulfosudis oleivorans. The sequence continues at coordinate 1,676,603 of NC_009943.1, forward strand.
TCTTTCTTCGGCCTGGCCCTATCTCCTGGTGATGGCTGTGGCCGGCGGGGTCCTGCTGGTTCGATATCTAAAAACCGAACAGGGCCGGTTTGTAAGAGACACGGTGCTGCTGAAAATTCCCCTGATCGGGGACCTGGTGCTAAAAGGGGCCATGTCCCGGTTTGCCAGCATCTTTTCCATTCTGCAGTACAGCGGCGTGGCCGTGCTGGAGTCCATGTCCATCCTGGGAGATACCCTGGGAAACGCCGTGATCCGTCGCCAGCTGGCCAACATCAGCGACCGGATTCGGGAGGGCCGGGGCATTTCCGAGCCTCTGCGCCGGGCAAAATATTTTCCCCCCATGGTGATCAACATGATCGCCATTGGAGAAGAATCCGGCAACCTGGAGGACATGCTCTCCCAGATTTCGGTCCATTACGACTCCGAGGTGGAGTATGCCACCAAACAGCTGGCCGATGCCCTGGGCCCGTTTCTTACCGTTGCCCTGGCCGTGGTGGTGGGGTTTTTTGCCCTGGCCATCTTTCTGCCCATGTGGGATTTGACCAAGATGGTGTGATGATTCTTGACGGATTTTAACTTTTTGCGACTTCATCCTTACTTGTTAATTTAAAAATATCTGTTATAATCAGATATCTTTGTAAAACAAACAATCGTTACCGGAAGACAACCAACCATAAAAGGAGTGCGCCATGAAAAAATTTGAAAAAAAACTTTTGGGCAACCAGGGCGGGTTTACCCTGATTGAAATCATTGCCGTGCTCGTGATCCTGGGTATTCTGGCTGCTGTGGCCGTGCCCAAGTTCATGGACCTGACCGATGATGCCAATGAAAAGGCCTTTGAGGGCGCTGCGGCCGCGGCCTTTTCCAACGCCACGCTTTCTTATTCTCGCTTTGTGCTGAGAAACGACGCGGCACCGAACAATATTAATAACACACCGGCATGGACTGACGGAACCAACAGCGTTACCATTGAGGACGAGCTTGGGGATTATACGATTGACAGTATAAGTTATAACGGCTCAGCCACCCCTCCCGTGCTGAGAATAACTGTAGAGAAGACGGAAACTTCTGTAACCTTCACCAAATCCTTCAACCTGCCATAACCTGGCTGTCTTATTCTGTCCGTTTTCTGAACTTTCCTGGCGATGGCGTTGAACCTAGGCGGTTTGGCGCCATCGCCTTTTTGTTTGCCTTGGCCGGGCTGCTGGCATACTATGCTGGCAGACGTCATGCGGGGTTCCCCCACAAACATGCTGTAAAACCGACCCAACAGGACCGGCGGTCATGACTCATCTACCGGACAATTCATCTAAAACAATCTTTACCATCAGCGGCATTCTTGTTTTTGTCCTGATCCTCTATGGCAATACCTTTCACGGCGACTTTGTGTTTGACGATGTGCCCAACATTGTTGACCGGGCCGACCTGCACATGGAGGGCCTGTCCCTGCCGGCCGTTCTCGACGCCTGTACTATGGGAAAAGACGGCGCGTCCTATGTTCACCGGCCGGTGAGCAACCTCTCTTTTGCCCTGAACCACTGGGTCGGCGGGCTGCGACCGGCCGGCTATCATGTGGTCAACCTGCTGATTCACCTGGTGGCCACGCTGTTTGTTTTCAAGGCCATTCTGCTGCTGCTGGAAATTGGAAAGGTCCCTCGACCTTGGGCAGACCGCCTGCTGATCGCGGGGGTGGCCACCCTGCTGTGGGCCGCCCACCCCATGCAGATCCAGGCTGTAACCTATATCGTTCAGCGCATGGCCTCTCTTGCCGCCATGTTTTACGTTGTCGGGATCTGGGCCTGGCTGAAATTTCGTATTGCTTCGGCCGGCGCTGACAGCCGGCGGCCCTGGGGATTTGCGTTTCTGGCCCTGGTGACGGTGGCCCTGGCCCTGGGGTCCAAGGAGAATGCGGCCCTGTTTCCGGCAGCTCTCCTGCTGGTGGAGGCCTGCTTTTTTGACGCGGCCTGGCTGCGCCGTCTTTTTGTCCGCCCTGTGGTCCCGGTTGCCATTGTTCTGGCAGCCGTCGTTGGCATTGGCATCTGGCTCTTCTCCACCTCCCTGCTGAATGGATACGTGGACCGGCCCTTTGGACTAAAGGAGCGGCTGCTCACTGAGCCTCGAATTCTTTTTTTCTATCTCTACCAGTTTTTAGCGCCGGTGCCGGAAAATTTTTCCATTGATCACGATTTTACCCTTTCCACGTCTTTTGTTCACCCGGTCACCACGCTGCTGTCTGTGGCCGGGATTCTCGGCATGCTGGCGGCGGCCCTTGTCTACAGAAAAAAATATCCCCTGGCCTGTTTTGCCGTGCTGTTTTATTTTGTCCACCACCTGATAGAGTCCACGGTCCTGCCTCTTGAGCTGGTATTTGAACACAGAAACTACCTGCCTTCCATGTTTTTGTTTCTTCCCGTGGCCCTGGGCCTTAACCGGCTTCTGGCCATTTATCGGCAACGAAGCCGGTTTATCTATTATACTATTGCCGGGGTGGCTGCCTTTGGCTTTCTGTTTCTGGGCATATGCACTTATGTGCGAAACTACGACTGGCAATCTCCTGAATCCCTGTGGCAAAGCGCTATCGTAAAAGCCCCGGACCTGACCCGGCCTTACCATAACCTGGCCTGGTTTTACGAGCGAACCGGAGACACGGACAAGGCCCTGGCCCTCTATACAGTGGCCCTTGAAAAAAAGGTCCACGACAAGCGCCTGAAAAAGACCCGGACTTTGGAAAACATGGCCGGTATCTACTACCAGCGCGGGAATTTTGAAAAGGCGCAAAACTGCATGGCCGAGGCCCTGGCCCTGGTAAAGGCCAAAGGCCGGGACACGGGCCTTTCCCGCCGAATGGAGCGGTACTATATGTTCAAGCTCTGCCTGATTTATGCCCGCACGGATCCTTCCCGCGCCCTTGACATGGCAGATCACCTGCTGGCTGAACCAGCCGTCGGGCCGGCCACGAAGTCCCGGCTTTTTGCTTTGCGGGCAAGGATTCTGCTGGCGCAAAACCATTCAAATGCGGCCCTGGCCGAACTGCAACAGGCCCTGGCCCTGGCCCCGGACAAGACAGACCTTTTTCTGCCCCTGGGCGTGGCATTCGGGTTCCTGGAAGAGAGCAAAAAAGGCGAGTGGTTTTTCAGGCAATACATGGCCGGCCGTCCGGATTCAGGGGCCGGGTGGCTTTATCTTGCCGAAAACCGGCTTCTGGCCGGCGATACGAAAAGTGCCCGGCGCTGCATGGCAGCATTTATAGCAACCCGGCCCTTGACACAAATCAACAAACAGATCAAAGATATTGAGACCGGCAACCCGGATCTGCCGCCACTGATGGCGCCGGCCCAATCCCTTGAACTGCTGGGCCAGGTGGTGAGGACCGGTATTGACCGGCAGAAAGGCATACCATGTATCCCGTGATCCAGGTGGGAAACCTTTCCTCATACTACCTGATGATGCTCTCCGGCATCGTGGCAGGATGGATTGCTTTTGTCTTTTCTGAAGATGTGTTCTGGACCCGGCCGGGTGTTATTGGCAAGTCGGAAGTGATTGTGCGGCTTTCCCTGGGCTACCTTGCCGTGGTGATCCTCTGCATTCAGGGCGCCAACTGGTTCCACTACCTGTTTGACAACATTCCCCGCCATGTCGCCGACACCCTGACCTGGCGTGACATTCTCTTTACCCACCCCCTGAAAACAACAAAGGTGCTCTACGGCGCGGTCTTTTTCTATCCCCTGGGCATCGCCATTGCGGCCCTGGTGGCAGGCTCCCGGTGGACACCGATGCTTAACCGGAAAGCCTTTATCCTGTTTATTGTGCTGGGATCTGTCCGGATCGGCTGTTTTTTGAACGGCTGCTGCCACGGCATTGTGTCTGAAACCTTTGGCATGCGTTTTCCCCCCGGTTCCGTGGCTGCTTCCGAACACTGGCGCCGGGGGTTGACCCGTGGTTTTTTGCCGCCGGCCTCGCTGCCGGTGATCCCCACTCAGCTGATCTCGGCCATCTTTCTAGTGTGCCTGGCCCTGTTTGCCTTTTGGCATTACAGAAAAGGCAAAACCCATACCTTTGTAAAGTCGGTGCTGGCCTACGCGGTGTTCCGTTTTTTAATCGAGTTTGTAAGGGATGATGTGGACCGGGCCTACTGGGCAGGGGTTTCCACGTCCCAGTGGATATCGGTTTTTCTGTTTGCCGTGATCGGCCTGTGGGCGTTTAAGAGAAGATACAGGAAAGGATAGGCCGCCGGGGAGGGGAAAGACGCATACTCCGTCATTGCGAGGAGCGAAGCGAGGAAGCAATCTCAGCCGCATATGTTCAGGATTGCTTCGCTTGCGCTCGCAATGACCAAAGGCGGAGCGATCCCGATCCCGATTTGGATTTTTGGATAAGGTGCAAATGGTTCTGCTGAAAAAAAGAAACAATATCTTTTATTACCTGCTGCTCTGGGCGCCCTATATCGCCGTCTACCAGGTGACCAACCGGTTTCATATCATTGAGCCCCGGTATCTTGAGTTTTCCGTTATTGACAGGCTGATTCCCTTTTTACACTGGATGGTGCCGGTCTATGTGAGTTATCTGGCCTATGTGTTTTTCTTTATTTACCGGTGCAAAGACGATCCAGACCTGACCCGGATCTTTTTGCTCTCCCACTTTCAGCTGGTTTTCTGCGCCCTGTTTTTCGTGTTTTTTCCGGTGGCCTTTCCCGTGGACCTGTTTTACGGCCGGCACCAGGGCATGGATGTTTTTGCCGCGTTCTGGCGCTGGTTTGACGCGCCTGCCAACTGTTTTCCCAGCCTGCACGCGGCCAACAGCCTGCTGGTGATCTACCTGGTGTCAAAAAGTCCGGTGTGGACGGGATGGGCAAAACGGGCCATGATGGTCTGGGGAGGGCTGGTGGTTTTTTCCACAATGGCCTGCAAGCAGCATTATGCCATTGATATTGCGGCGGGCTTTGGCGTGTTTGTCTTTACCCTGCTGATTGAGCCCTATGTGGAGCGGTACCTTCAACGGGCATCTGGTGCATCTACTCACTGATGATGCCGGGCACCATGCCGGTCTGGCCCCCTTCAAAAAAGCGCCAGTACCAGTCTTTAAAATAGGCGGTTTCGGTGTCATTGGCCGCGGCCCCGGGTTCGGCGCTGATGCCCAGGGTGTGCAGGCCGATCTCTGGAATATACTCGGTGTCAAAATTGTATTCATTATAATAAGCGGGCTCGCCATCATGAGGGGGGTACTCTTTCACGGTCAGAAACGTGGCCGAGTATACGTGGGTGTTGTCGCCTTCCAGGTCTTTGCCTTTTTCCACCAGCTTGATGTCGGTGTTGCCGCCGCACCCTGATCCACCATAAGGGTTGGGCACCAGTTTGCTGGTGTAGCCGCCTTCGGTGGGGAAATTGGGCTCATTGGTGTTCTGAATGCCCAGTCCGTCCCACACCGCCTGGGTAAAATAGCCCGGGTTATTGAGCCATTTTACCGGGTAGGCCAGATAGTTTTCAGCAGTAGATGCCGGGTAAGCATTGCGGTTGCCGTCCTTGCGGCTGTTTCCGGCCTGGGCCGTGTTGCCGGCGGCGGTGTTGGATCCGAAAAAGGCGGAGACCGCGTTGACCCGTTCTACACCGCCGGTTCCGGTGGACGGGTTACAGTCCAGGTCCCCTTCTATTTCAAATATCTGCAGCCCCACGGTGGCCCACTCCTTTAAATAGAGCCGGTAGTTCAGGTCCCGCTTGTCTGCGGAGCTGCTGCTGCCGGGAAACACAATATAGGCGGCATTGGCCACGGGCTTTGGTCCGCCGGCGTCAAAGGCCGTGGCCGGATCCATGATCGTCAGCGCGCCGGGCAGGCCCAGGACTTCCACGCCGTTAATGGTGTAAGTTTTGAACAGGCCATAGGGATCGGTGAGTTTCCAGGCGGTTCTGGTGTAACTGGGTATTTGACCGGCGATGGGGCCGTCATACCAGGGCGCGCTTGAGCTTGGGGGGCCGGTGACCTTGAGGGAGGATGTCTCGTTAGCCCAGCTCCAAAAACCATCCAAGATAAGGCCCAGATCCCCGAAATCCGATGTCCGTGTGAGAGATTTTCCTCCGAAATTATCGTGTTCATAAAGGGTGAGGGTATATCCGGATGTCACCCGTACAGACTGCACATCGTCATTGTTCATGCCCCGGTCTTGGCATGCTGCAAGATTGAACTCCCCTCCGGGAAAACCGGCTTCATCGCCGCCGTAATATCTGTTGCTATAGACTCGTGCCCTGATGGTGTTGTCGTACTGGTAGAGTGTACATTTTTCAACAGCCACCAGGGGCATGTAGGACAGCCATTCAAAGGGGGAATACCCTTCGGACACGCTGCCGCCGCAGCCGGTGCTTAAGGGGCTGCCATCAGCATTGGTGCTCTGGTCCTTCTGCCAGAAGATCAGGTAGGGAATGCCGTCCAGGGGTTTGTTATCGTTCCAGATGGTGGGGGTAAAATCCGAATCCGGGCAGGTGGAGGTATAGGTAAATGCGCTGTTGCTGCCATGGTCGGCAAACAGGTTGTCAGATATGTCGTCATCCTCGCTTTTCCACGTGGTCTGCCCGCAACCGCTGTCCGTGCTGTGCTGGGTGCGTCCGGCAATACCCCGCATAAAAGACATGCCGTAATAGGTGGACTGGCCGGGGTGGGGACCGACCTGGCGCAGCCGGAAGGCGATGCCCGGCATGTAGCAGCCCGGGTGATTGACAAAATTAGGGGCCAGATCATCTTCTGTTTCCGTGAACTTGACCTTTACCTGGGTTTCGTAGGACATTCGTTTATCGGACCGAAGCCAGAGCTCCTTTAAAAAGTCGCTGCCCCCGGTCATGTCGGAAAATTCCCAATCCTGGGCCGCCACGCTCTCCTGTTGCAGGGTGGGGTTGTTGCTTTCAATAAACGAGTAGGTGCCGTCCGTGGTGACCACCTTCAGGGCGTTGTCTTCAAGGGTGTGGGTGCCCAGCACGGAATCGACGGACTGCTCGCCGGGCGTGGTGTTGGCGATCATGCGCATGATGTCCACCGTGTCCAGGGGCTGGCTTAACGTCAACTGAACGGCGGTCTCCTGGCTGGTATTCCGGGCCACCATGCCCCGGGAGGTGATGGACGCGTACCGGCCCAGCACCACCGGCGTATCGGCGGCAATATCCACGCCGCCGTCGGGCAGGGGCTCTTTGCCCGGCACGTTGCGCAGCCCCTGCAACGTGGTGCCGTTAAGCCGGTCGTAGACCAGGTCGATCCGGTCGTCATGACTGCCGTCTTTGTCCGCGTCGGCCATCAGGGATACTACGCCCCGGGCCGCTGGAAAAAAGCCGGCAAATCCGTCATCCTTCAGACTGATCTGGGAGGCGGTAGGGGCCTCGCCCAGGTTGGAGGCCCTGATATTGGAGGCGTCCGACCTCACGGAAGCCACTGGCAGCACATATTCGTCGGGATCCACGCTTCCGGCAAGGCCGCCGGTTATGGTATAGGTGATGGTGCCGGTTCCTGTATTGATGGCCGACACCGTGGCATTGACCACGGTCCGGTCACCGATGCCGGTGTCGTAAACTTCCATTCGGTCGGAAAGCCCGCCGCCGGGTACCGTTATCTCATTTAATTTACCCGGAAACCCGTCGCCATAGGCGAGAAGCGTGGTGCCGGGCGCACCGTTGTCCGGGTCAAAGAAAAAGCATCGCGCCCCCAGGTTAAACGCCTCGCCCGTGGATACGGAAAAAGCGCCGTCGCCTTCGGTGGAGGAGAGAGCGCTGATAAAATTGGCGCTGTTATCCTGGTTGGCCATGAACTGGCTGACGGCATACCGCAGGCCGGATTCGGCCAGGTAGTAGGCCTTTTCGCCCAGGGCGCTGTGCACGTTGCCGTGCTGGGATGTGGTGAGTATGGAGACGGCCCCGGCCCCCAGCAGGGCCACCACCATGATGGTGATCACCAGGCTCAGCAGAATGCTGCCGGCCGTTCGAAACCGGCGGGACAGAGGTGTCCGTGCCGTGGCGTCGCGCAGTAGTAAAAAGGTAAACAGGCGGGCGAAAATCCACGCGGCTACGGCCAGGGCCAGCAGGCCTGCCGGAAACCATGTCCAGAAAAAGAGCAGGGCCACCACCGGCACGGTCAGCCACCTTAAGAAGGGTATGGCGCCGGGATGTGCGGTGAGCCAGGGGGTGACTGCCGACCCGGTCAAATAGTAGGCGGAAGTGATTTTTTTGCCTGCAAGGGGAATGGCGGCAAGCCCGTTGTCCCTGAAGCCCCGGAACAGGGACCAGAGGACCGGGCTGTTCGGATAGAGGGCCTCCAGCAGGCAGATGCCCTGGGCGGAAGGGGTGCCGGCGCCTGACGGGGTGTAGGCCCGGCTGGGGGTGTATGTATTTCTGGGCAGAATCCGTTCGGAAAAGGCGACCGACACCCCCTGGTCACCTGCCATGGTCAGGCTCACATCCACGATGGCCAGCTCGCCGACGGGGTCGGTGGCAGGGTTCCAGGGATTGTTGTCTTCATCCTCTTTAAAATATTGGAATTGAAAGGCGGATATTCCTTCCATCAATGGAGCGCTGGTTGTGCCGTTGCCCAGGGAGAGGGTGGTGCCGCTGTAGGAGAAGATCTCCGTGACGGGGGCCTGGTTGCTGTCCAGCCGGGAGAGGGAAAGGGTTGTGGTGTTGGTAGCGGCGCTGTTTACGCCCATGAGGTTTCGAACGCTTTTACGAATGCGGGTGAGCACAAAGTCGCTTTTCTGGGCCAGTTCGCCGGCTTCACGGGTCTGAACAAAACCTCTGGCCACCTGGACCACGCCCAGGCCGGCCATCCCCATCAGGATGGCGGCGATCAAAAGGGAGACCACCACTTCGATCAGGGTGAATCCTTTTTCGAATCGGCGGCGGTCATGTGGGTGTCGTCTTCGCATGGTTAATTTCCCGACCAGAAGATGGAGACAAGGCTTGGTCCGCCACCATCGGGCGTCAGTGTGATCTTGAGGAAATCCTCGTTGCTTCGCGTTCCCGTGTTGCCGGTCCCGGTAAACGGTGGTCCGCTAAACCAGCCCAGCGTCACATCAAATGGGGCAAAGGCCTCGCCGTCGGTCTGGTCCGCCACATAGTCCAGGGCGTCATCTTCCCCGGTCTGGGCCACGGCCAGGTGAATCCGGCTGTTGTAGGCCGCAGTCAGGCCGTCCATGGCCTGGGTGAGCTGGTGCAGGGTGCCCACGCTGGTGACCTGCTCTCCACCCCGGATAAACACCGAATGCATGTAGGTGATCAAAAGGGAGCCCAGCACCGCGGCGGTGACAATGGAGACGATCACCTCTATCAGGGTAAACCCGTGCTGTCTGGTTTGGTGTATCATCGAATATAGCCCGTGGGTTCTATGGTGATGGTGCCGCCGGAAAATGGCAGTGTGTGGGCGGGTACGGTTGTGATCGGCGTCCCGCCGCTGTCCGTGGGCCGGCCCCAGCCGTCAAAAAAAACGTTGATGTTCGTTCCGAATCCGTCAGGCAGGTCAACGACCGGCTCACCTTCCCCTGGAAACACGGCACTGGTATCGGTGCCGGCGGCATCTCGTTTGTATAACCGATAGGCGCCTGAATCAAAATCGATCCACCATGTGGCATCCGAGTTCATTGACGCGTTTCTGGCATATCGCAGATGGGAGGTGATCTTGCCCATCAGGGCCGCGTTTTGGGCATCGGCATTGGCATTGACGTAGCGGGAAATCACCACGGTGGAGACAATGCCCAGCACCAGCAGCACCACAACGATTTCCAGCAGGGTAAATCCCGATGATTTTTTTGAAGGTGATAACCGCATGGCGTGATTTTCCATTCCGCAGGGGAGTGTCTGTCTGTCTGACGGACAGCATACGCTTTTAAGGGATAAAAAGTCAAGCGACTTCAGGCACATCTTGAAAGGCCCGGCCGGGTCCGGAAGGGGTGGCCCGCCTGACCATGCGCCTATGGGCATCGGGAAAAGGTCGAGTTTTTCACTTGACCTTGCCTATGGCATCATGTATGAAATTCGTTTGATCAATTAGAAGGCTTATCCAGAGAAAACCGATCGGTTGAGAAGGTAAAACCGTTTAAGGAAAGGATAAAACAGTATGGAACCAATCATTGCACCTGCGGATTTTTCGCTTTTCGGCTTCATTCCCACGGTGATCTTTTCGTTTCTGATCCCGGTAGTGGGCGTGGGGTGCTTTGCCTACATCATGGCAAGGCGCGTGGCCCCGCTGGTCAAGGCGGCGCCGGATAACCGGTTCGACCAGATTCCCCAGCGGATTATCGCCGTGATCAAGCTGTGGCTGCTCCAGTGGCGCCAGCCCCGCTACATGGTGGCCGGCGTGCTTCACATCATGATTTTTGCGGGCTTTCTGGTGCTCTCCATCCGCTCCACCCAGCTGGTGATCCTGGGGGTGTCGTCAAATTTTGCGATTCCCGGATTTGACACCATCATCGGCGACATTTACAACGTGTTCAAGGACTATGCCGCCACCATGGTGCTGGTGGCCTGTATCATCGCCGCCTACCGGCGCGCTATTGTCAAGCCGGCCCGTTACGCGGTGCCTGAAAAATACGGCCACGACCACACCGCTGAGGCCATTTTTGTTCTGGGCCTGATCTCCACCCTGATGATCTCCGAAAGCCTGTTTGAAGCCAGTGAGCTGGCCGCGTCCGGCCATGAAAAGTTTCTGGCGCCCCTGTCTCTTGTCTGGTTCGAGCACCTCCTGCTCTCCGGGGCCTCCCAGGGCACACTGCAGGCCATTCATATCGCCGCCTACTACGTGCATGACATCACCTTTTTCTTCTTCCTCTGCTTTCTGCCCATGGGCAAGCATTTCCACGTTATCACCTCGGTGTTCAACGTCTTTTTCATGCGAATGAAAAAGGGCAACACCAAGCCGGTGCGCCACGATATCACCGACGCGCAGCTCGACGACCTGGAGTCCTTCGGCGTCAAGAAGATAGAGGATTTTACCTGGAAGCACATGCTGGACTTTTACTCCTGCGCGGACTGCGGCCGCTGCTCCGACCAGTGCCCGGCCAATACCGTGGGCCGGCCCCTGTCTCCCCGGTTTATCACCATCAAGGGCCGGGACAAGCTGTTTGCCAACTATCCGCTGCGGGGCGCCTTTGCCGAGAGCAAGCCCCTGATCGGTGACATCTACGAAGAGGACGAAATCTGGTCCTGCACCACCTGCGGCGCCTGCGAACAGGAGTGCCCCCTGGGCATCGAATACATCGACAAGATCGTGGACCTGAGACGGGCCATGGTGGACGAGGGCATGGTGCCCCAGTCCCTGCAGAAGCCCCTTTCCGCCCTGGAAAAGCGGGGCAATGCCTGGGGCAAGATGGAAAAGAAGCGGGCCGAGTGGGCACAGGAAGAGGCGTTTGCGGCCCAGTGCCAGGTGAAGATTCTCGACGGGAAAAAAGAGACCGCCGATACGCTCTATTTTGTGGACAGTATTTCTTCTTATGACGACAGGATGCAGGACCTGGCCCGGGCCACGGCCCGAATTCTTTGCGCGGCGGGAACCGATTTTGGTGTGTTGGGCAAGGAGGAAAAGGACAGCGGCAACGAGGTGCGGCGGTTCGGCGAGGAGATGCTGTTCCAGTCTTTGAAAGAGCACAACATTGAGGCCATTCTCAATTCCGGCGCAAAGCATATTGTTACCGCCGATCCCCATGCCTTTAACGCCATCAAGAACGACTACCACAACGATGAACTTCCCGACATTGAGCATCTTGCCCAGTACGTGGCCCGGAAAATAAAGTCCGGTGAAATCCGGCTCAAGGACGTGGAGGATTCAAGCAAAGTCTATACCTATCATGATCCCTGTTATCTGGGCCGGCATAATGAAGTTTATGACGATCCCCGGGATGCCATGGATGCCATTCCAGGGCTCAAGCGGGTGGAGATGATCAAGAGTCGGGACCGCTCTTTCTGCTGCAGCGGTGGCGGTCTGATGCTGTTCTACGAGCCCGAGGAGGAAGAGCGCATGGCCGTTCTGCGGGTGAAGATGGCGGCCGAGGCCGGGGCCAACGTGATTGTCACGGCCTGCCCCTTCTGCCTGGTGAACATGGAGGATGCCATCAAGGTGGCCCAGATGGAAGACACGATGGAGGCGATCGATTTTTCCGAGCTGATTGCCCGTCATCTGGATGCTTAAAAGAGAGAACAGGAAAAACCTTTAACATAGGGTAAGGGCAAACATAACTCGAAATAACGTTGGGAGGATGAACATGGAAATTTTAGTTTGTGTCAAACGTGTGCCCGACACCGAAGAGAACGAGATTGTCATCAACAGCGCCGGCAACGACATTGAGCGCGATGATCTTGTTTATTCGGTCAATGAGTGGGACAACTATGCGGTTGAGGAAGCGATTCAGATCGTGGACAAGGTGGGCGGCTCTGTAACGGTCGTCACGGTCGGTGATGATGAGTCCGAAGAGGTGTTGAGAAGAGAGATGGCCATGGGCGCTGAAAAGGGCATCCTGGTCAGCGACGACGCCTTTGAAGGAGCCGACGGCAAGGGGATCGCTACCGCGCTCAAAGGCGTGGTGGAAAAGGAGAAGTATGACCTGATTCTCACCGGCGCCCAGGCCGATGACGGCGCGGCCCAGGTGGGTGGCATGCTGGCCGCCATGCTGGATCTGCCCTATGCCTCCCTGGTCAACAAGATCGAGGTGATGGACGGCAAGCTCAAGGTGGGCCGGGAGATCGAAGGCGGCAACCAGGAGATGAGCGAGATTGAGATGCCCTGCGTCCTCTCTATTCAGACCGGTATCAACGAGCCTCGTTATGTGGGTATTCGCGGTATTCGGAAAGTGGCCTCCGTTGAGATCCCCACTTTCAGCGCGTCGGATCTGGGTGTTTCCGCGGCGGCGCCGGCCTTGAAAAAGGTCGACTACTTTGTGCCTGAAATGGGCGAGGGTGCGGAAATGCTGGAAGGCAGCGTGGAAGAGATGGCGGAGAAACTGGTTGAACTTCTTAAAGCCAAAGGAGGACTCAAATAATGGCCCAGATTTTTGCATATATCGCACATAAGGATGGAGTGGCGGATGACACCGCTTTAGAGCTGGTGACCGCGGCCAAGGCTATTGACGCCGGCGCCGATGTGACTGCTATTGTTGTGGGATCCGGCGTGGATGCGGTTTGCGACGCAGTGGCCGCCTCTTACAAGAATGTATGGAAGATCGACAAGGCCGACGTGGCCTACCCCAATGCCGAAATCATCCGGGCCATGCTGGTGAAGATATTGCCGGGTGACGCTATTCTGCTGATGGCCCATGATACGTTCGGCATGGACCTGGGACCGGGCCTTTCGATTAAAATGGACGCGCCCTTTGCTCCGGATGTGGTGGGCATCGACGGCGTGGACGGTTCGACGTTGAAGATGGTCCGCCAGGAGTTTGGCGGCCAGGTCAGCACCCACGTGGCCTGCGACATCGCCGCCGGCGCGGTGATTATGGTACGGGCCGGTGCTTTTACAGCGAACGAGAGCAAGGGCGCCGGCGGCGCCGTGACGGACAAAACCGCCGATGCCGGTGACGTGACCGCCAAACGCAAGTTCCTGGAAGTGGTGGAAGCCGAAGCCGGCGATGTGGACATCACCAAGTCCGAGGTGCTGGTCTCCATCGGCCGGGGCATTGAGGAAGAGGATAATATCGAGATCGCCCGCGAGCTGGCCGAAGCCATGGGCGCGGACCTCTCCTGTTCACGGCCCATCGTGGATGCCAAGTGGCTGGAAAAGTCCCGCCAGGTGGGAACCTCCGGCCAGACCGTCAAGCCCAAGGTCTACATGGCCATGGGTATCAGCGGCTCGTTCCAGCACCTGGGCGGCATCAAGGGCAATCCCTTTATCGTGGCGGTCAACAAGAACGCCAAGGCCCCGATTTTCCAGGTGGCCGATATCGGTATTGTGGCTGATATCCTGGAGTTTATGCCGGAGCTGACCGAAAAGGTGAAATCAGCGTAACCGGTTTTTTCGTACGGCAGTAAAATTTAAGCGGCGGCGGGGGCAACCCCACCGCCGCTTTTGTTTGTGTGGGGCAGGGTTCAAGGGGCACTAACTCAACCAGGGTTTGATGGAAGCCCGATCCCGGTAGGTTTCCGCGATGGTTTTGAAGGTGTCTTCGATGGCGAAAAAGGCATCCACGATATCGGGATCAAAGTGGATGCCCCGGTCGTTTAAAAGGATGGTTCTGGCCTTGTCGTGGGGGTAGGCTTTTTTGTAAACGCGGTCGGTGGTCAGGGCGTCATACACGTCCACCAGGGCCACGATACGGGCCGACAGAGGAATGCTTTTGCCGGCAAGACCGGCCGGATACCCCTGGCCGTTCCACTTTTCATGGTGATAATAGGCGATCTCTTTTCCCATGGTCAGAAACGATTTGCCCCGTATCTGGGCTTCGGCCTCCTTGATGGCGTCGCCGCCCAGGGAGGCATGCTGCTTGATAATTTCAAACTCATCCGGATCCAGCCGGGCCGGCTTGAGAAGAATGGCGTCGGGAATGGCCACCTTGCCGATATCGTGAAGAATAGAAGAAAGGTAGAGTGTTTCTACATATTCATCGGTGATGTAATCCCTGTATTCGGGCAGCTGGGCCACCTGCCGGGTGAGGGCCTTGCTGTATTCCCGAATTCGCTCCAGGTGGCCACCGGTGGACTTGTCCCGGTATTCAGCCAGCTTAGCCAGGCCCATGATGGTGACCTCACGGGTGTTTTTGAGGTTATCGTAGGAGTGGCGGAGCTGGTCTTCCAGCTGCCTGCGCTGGGTGATATCGCGCAGCATCAGCTGCATGCCCAGAATCTGGTCCTCGTTTTTGATACACCGGGCATTGCACTCCACGTGCAGGGCATTGCCGTCTCTGTCCTTTACCCTGAACTGGAAATCGGTGATCACCTCCTGCCCGGGCAGTTCGGCCAGCAGCTCTTTTTCCATCCGGTCCAGGTCCTCCGGGTGGATAAAGGAATGGCAGGCGGCAACGGTTTTTTCCGGGGAGATGCCTGTGGTGGTATAAAACAGGGGGTTTGCGATCAGGATACGATGCTCGGTATCCAGGACCAGCACCATGTCGAGCATATTCTCAAACAGGCTCTTATACCGCAGCATGGATGTTTTGAGTTCCGTGTTGATAGAGGAGATGGTGGTCCGCAGATTACTGATATATCCGCCCACAATGGAGAACCAGGGCAGCACGGTGGCCAGGATGATCCAGTTCATGATTTCAAGGGGAAGGACCATTTTCTCCGGCCGGTGGTAGTAGAGCATGAGAATGATAAATCCGTAACCGGAGAGGGTGAGCAGGGTCATCAGCAGGAAATCCCGGACTTTCAGCTGAAACACGCCGAACACGAAGATGACAAGGTAGAAGGGAATCAGGATGGTCCGGTGCAGGTCGGTGTAAAAGGTCACGCCCAGCAGCAGCCCCAGGGCCACCATGATCTGGAGCAGGGTGAGGCTGGGGTCGGCAAACCGTTTGTTGATGCCGGTGCGCAGGACGGTGAATACGGCGATGTTGTAAACCGCGCAGAAGAGGGTCAGGGCGAGGGATGGACCCAGGGGGAGGCTGAATTGGCCCTGGAAGAAAAAATAGTACAAAAGGCCGATGCAGATGCCGTAGGAGGCGGCGGCCATGAAAAACCGCTGAAGCCGAAGGGTTTGTTCCGGGTCGTTTTTGGGAAACAGAATCGACATCGGTCAGCCCGCCTTTCGCGCCAGGTCCCGGACTTGATCGTCGCAGGCGCAAAAGGCGTCCACCACGTCAGGGTCAAAATGCCGGCCCTTTTCCGCCACGATGATGGCCCTGGCCGCCTCGTGAGGAATGGCGTCCTTGTATACGCGGCGGGTGGTCAGGGCGTCATACACGTCGGCCAGCGCCACGATTCTGGCGGCCAGGGGAATCTCCTCCCCGGCCAGCCCCATGGGATAGCCGGAGCCGTCCCACCGCTCGTGATGACAGTAAGCTATGATTTTGCCGAGATTTAAAAATGACTCCCCCTGAATCAGTCCTTCCGTCTTTTCAATGGCCTCTCCCCCCAGAAGAGCGTGCTGTTTGATGATTTCAAATTCCTCGCTGGTGAGCGGGCCGGGCTTGAAAAGAATGGTGTCGGGCATGCCCACCTTGCCGATATCGTGAAGCACTGAGGATACGGAGATATCGTTGATGTAACGGTCGGTGATATGATCGGCGTAATTGGGCAGGGTGGCCAGCTGGGTGGCCAGAATCCGGGTGTATCCCCGAATTCGTTCCAGGTGGTCTCCGGTGTTTTTGTCCCTGAATTCGGTGAGCTTGGCCAGCCCCAGGATGGTGAAGGACTTTGCCTGTTCCAGCTCCTTGTAAGAATCGGCGATCTGTGTTTTCAACTTTCGGGTGATTCTCATGTCCCGCAGGGTCATCAGCAGGCCGGTGACATCGCCTGCTTCCCCTACAAAGCTGGTTTTGCATTCCATTTCCCGGACCTGTTCATCTCTGTCGATGATTTTCAGGTAAGCCATGCTCGTCCGGTCTGCCCGGTCGACTGCCCCCAGTTGTCGCTGCCATGCCAGACGGTCTTCAGGATGGAGCAGGTCGACAAAGGGATACCGGCTCAGGTTGCGGACATCCTGAATGCCGACAATGGCCAGAAACGCCGCGTTGGCCGTTAGAATGCGGCCCTGGAGGTCCAGCAGCACCGACGCATCGGTCATGTTGTCGTGCAGCCCCCGGTAACGGGCCTCCGATGTTTTCAGTTGCCGGTGGGTGGCATAGCTTCTTTTGCGAAGCCGGCTCACGTCGCCGCACAGCACGGCAAAACAGGGGAGAATGGCTACCAGGGCCACCCAGTACATCAGTTCGGTCTGCAGGTGGATCGGCCGGCCGGGGGAAAAGGCCAGCAGCAGGATGACCAGGCCGTGGCCGGCGGCGGCGAAAATCGTCAGTATCAGGAACTGGTGCACCTGGAGATAAAAGGTGCCAAAAAGAAAGATGAGCAGGTAGCCGGTAAGGATCAGGCCCTTTAGTTCGATGGCGACATAGGTCAGGGCCATGAGCAGGGCAATGGCCGTGATCACCTGGGCAAGGGTGAGGCTGGGGTCGTTGAGCCGGGTATTGAGGCCCGTGGAGATGACCACGTAGAAGGCGATGTTGACCGTCAGGGCCGCTGCCAGAAGAGTGTAAAGAAGGATCGGGGTGATATCCAGAATGTGGCTCTGCTGAACGTATACCAGCAGCATGCCGATAATCAGATAAGAGGCGGCGCTCATCAGGAAATGGCGTTTCCGTATTCGCTGTGCCGCCGCTGTGGCCCCCGTGGGTTCAGGCATCATGCTCGTCGCCGGTCCGAAGTTGAGAAGTCATTAGAGATTGACGCTTCTGCTGCCTTATGATCCTATAAACGAAGAAGGTTCCAGGGTCAAGAAGAAAATCATTCTCCAGAAGCTTTGTTGACGGTAGCAAGAACAGGCGCAGCGGGCGGTTGTTCGGTTTACGGTCGGCGGTCAGGACCGGCTCATGCCATCTACTGGTATACCGAAGCCAACCCCGGCAACCGTATATAGTGCCTTGACAGTCAAAGGGATACGGCTTATTTTAATGCTATAACATTTTGAAAGGTCAAGATTTTGGTTGTCTCAACTATATAAGCGAGGTGAACGGAGCAATGGCGGAAACCGATTACTACAAGATTCTGGGTGTGGAGAAAAACGCCACTGACGAGGAGATTAAAAAGGCCTATCGAAAGCTGGCGATGAAATATCACCCGGACCATAGCAAGGGCGATAAGAAAGCGGCGGAAGAAAAATTTAAAAAGATCAGTGAAGCCTACGCCGTGCTCAAGGATAAGGAAAAGAGGAAACAGTACGATACATACGGCGCCAATGGTTTTCATGAGCGGTACTCCCAGGAGGATATTTTCCGGGGGTTTGATTTTTCCGATATTCTAAAGGAATTCGGTTTTGGCGGGGGCGGTGGCTTTTTCTCCGGCGGCGGCCGGGGAGGTGGTGCCCGCTTTTCTTTCGACGGTGGTTCTCCCTTTGGCGGCGGCGGCCCCCGGCAGACGGCCGCAGTAAAGGGGGAGGACGTAGTGTACGAGCTTCCCGTTACGATTCAGGAGGTCGTCTCCGGCACCACCAAGGCGGTTTCCCTTCGTCATGGCGGCGGCACCGAAACTGTCAACGTGAAAATTCCAAAGGGTATGGTGTCCGGCAAGAAGATACGGCTTGCCGGAAAGGGCCAACCCAGCCGGTTTGGCGGTCCTTCAGGGGATATGTATATTCAGGCAAAGCTGGTCAAGGACCCGGTGTTCGAAGTGGACGGCTACGACCTCTATATGACCACAGGCGTCAAACTCACTGACGCCTTGAAGGGAACCCGGATCACGGTGGCCGGGGTGGACGGCAAAGACCTGAACCTGCGGGTGCCGCCGGGCACCCGGCACAAAAGCAAGCTGCGGCTTGCCGGGCAGGGGATTCCCCACATGAGGGGCGCGGGCCGGGGCGACCTGTACGTTGAAATTCAGGTGGAGATGCCGTCCAAATTGACCGATCAGCAGAAACAGCTGGTCGAAGCCCTTGCCGAAACCGGTCTGTAAGGCATAATAACTCAAAGATATTGACAAATCCTTTTGTTCAGAGTAAGGAAAATAAAAAAGAGGGTGTGTTACAGGTCGCCGCGCCCGAGAACAGAAAGACAAATGTCGATGCCTGAACTGGTTCCCGTACTGTCGGCGCAGCAGGTTGAAGAGATCGTGGTTGCTCTTGGGCAAAGGATTTCATCGGATTTTGGGGAGAAGGGGGGCGTTGCCGTCTGTGTGCTCAAGGGGGCCTTTGTTTTTTTTGCCGACCTCATTCGAACCCTCACCATACCGGTTGAAGTGGACTTTGTGGGTGTTGCCAGTTATGGCGCGCAGACAGAATCTTCCGGCAATATTGAGTTAACAAAGCCGATTGAGTCTGATATAACAGGCAGACAGGTGCTGGTGGTGGAAGACATTGTGGATACCGGCGCCACAGCGCGGTTTTTGCTGGATTATCTGGGTGGGTTTGAACCGGCTCGAATAAACCTGTGCGCCTTTTTGGATAAACGGGAACGACGGAACCATGCCGTGCGGGTAGATTACAGCGGCCATGTTGTCAGGGACGGTTTTCTTGTGGGGTACGGACTGGACTGGAACGGGTGCTATCGGAATCTGAAGGGGATCCATCGCCTGGAACAAAACAACCCCTGAACCAAACAAAACACGAGGATATGGAATGATCATTACCTGCGAACAGTGCGGTGTCAATTTTAAGCTGGATGACAGTCTTATAAAACCCCAGGGGTCAAAGGTACGATGTTCAAAGTGCAAGCACGTTTTTCGGGCCTACCCCCCGCCCCCGGAGCCTGCGCCTGTTCAGCCGCCGCCGGCGAAAAAGTCGCCGAAGCCCACGGCAGAACCGGCACCGGAAGCGCCGGTAAAAGCATCCAAACCTGAAGCAAAGCCCCCCCCGCCTGAGACCAAAGAGGTGTCTGATTTTTCCCTGGACGAAGAGGACCATGGGCCTGAGCCGGACGAGGATCTGGATCTGGGATTGGACGAGGACCTGGACCTGGGAGAGGATCTGGACCTGGGGTTGGACGAGGATCTCGACCTGGGTCCGGGCGAGGATCTGGATTTGGGGCTGGAAGAGGATGCCGGGGCCGGGGCATCTGACGTATCCGCCGCATCGGACGATTTCGAACTCTCCATTGACGATGACGAGGACCACGGGCTTGACGATGATGACGCCGATACATCCGACGAAGCTGATGAAGGGGATCTGGACCTGGACTTTGATGAAACCGGTGAGGACAAAGCGGCCGACGACCAGGAGGAGGATTTCGGCCTGGCCCTGGACGACGACGAAGACCAGCCCGTGGCGGATGATGAGGATGAGGCAGATCTGGCCCTGGATTTTGATGACGATGACCTGGGGTTGGGAAGTGATGATCTTGAACTGGATGAACTGGAGGACGTCAGCGAGGCGACCCCCACGGCAAGCTCCGATGATTTTGAACTTGAACTGGATGATGACGACGCGCCACCCGAGGAGGATCTCGACTTTTCTGAGGTAGACAGCCTGCTGGAGGGCGATGATGACACATCGGTGGCCGACACCGTGGAGCTTTCCGCCGATGAACTGAACCTGGACCTGGACGACGATATCGATGGTGCCGATCCCATTGAGCAGCAGGAGATCGACCTGGCCGACCTGGAGCAGACCATTGAAATGGAGCTGCTGGAGCCCGAAGACGAGGATGAGGAGGAGCAGGAGGAACCCGAAGACGTGGAACTGGCCCTGTCCGATGAGGGGCAGGACATGGATGACGATATTGATTTTTCCGATGCCGACGAGGATGATTTTTCCGATATAGAGCAGATGCTGGCATCGGACGAGGACCAGGAAGACGGCGAACCGGCGGCGGCAGCGATGGAGACGGATGAAGCCGGGGCAGTGGCTGCTGATAAGAAGAAGGCCAAAAAAGACAAGAAGGCCAAAAAACCGGAAAAAGCAAAGAAAGAAAAGAAAAAGAAGGAAAAGAAGGAAAAAACGGTTTCTGCCGGGGCAACCGGCGTTGGCAGGCGTGTACTGAAGGTGATCCTGGTGGTGCTGCTGGTGCTGGTCCTTATCGCCGGACTGACCGTGGGTGCTTATTTCCTGGCTTCCAGCATGGGGGTCAGTGTGCCGCCCATGGACAAGCTCCCGCTTATTGGGACCCTGCTGGGAAAGGGGAGCACGTCCATCGCCGGAACCGAGGTGGTGGTGGTTAAAAGCTCACTGCAGAACAATTTTGTCACCAATACCCATGCGGGCAAACTGCTGATCATCACCGGTTCCGTTACCAACAAGTCCTCCGCGCCGCGGCGGTTCGTCAAAGTGACGGCATCCCTTGCTTCCCAGGGCACCCCCCTTGCCCGGGAGGTGTCGGCCTACTGCGGCAATATATTGGCCTTTGAGGAGTTGTCCGAGCAGCCCATGGACGCCATTCAACAGCGGCTGGCCAACCCCTCCGGGGACAACAACCAGAACGCCAATATTCGGGCCGGGGCAACAGTCCCGTTTATGATCGTCATTTCCGATCTGCCGCCGGACCTGGTCGGATATGAGGTCCAGGTCACGGAAGCATCCCCGATGGCCTGATGCGGTCCAAACACGATTTCTGCTTGACTAACCGGTCCGAAGCTGGTAGTGAGTTTCTTCCCGTTGTGGTGGGCGGCCGCCGGCGGGATGCCGCTTTTTTGTACCATGTGGCGATGTAGCTCAGCTGGTTAGAGCATACGGCTCATATCCGTAGTGTCCGGGGTTCAAGTCCCTGCATCGCCACCACTTGATCACGCAGGGCTCTTTTGGACGGGACGTCAAAAAGAGCCTTTTTGTTTTACAGGTGAGGTATCGTGTTTCCTGGTTTTGAAAAGATAGTCGAACAGCGGATTGAAAGAGCCCGGCGGGAAGGCGCCTTTGACAACCTGCCCGGCACCGGCAAACCCCTGGCGCTGGAGGACGACAGGCATATCCCCGAGGATCTCCGGCTGGCCTACAAGATACTCAAAAACGCCGGATGCCTGCCGCCCGAGATTGAGCTGCGCAAGGAGATCTGCCGGACCGAGGATCTGCTGGCCGGTGAGACCGACGTAAAAGAGCAGTACCGGCTGACCAGGCGGCTTAACCTTCTCATTACCAGGGCCAACATGATGCGCGGCAGGCATGTGGCCCTGGAAATACCCCAGCAATACCTTGGCCGGTTCAATGAGCGTATGCGGACCGGGGCGGATGTGTGAGCTGAAAAAGGGACAGACGGACGATGAGCAAGTTGACGGTTGCATTGATCTGCGGCGGTGTCTCCTCGGAGCGGGACGTGTCTCTGGCCGGTGGAAAGATGATTCAGGCGGCCCTGGACCCGGCCCGGTACCGCGTGCTTCGATATGATTCCAGAACCGACCTGGCCCGGCTGGTGCAGGAAGCGCCGGGCATTGACACCGCCTTTGTCAACCTGCACGGCGTGCATGGAGAAGACGGCACCATTCAGGGGCTCCTGGATTTGCTGGGTGTCCCCTACCAGTGTTCCGGCGTGCTGGGCAGCGCCCTTGCCATGAATAAGCTCGCGGCCAAGCGGGTTTATCAGCAGGCCGGCCTGCCGGTGCCGCCCTATCGGGTGGTTTCTGAAAACCGGGACGCCGATGGGTCTTTTCTTGACGCCCATGCCGACGCGCTGGGGTTTCCCCTGGTGGTCAAGCCCGCCTGCGGCGGTTCGAGCATCGGCATGTCCATTGTAAAACAGGTTTCCGAACTGGCCCCGGCCGTGGACAAGGCCCTGGCCCATGGGCCGGATGTGCTGCTGGAGGCCTATATCCAGGGCCGGGAACTCACCGGCGGCGTGATCGGCAATGACGATCCCGAGCCGTTGCCGGTGGTGGAAATCATTCCCGGTGACGGGTATGGTTTTTTTGATTACGAGGCCAAGTACACGCCCGGCGCCACCTCGGAGATATGCCCGGCCCCTGTGCCCGAGGACCTTTCCGCCAGGGTGCGGGACTACGCGTGCCGGGCCCACAGTGCTTTGTTCTGCAAGGGCTACAGCCGGACCGACATGATCGCCACTGACACGGACCTGTTTGTTCTTGAAACCAACACCATTCCGGGGATGGGCCCCACCAGCCTGCTGCCCCTGGCGGCAAAAGCGGCGGGCATGGCTTTCGGTGATCTGCTGGACCGGCTGATCAGCCTGAGCCTGGAAAAGCGCTGATCCGAACATATCATGAGTCGTCCGGGGGCGTTTCCGGACAGACACGCATATTTGAATCAAACAAAGGAGATCCATCATGAAGGTCCTGGTGATCGGCAGCGGCGGCCGGGAACACGCTCTGGTCTGGAAAATCGCCCAGAGCCCCAAAGTAGACAAGATTTTCTGCGCTCCGGGCAACGCGGGCATCGCTCCATTGGCGGCGTCTGTGCCCATCAAGGCGGATGACGTGGACGGGCTGCTGGAGTTTGCCGCCGAAGAGCAGATCGACCTGACCGTTGTCGGCCCCGAGGCGCCTCTGTCTCTTGGCATTGTGGACCGGTTCGAGGCGGCGGGCCTGAAGGTTTTCGGGGCCGGCCGGGACGCGGCCCGGCTGGAGACCAGCAAGGGTTACGCCAAGGAGATCCTGCTCAAGTACAACATTCCCACGGCCAGGGGGCGTTGTTTTGATGATTATGACGAGGCCCTGGCCTACCTGAAGGAACTGGGCGGCGCCGTGGTGGTAAAGGCCGATGGTCTGGCCGCGGGCAAGGGCGTTTTTGTGTGCAACAGCGAAAAGCAGGCCGCGGATGCCCTCAGGCAGATTATGAAAGACCGGCTTTTCGGGGACGCCGGAAACCGGGTGGTGATAGAGGAACGTCTCGAGGGAGAGGAGGCCTCTTTTATTGCGCTCACCGACGGGGAAACCGTGTTGCCGATGCCCTGTTCCCAGGATCACAAGGCCGTGGGTGACGGCGACACCGGTCCCAACACCGGCGGCATGGGTGCCTATTCCCCGGCGCCGGTGGTGGATGAATACCTTCACAGAAAGATCATGGAGACCGTCATGGTGGCCACGGTCAAGGCCATGGCCGCTGAGGGGGTTCGCTACAGGGGGGTGCTCTATGCCGGGCTGATGATCTCCGGTGGCAACGTGCGCGTGCTGGAATTCAACGCCCGTTTCGGCGATCCCGAGGCCCAGCCCCTGCTGATGCGCGTGAAAAACGACATTGTTCCCGTATTGGAGGCGGTGTGTGAAAACCGGCTTCATGAGCATACCCTGGAAATTGACGACCGGGCCGCCGTCTGCGTGGTCATGGCATCCGGCGGGTATCCCGGGGCCTATAAAAAAGGCATGGCCATTTCCGGGCTGTCCAACGTCAACCGCATGAAGGACGTGGTGGCCTTTCACGCCGGCACCCGGGCCAAAGGCAAAAAGGTGGTCACCGACGGGGGGCGGGTCCTGGGTGTCACCGCGCTGGGCAAAACCGTGGAGGACGCCATTCGGCGGGCCTACGAGGCAGTGGCGAAAATCTCCTGGGAAGGGGCCTATCACCGGAATGACATCGGCCACAAGGCCCTTAAGCGGCTGGTGGAAAAGCCCAGGGTCTCCATTCTCATGGGCAGCGACTCGGACCTGAAAATCATGGAGGAGGCGGCCGGTGTGCTTCAAAAATTCGGGGTGGCCTACGAGATGACCGTGGCGTCGGCCCACCGGACCCCGGCCCGGGTGGAAAAGATTGTTTCCACGGCCAGAGAGCGCGGCATTCAGGTGTTTATCGCCGGTGCCGGCATGGCGGCCCATCTGGCCGGCGTGATTGCCTCTCACACCACCCTGCCGGTGATCGGCGTCCCCATTGATGCTTCCCCATTAAACGGCCTGGACGCTCTGCTGTCAACGGTCCAGATGCCGCCGGGCGTGCCGGTGGCAACCGTGGCCGTGGGCAAGGCCGGCGCAAAAAACGCCGGTTTCCTGGCCATTCAGATTATGGCGGTGTCAGACGAGACTTTGGCGGCGGCACTGTCGGCCCACAAGAAGGACATGGCGGCCGATGTTGAAAAAAAGGCCCAACAGCTTGGCCGATTACAGGCATAACATTCAGCCGATTGACCCGGTTCAACCCGATTCGGCCCTGATCGACCGGGCCTGTGGCCTGCTGAATGCCGGCGGTGTGTTGGTTTTTCCAACGGTCACGCTTTACGGCCTGGCCGCTGATGCCTGGAACCGGTCCGCTGTGGAAAAGGTGCGGCAGATCAAGGGCCGTCCGGATGACAAGCCCATTTTAATTCTCATTCCGGACGCTGCTGCGGCAGCCGGACTGGTGACAACTGTGCCGGCCGGGGCCGAACAGCTCATGGACCGGTTCTGGCCGGGAAACGTGACCCTGGTGTTTGAAGCATCGGCCAGGGTGCCATCTCACCTGATCTCCCCGTCCGGCACCATCGGTCTGCGCGTTCCCTCTCATCCTGTTGCTCATGCCCTGGTGGTCCGGCTGGGCCGGCCTGTTACCGGCACCAGCGCCAACCGGTCCGGCAGCCCGGCGTGCGGCCGCGTAGCAGACCTGGATGTCGACATTGTAAGGCTTGCGGACATGGTGCTGGATGCCGGCGTCCTTGGCGGCGGGGTGGGTTCCACCGTGGTGGACGTGACAATGAATCCGCCGAAGGTGCTTCGGGAGGGCACGGTCCGGGCAGCCGATATCCTGAAGGCTGCGGGCACGGTCCGGTAAACCGCCGGCCGGTGTATTGACAAGGAGGATGTAATCTCATATAAATTCTGCCTGACGCCGGAGTGGTGAAACTGGTAGACGCAGAGGACTCAAAATCCTCCGGGGGCAACTCCGTGTCGGTTCGATTCCGACCTCCGGCACCAGATAACATAAGGGGGTGGCGCCTGTTTCGGCCAGCCCCTTTTTAATGAAGAGGACCATGACACAACATCCCCGCATGCTCCGTATTGCCGACCATCTCTATCTGGTCCGTGCCCCGGCCAAGGGCCGTTTCCCCTTCTGTCACGGGTTTCTTTTTTGTGGCGGGGGCCAGACCCTGATGATCGACGCCGGTCTGGGGCCGGAGCTGACTCAGGAGATTGACCGGTTGTGCCGTATCGACATTCTGGTGATTTCTCACTCCCATCCGGACCATATTCTAAACTGGCACCTGCTGGAAGACAGGACTCTGCTGCTGCCCCGGCAGACGCCGGACTCGGTGACCGACCTTGACCGTTTGGGGGTGCGTTACACCGGCACACCGGAGCGGGGGGCCCACTGGGTCAATGCCATCGGCAGGCCCCTGGGGCTGCGGCCGTTTCGCAAACCGGACGGCCGGTTTGACAACGGTCACATATTTGCCCTGGGACCGGCCCGTATCGAGGCCATTCACGCGCCGGGCCATCTGGATGATCATTACTGTTTTTTTGATCACGGGTCCGGCACTCTGATCACCACGGACATCGATTTTTCCGGCTTCGGCCCCTGGTACGGCAACCCGGAAGGCGCCATAAAACCCTTTCAGGAAAGCATTCGGCGGCTGATGGAGCTGCCCTACCGGCGGGTCTGCGCCTCCCACCGGCTGCCCCACGAAGGCGACGCCACCCAACTGTTTGAAGGGTTTCTGGACGGCTTTGAGCGTCAGAAACAGACAGTGTTCGCGCTGCTGGGAAAAGAGGGGAAAACCCTGGAAGAAATGGTGGCGCATTCGCCTTTTTACAAGAACCGGTTTCCCGACCGGATCATTCAGCACACCTTTGAGGAGCAGATGATCGCTAAACTCCTGGCCCTGCTGGAAGAAGAGGGCCGGGTGATACAGGACCACGGCCGGTTTATGCCGGCGGCGTAGTCGTCCGGTTTTGTTCTCCCGGCAAAAACCTGAATAATTGGATTGAGGAGCAGGGATGGAAGGTGATAAGGTGGCAGGCCTGTATGTTTTGAAAGGATGAGTCTGTTTTGTTTTTGATTTACACGTTATATGTTCAGGTTGGCCCATGGAGACGATGACCACCGGGGACAAAAAGATATTTGCCGCTATTTTTGTCTCCATATTCGGTGCGGTCATGGGCGTGGGCATCGTTGTTCCGCTGCTGCCGGTCTATGCGCAGAACCTGGGGGCCAGTGGTTTTTACATCGGCCTTATTTTTGCCGCGTTTTCCCTGTCCCGCACCTTTCTGCTGCCCCTTTTCGGTTCGCTGTCCGACCGGACCGGGCGCAAGCCCTACATCACCATCGGGCTCTTTGGCTACGCCCTGGTTTCCGTGGCCTTCATCTATTCGGATACAGTGGGCGGGCTGATCTGGCTGCGATTCCTGCAGGGAATTGCCTCGGCCATGATCATGCCAGTGGCCCAGGCCTATATCGGTGACATCACGCCGAAAAACAGGGAAGGGTTTACCATGGGGCTTTTCAACCTCTCCATGTTTACCAGCCTGAGCATCGGCCCCCTGCTGGGCGGCGTCATAAACGACCTGGCCGGTCTGGACGCGGCCTTTGCCGGCATGGGAGTGCTCTCCCTGGCGGCGTGTCTGGCAAGCCTTTTTCTGCTGCCCCCGGTGCGGGAGGAACACGTCATGACCCGGGGCAGCGTTCCGGCGAAATGGTCACTGCTGCTGACGGACCGTTTTTTATACGGTCTTTTCTGTCTGCGGTTTGTGTATGTGTTTTGCATCGGCACCATCTGGTGTTTTCTGCCGGTGTTTGCCAGCAGCATCGGCCTGTCCAGCTCCCGGATAGGGGTGCTGATCATGCTGGGGGTGTTTGTCAGCGGGCTTTTGCAGATGCCCATGGGCATGCTGGCCGACCGGACGGATCAGAAAAGAATGGCGATCTGCGGCGGCCTGATGACCGCAGGCGCCATGGTGGTCTATACTTGGGCCGTTGATTTCTGGGGACTGTTTGCCGCCAGCGTTGCCTTCGGCATCGGCGGCGGCGTGGCCATGCCGCCCCTGATGGCCATGGCCGTGGTCAAAGGTGGAGAGACAAGGGCCATGGGATCGGTTATGTCCCTTCTCACCGTTGCCCACAGCATGGGCATGCTGTTCGGCGCCGCCATCGGCGGTGTGGCCATGGACTTTTTCTCCCTTCGCCAGGCGTTTCCCTTTGCCGGCCTGATCATGGTGGCGGGGGTTGTGATTTTTGCGGTTTGTACATATAGTAAGCGGTGCGAGGTGGACGCGGACACTCCGTCCGTGGCTCGTATAACAGGGCCTCACGACGGTATCTGAGAAGAGCCGTTGCGCTTGTACCATGGGAACGGCGACACCGGCCCGGTTCGGCAGCACCACTACAACCGACAACCGTCCATGACAGGCAGCGCGGACGAATGAAACCCACAGCCATCGACAGATATATCATGGCCGAACTGGTGCCGGTTTTCGGTGTCAGCCTGGCCGTGTTTACCCTGGTTTTTCTGACCCACCAGCTTCTGGATATCACCAATTTCATCGTCAACTACGGGACCGGGCTCGGCGTGGTGATGCTGATGCTGGTCTATTCCACGCCTTATTTTCTTGTTTATGTAATTCCCATCTCCACCATGATGGCCGTGTTGCTGACCTTTTTGCGCATGTCCGGAGACAATGAGATCGTTGCTCTCAAGTCGAGCGGTGTCAGCCTCTACCGGCTATTCTACCCGGTGATGGGGTTCTGTGTGGCGGCCTGCCTGCTGACCCTGCTGATGACCCTGTGGGGCCTGCCCAGGGGCAAGGTGGCCTTCAAACAGCTGGCCTACACGGTGGTCACGTCCAATCCCAACCTGGGGATTGTCGACCGGGAGTTCAACACCCTGTTTAACGGCATCACCCTGTATGTCGGCCAGTTTGATAAGAAGCAGCGGGTGCTGTCGGACGTGTTCATTGAAGACCAGCGGAGTGCCGGCAAGCCGGTGACCATCTGTGCGCCTTCCGGCACCCTTGACGTGGACATGGTCGGACAGGTGGTCCGGCTCTCTCTTGCAGACGGCAGAATGTACCAGGTCGACCTGCGGGATCGGTCGTCCCGGGTGATCCGGTTTGAGACCTATGATATCCACCTTGACCTGGAGCGTGCCGGACAGGTGGCTTCCACTGCCGCCAGAAGTGAAAAAGAGATGTCCCTTGCCGAGCTATTCGACCATATTCAAAAGGCGGGTGCGGCGGGCCTTCCACGGGGATCGGCCCGTATGGAGCTTCACAAGAAGTTTTCCATTCCCTTTGCCTGCGTGGTGCTGGGCCTTCTTGCCGTACCCCTGGGGGTACAGGCCAGGGGACGGAAGACCTCCTCCGGCATTGGCCTGGCCCTTGTTTTTTTTCTTCTTTACTACCTGGTGCTCTCCGGTGGTGAGATTCTGGGAGAGTCCGGTTTCCTCCATCCGGCCCTGGCCATGTGGCTGCCCGACATGGTGATGGGAGGCCTCGGACTTTTTCTTTATGCGGAAGCGGCAAAGGACCGGAACCTGAGGACGTTTTTCGAGATGCTGCAAGTGCGCTTTCGGGCCGGTGCGCGGGGAGAGGCGGCATGACGATCCTGTCCCGATATATTATTGCTGAGATTCTCAAGGCGCTGGCCGTTGTCATGGCCGTGGTGATCGTCATCTACGTGGCCGTCGATTTTTTTGAAAAGATCGACGATTTTCTCGGGGCGGGGGTACCGCTTTCCCGCATGGCTGTTTTTTTTCTGTTCAAGATTCCGCTGATTGTTGTTCAGACAGCACCGGTGGGTGTGCTGATCGCCTCCCTGGTGGTTTTCGGTCTCATGAACCGGCGGAACGAGGTGACAGCCCTGAAAAGCAGCGGCATCGGCCCGGCATCACTTTTTAAACCGGCGGCTGTCGTGGGCGTGGGGTGCTGTGTGCTGCTGCTTATCGTTTCAGAGATCGTTGTTCCCCGTACCATCAGCCGGGCCAATTACATCTGGCTGCAGCAGGTCCGGCAGAAGACCTCCAGTGTCGACCAGAAGAATAACATATGGCTGAAAGACGACCGGACCATTGTACACATTCGGCACTATCAGCCGCGGGAGAAAAAAGCGTTTGATGTGGTCCTCCACGATCTGGATGAAGGTTTCCGGGTGACCCGGCGCATCGATGCAGCCCGGGGCCTCTATGATGGAGGCCAGTGGACCCTGCGCAATGTGCTGGACCAGCAGTTTGACGTCGCCGGGAACGTTCAGCTTGTCGAATTCAGGGAGCGGCTGAAGATCGAGCTGGACCTGCTTCCCGAAGACCTGGACCGGGCTGCGGAAAGTGCCGACGAGATGGGGTTTGTCCAGCTGCTTGACAGAATTCGGCAGGTCGAACGGCAGGGGTACAGCGTGGTTTCTCACCGGGTGGACCTTCATGCCAAGCTCTCGTTTCCCTTTGTCTGCCTGCTGATGGGCCTGATTGGCGCGGCCCTCGGCATCATGGGCAGAACCCGGGGCGGCATCACCGCCAACGCCGCTTATGGCGTGGGGGCCTCCTTTGTGTACTGGATATTTCACAGCTTCTGCATCTCCCTGGGATATGGCGGCATGCTGCCGCCGTTGATCGCGGCATGGTCGGCCAACCTGGTGTTCGGGGGAGCAACGGCCGCGGTGATCCTTGTCGCCCGGCGATAAAGCCGTTACAGGTGCCTGAATGAAATGGTGTTACAACCTGGTACTGATGGTGCTTTTTGTGGTGGCCGGCCCCCCGGCCCTGGTGGCTTCCCTGTTTTCGAAAAAGCGCAGGACCACGGTTTTCAAACGGCTGGGGTTTCAGGAGATTCCCGATCACCGGCGACTGGAGAAAGATCGCCCGGTCTGGGTTCATGCCCTGTCCGTGGGAGAGGTGCTTTCCGCCGTTGAATTGACGGCCCGGTTAAAAGCGGCTTTCCCCGGCCGGCCAGTCTTTTTTTCGGCAACCACCCGGACCGGCATCGACACAGCCCGGAATCGTTTGGCCGGCATCGCTGATGAGGTTTTTTGTTTTTGCTATGATCTTCCTTTTTCCGTGGCGCGCATGGTCAATCGGATCAATCCCGGCCTGGTGGTGGTGGTGGAATCCGATATCTGGCCCAACTTTCTCTGGACCCTTGAGAAGCGGCACGTTCCTGTCGTTCTGGCCAATGGCCGGCTGTCAGAGAAAAGTTTTGCCGGGTATCGCCGGTTTTCATGTGTCATGGGCCCGGTGTTGAACACGTTTTCCGCCATCTGTGCTCAGACACGGCAGGATGCCGACCGCTTTGCCGCCCTTGGCGTTGCCGGAGAAAAAACAGTGGTGACGGGCAGCATCAAGTTTGACCGGCAAGCGCCCTCTTTGTCCAGTGACCAGCGCATTGATCTTCGCCACCGCCTGGGCATTGCACCTGATGCCCGCATCCTGGTGGCCGGCAGCACGCATCCCGGCGAAGAAGAAGGTCTGGCCAGCGCCCTGGCTGGTGTGTGGAAAGCGTTTAAACACCTGGTGCTGGTGGTCGCGCCCCGCGACCCGGCCCGGTCCGGCGACGTGGCCGCAATATTCGGCGGTCCGGACGCCGGGGCCTTTACCCTGACCGGGGTGGGGCAGGCGGACAGACCCGGCCCGGTTCGGGTGGTGGTGATTGACCGTATCGGCCTGCTTAACGATCTGTATGCTGTTGCGGACATCGCGGTTATCGGCGGGAGCTTTTTAAACCTGAGGGGGCACAATCCCCTGGAACCGGCGGCCTGCAGTGTTCCGGTCCTGTTCGGCCCTCACATGGAGGACTTTGCCGAAATCGTCCGGCTGCTGATCGACGACGGCGGCGCCCTTCAGGTAAAGGATGTGGAGACACTGGGACCTGTTATCACCGGCCTGCTGACCGACCGGGACCAGCGCCGCCAGATGGGCCGGGCCGCCTTTCAAGTATTTGAAGCCAACCGGGGCGCCCTGGACAGGGTAATGACCGTGTGCCATATAGCGGAGAAAAACCCGCCGCCAGCCAGACCTGTTACCGGCGGCGGGACTCTTTTAATGCCGCTTTCCTTTCTGTACGGCGGAGCCGCGCGCTTGCGGCGCGGCCTGTACACGAAAGGTTTCATTCGACCCCGGCAGCTGCCCTGCCTGGTGATATCGGTGGGCAACATCACCGTGGGCGGCACCGGCAAGACCCCCATGACCATCTATCTCGCCAAACTGCTGGTCCGAATGGGGCGGGCCCCCATGATCGTCAGCCGGGGATACCGGGGCACTGCCTCGGTAACCGGTGGCCTGGTGAGTGATCACACCGGTGTGCGCATGAATGTGGGCCAAGCCGGGGATGAACCTTTTATGATGGCCCATGCCCTGCCCGGTGTGCCCGTGGTGGTGGGGAAAAAGAGGTACCGGGCCGCCACCGCCGCCATGGCGGACCTTCCCACGGACGTGGTGATTCTGGATGACGGGTTTCAGCACTTTCAACTGGCCCGGAACCTGGATATTCTACTGCTGGACAGCACCCGGCCTGTGGGTAACGGAAAACTTCTGCCCGCCGGACCTCTGCGGGAACCCCTGTCCTGTCTGGCCCATGCCCATGCGTTTGTTTTTACCCGGTCGGATCCGGCTGCTGATTTGCGGCCGGATTCGGCCATCTTACCTTATTTGAAGGAAAAGCCTGTTTTTCGGGCCTTTCACCGGCCGGTGCTGGACGGGTGGGTCAGGGCCGGGGACGAAGCGATGGCCCCGGCCCAATCGGCTGATGTCACGCTATTAAAGAACTTGCCGGTATTTGTATTCTGCGGACTTGCGCAAAACAGCGGGTTTTTAAAAAGCGTTCGGCAGACAGGCGCCCGGGTGACGGGCCACCTGTTTTTTCGGGACCACCATGCCTACACGGACGAGGACCTTTCCGTTATCTCCGGCCGTGCCTTGGCATCCGGGGTAAAAACAGTTGTCACCAGCAAAAAGGATTACGTAAAATTTTCCGGTCGGGTGGGCCTTTTAGGAGTTGATCTGGCGGTGCTGGGCGTGGAGATTGATTTCGGCCCGGACCGGGGGGGGGTTGAATCCTTTGTGGCCGCGTCGTTGCGGGACAAATGAAGGAGTATATCCCTGGCGTTGACACTCTGAAGCGTTTCGGGTATTTTGCCGGCATCCGATGATACAGGAAGGCTGGAGCAGGAAGAATGGAAGCAGGGCGGACAAAGCGGGATATGGTGCTGATGGTATTACACGGCGCGGAGGCGGGGAGATGAAGGTGGCCCTGCTGGGAACCTGCCGGCTGTTACCGGTGCGACGACATTTTGACTGTACCGGTTTTGACCAGGACATCTCCTATGTTCACTCAACAAAAGAAATTCTCCAGCTGCTTTCGTTTATCACAAAACGGATTGAGATTCCGGACGCGGTTAACCGTTTCTGCTTTCGGACTTCGATCCTGAACCGCCGGCCGGTGCCTCATTCTCAGAAGTTTGTTGATCAATTTAACGCCGCCGATCTGTTTGTGGTGGAGATCTGCGCGCAGAAGAAATACATGTTTGAAGAATATGTCATGCATCACCTGGCCGTGGATCAGCGGCTTCACTACTACCGGGACACGCCGAAAGATATTCGGCAAAGGACCGTGGCAGTTCACCAGGACAGTGACGAAATCGACGAAGACATCGACGAGATTGTGCGACTGGTGCATCCCAGAAGAGTGTTGGTGGTGTCTCATTTCAACGCCATGGTCAACATGGCCCCACATTCGGCAATCGGTGCCGTCGGAAAAGCACGGCAACTGTTTGGCCGGTTGCTTCCTTTTGCTAAGGGGCGGGAGACTGTGCCTCAGGAGTTCACCACAATCAAAAAGAGGGCCGACCTGATCCAACTCCTTGGCCGTATCTCCGGGGAAAAGGACCTTCCTTTTTTTGATCCGACCGTCACGCTGAAGGACCACTCTCAGGAGAGCCTGTTGCAGGAAGAGGCCCCTGGCCTGCCTCCCGGTCATTACACCGACTTCGGCGCGGAAGTGGTGGGCCGCGTGATGGCCGGGGAGATCAACCGGATCATGGGGTGACAGGCCTTTATGTTTAAAGATGATTCTTTTCCCGGCAGAAGGCGCCCATGTCCGGCAGCCGCCGGGAAACATAAACTGCTGGAGCAGAAAGGGGTAACAACTTATGGCAAGTCGCACGCTGGCATTTCTTTCCGGCAACAGAGCAGCCCAGGGGCTTTTCGAGTATATAGTCAAGAGAACCCATAAATACATGGGAGTGGGCTCGGGAGATGATGTGCGCAACAGCGGAGAAAAAGCGGTGTTTCGGCGGATGCAGAAGCTGTTACCGCCGCCGTACCGCGTTTTTGATGTGGGTGCCAACGTTGGCCAGTTTTTGAAGGTGGCGCTGGCGAATATCCATGGGACAGAGTACCAGATTCACTGTTTTGAACCGTCTCCCCAGGCTTTTGCACTGCTTGAGGAGAGCGCTCGAGAATATGACACCGTTGTTCTCAACGCCGTGGGGCTTGGCAAGGCGCCTGGAGAAGCGACGCTTTATTCCAACCGGCCCGGTTCTCCGATTGCCTCTCTTACACGACGGCGACTGGACCATCTGAATATCGATTTTTCACAAACACAGACCGTTCGTATTGATACGCTGGACAATTACTGCGCAACCCGGCGAATCGACCGGATCGACCTGCTGAAAGTTGATGTGGAGGGCCATGAGCTGGATGTCTTCCAGGCCGGCGGGAAACAAACTTTTGAGAAACAAGCCGTTAAAATGGTTATTTTTGAGTTCGGCGGATGTAATATCGACACGCGGACTTTTGTTCAGGATTTCTTTTATTTTTTCAGACAGGCCGGTATGCGGCTTTTCCGTATCACACCATCGGGATATTTTTATCCAATTTCAAAGTATGACGAACAGCTCGAACAGTTCCGGACCACCAATTTTCTGGCGATACACAAATCGGTGCGGATGTGACGGAGGGAGGCCATGAAGTTTTTCCGATCAGCCGGGACATGGCTTGGCCCGGCATTCAGGACGGCAATTCATCCCCGCTTGTCCTGGACGGATCCCCATGAAACCACATGCAGGCACACAACAGGCAGCAGGCCGACAGCAGAATCTGATCTGTGATAAAAGAGTGACCAAAAAAGGCGGATACCATCATGCCGGTCAGCATCAGACAGTATGCGGGCTGTATCACGGAAAGTTTCAATGCCCGGCAATATAACGTCCAGATCAGTCGGCCGTAAATCAGAAAACCCACGAATCCCAGCAAGACCATCACCTCCAGGTATGCATTATGCGGGGAGGTGATGGCTATTCTTTTTAGTTTGAGAAATATCATGTCATCGCGGATACCGTGACCGAAGACGGGTGCGTCGGCAATAAACGACACGGCTCCCTGCCAGCAACCGGGTCGATGACCATAATTGATAAATGCATCCCCCATTCTTTTTATGAATAGATCGTTGGCCAGCAGCAGAACCGGCAGGGTCAGGACAATTGTAATGGCGAAAATCTTCATGGCCCGGTTCCAGTTTTTAAACCGGAGGAGAAAAAAAAGAAAGATGCCGAACGCCAGGCTCAACCATGCGGCACGTGAGCCTGAATAGAGTAGACAGAAAAAGAACATGCCCAGCAGCAGGCAGAGAAAAATAAATTTTACGACACCGGTTTTTATCAACCGGGCCGGACGGATAGTGCCGAGAATGGACAATGCGCCGATCATCATCAGGAAACCGAACAGGTTGGGGTTGTGGACCGCGGCAGTGAGCCGGTGACCGCCGAATATCAGCCGGTGTTTCAGGATGTCAATCCCGACAAAGTACTGGTAGATGCCGTTTACCCCTTGTATCCCCAGGGAGAGGAGCGCCGCGCAAAGAATAAAGGAGACGGAAATAAAATGCTTTCGGAGAAAGTAAAGCAGTGCGAAGTACAGCAACATATAACGGTAAAAAAACTGAATTTGTTTTTCCCATCCATACAGACCGGGGCGTCCCGCAAGGTTGGACAGTGTCATGGAAATAAAAAGCAGGAGGACAATCAGAAGAGCGGGTTTCTGGTCGGCCAGAATACCATAATCCCTATTCCGGATTAAGAGAAAACAGAAGAGGATCCCGATCAGACCGTTCGATATTTCGTATACAGAATCTTTGAAAGGCACAAACAGAATAAAGATCAAAACGATGATTTTTATCAGTGTGGGTATGTATTTACGGGGTATCGGCCCGGCAGTTACTTCCATGTTGTGGTTCCTATTTCAGTGTCGGTTTTCGGTTTAGCATTTTACGGTAACAGGCTTCCATGTGGGGCATCACCGTGTCCACGCCATAGTATGACGTAAACCGGTTAAGGGCGTTGTTCGCTCGCTTGATTGCGTCCTCCGGGTTTGCCAGAATCTCCTGAATACGGTCGGCCAGGGCCGATGAATCGCCTACGGGAAAGAAAAACGCTATGGTATCGTCCAGAATTTCCAGCGGCCCGGGCGCCATGGCGGCCACAATGATCCTGCC
This sequence comes from Desulfosudis oleivorans Hxd3, assembly GCF_000018405.1. Taxonomy (NCBI): domain Bacteria; kingdom Pseudomonadati; phylum Thermodesulfobacteriota; class Desulfobacteria; order Desulfobacterales; family Desulfosudaceae; genus Desulfosudis; species Desulfosudis oleivorans. Next base: position 1,712,446 of record NC_009943.1, read on the forward strand.
CTGGCTCATGGCCTCCAGCACCGCGATGCCGAACGATTCCCTTCGCGACGGCAGTACAAAGATGGATCCTTTGCGCAGAAAGGCGGCCACATCGCTGATCCACCCGGCAAAACGGATCTGGGTGTCCAGGTTGAGCTGCTTTACCATCCGTTCCAGGCGGGGCTTTTCCGGGCCGTCTCCGCCCAGTTCCAGTGGCAGCTCAACCCCCCGGTTTTTTAAAATTCCCAGGGCCTGGATCAGGATATCAAACCCCTTTTCCGGCGAAAACCGGCCCATGCCGACCATGCTGGGAGAAAACGGGTCAACGGCATCGACCGGCTTGATTCGTGAAAAATGGGGGATCACCGTTATCTGTTGCGGATCAACGGCGTTTTTTTCCAGATAGGCCTTCAGGTCCTCTGTGCCCGGGAAAAAATGATCGATATCTCTGTAGTACTTCAGTTTCGCGTAGTCGTGCATGTTGGCCACAATGGGCACGCCGCACCGTCTGCCCGCGGCCCCGCCTACCATGGATGCCCGGGCCATGTGGGTGTGAACGATGTGGGGCCGGAAGTCTTTGATAAGGGAGCGCAATCGTTGCCTTGCCACCGGGCTGTAATCCCATCTGACCTTTAATGGATGGATTCCAATTCCTGAATGCTTGAAGAGATGCCGGCCCTCGAATTCCGGATGGCAGACCGCCTGAATACGATGACCGGCGTCTGCCAGGGCAAGCGAAATGTCGATGCAGATCCGCTCGCCGCCGCCCATTCCCCTGGAAAGCATGACCTGCGTGATTCTCATTTGTTCAGGTTTCAATGTCATGGCGGTCAGATGATTTCAGATATCCATTCATAGGGTTCGGAAAAAGGCTGTTCGAACAGCAGATCCAGCATGAACCGGGTGACCCGTTGACAGTTGTAGGAGCGGTGGGTCCGGTCCCACCCGGCCGAGGCTATCTGTTTGCGCTCGTCGTCGTGGGTGTGAAAATAATTGGCCTTTTTCACCAGGTCGTCCAGGCCGTCAAAATAGACCACCTCGTTCTCACTGTAAACCTTTTCAAGACCCGGAACCCGGGGCGAAAAGGTCAGGATACCGCTGCCGGCCAGTTGGGTGATCCGGTTGGAGGTATAAAGATAGACATCATTGCGCCGGCTCAGGTTGAGCCCCATCTTTGCCCGGCTTAGCTTTTCGTAGAACTGGTGGTCCGTATAAAAAGGGTTGCCCAGTGCCCCCCAGAGTTCGCACCGCATGGTCTTTCCCAGCGCGGCTGTCATATTTTTTAAAAACGCCTGGCGTTCGGGCTCTTTACTGTCGCTACCGCCGAAAATAAAGTCGATGTCGAACCGTTCTTTTTCGTGGTTGGTGTTGATATCCACCGACGGGTCAGAGATGTTGGGCAGAAAGGCGATTCGGTTTTCCGGGGTTTTGAACTGGCGCAAAAGGTCTCCGCCGGTGGTGATGAACATGGCGTCCATGCAGCCCCGCCGCTTGATCAGATGCTGAATGCGATCGGTATGAAAAAGCGGATCGACATACCACAGTCCAATGCGAATATCCGGGTGTGTTGTTCTGATGTGGTTCAGGGTTTCCGCGGTGATCATTTCGCTGTGACCCAGTAGCAGCAGGTGGGGTTGCACCGCGTCTACCGTGAGGATCAGCAGCCGGTTCATTTTACCCTTCCCGATGCTGGTGGTTTTGAAGGGGTTTTCAGCCCGGCAGACGTCCCGGTAACTGAAGTCGTAAACAAAATGGCCCTCCCGGATCAGGCCGTTGGATATTTTTCGGTCCATGGAGTAGTACTCATGGCCGTATTTGAAGGTGTTGAATATGGCTGCGTGAACAATGCGCATGGTCGGTTCCCTTTTTAACCTTTTTTGAAGGTTTGTTCTTCAGCTTTCACGTTTTTCGCTCCAGTGCAGCCCCAGATCGCAGTGGGTGTCGGTAGGGTCGCAGTTATAAAGTTTTGCGTTGTCGAGAACAAGGCCGGCCAGGTATTTCTCATTGATGGCGGCCGGGTCAAGCTGTTTATGCCAGGTTTCCCCTTCTGTCTGGACCCGGTTTAACGGATTGTTAACAATTACCGGTTCTACCGGCGCAATGGCCCTGTTGCGTTTCCGGACCCACCTTGTTTTCCGGTAGTCGTGCATGGCGCTCTCAAAGGAGTTGGGCGCGACAAACCGGATATGGCGCATCACCTGCTGCATGCGGCCCACGTGGTAGATATTGCCGTCCACGCTGAAGGGATAGTTCCAGGTGGTGCTGGCCTTCCGCTGTATTCGCCACTGCCATTCCAGCAATTCGTCCCTGCGATCAAAATCCGGCACTGGAACATCTTTTGTGTAATGTCGCCCGGCTCGCAGGCTGATAAACAGGTGCTCTGTTGTAAATTGAGAGATGATAAATTGCAAATCAATTTTTTTAAAGACGATGTTGTCGTCCACCAGGAATATGATCAGCTGCTCCGGTGGCAGGGCCAGTACCCTGCTCGTCAGGTCCCGGTAAAAATTGGTCTCTTCAATCCATTGGATGCCGGGAGATGGGTGTCGGCGAATCGTTTTTTCATAACCGGCCTTAAATCGTTTATCCGTGGCCCGGTACAACACCGTAACAGTCAAAGGGACATAAACCAGATGGTCACGTATACTCCGCAGCAGGCTTTCCACCTGGCAGGCCCGGTTTTTGGAAAAAATGATGATGTTCAGCCGGGGCCGGGCGGCTGGAGCCGTGAATGACAAAGGGTCTTTTGTGAAAAAGTATTTCAGGTAGTTTAAGTTCATGGGCTGTCGGTCGATGGGGTTTCTGGCGCTGCCCGGCATATCCGGTAAAACGGGGTGTAGGCCATGGTTTTGGAATGTTTGTACGGTAGGGATGCGGTGTGGTCCACACACATCATATCTTTTCCCGCGGTTCGAAACTCTTTTTTTGTTATCAGTTTTGGGCCATGCCATATGTAGAGTACCGGCCGGGTCTTGCCAGTATCCGCCGGCAGTGAGAACTGGGGCGTGGAAACCGTTGTCTCAGGAAAAAACAGCCGCAGGTTGCCGCCGATAAACATGTCCTGGGCCACGATGGCGCCGGTCTGGAACCCATGACTTTTTATCTCTGCGGCCAGGGCGTCAAACGGATAGTTTTCCCGTCGGGGGTCTTGAGTGAGGTCGGTGGTTACCAGGCGCAGCGGAATAATGATAAAGATTACCAGCATGACAACGGCCACCAATCCGGCCATGGCAGGGGCTCTTCGTCGAAGGGCATCCGGATTCACGTACAGAAACGCCCACAGGGGAAAGAAAAAAAGATAGGGCTGAAGCCACCGGTCCTTTACATTGGTGGTCTCGCTGCCGATGACGATCACCAGCACCATGATCAGGATCGTCATCATGATATGGCTCAGCCACCGCGTTTGGGGATGGGAACCGGGCTGCAGGTGCCTGCCGAACATCATAAAAAAGATGATCCAGAACGGGGAGGTAAAAGAGATGACAGCAACAACAAATTCAAACACGCCGTACATGGTGATCCATAACTGCTCGTGCCCATCCGGGTCCACCCGCATTCGGTGAAGCGTCTCACCGGTGGCCAGGTCCATGTGAGTAAAAAACCAGAGTGTATGAGGCATCACCAGGACCAGGGCCAAGACCACCGTGAGCAGCAGCTTCGGAGTGAGCAGGTGCTTCCGTAACTCCGGGGAAAGAGCGCCGACAATCAGCATGGCCGCCGCCAGCAGCACAAAATTGTACTTGAACAGGACCCCGCATCCAACGGCGATGCCCAGCAGCAGGTAGTCTGTCACCTGCCCGTTTCGGGTGATCCTCAGAAACCCGTAAAGAGTGGCCGCCGCCGCCGTGGTCACGGCCACCGAGTGGATCTGGTCCACCTGGGCCGCCCACCCGATGGGATGCAGCAGGACCATGGAAACCGAGCAGAGCGCGGACATGGTTTTGTCCCGCGTGATCTCCTTTGCGCTTAAATAGACAAACAGGTAAAGCAGGAACAGGAAGAGATGGCGCAGCAGGGCGATGCTGAAAACAGTCGGGCCGAAGATGTTGAAAAAAAAGATTTGAATCCATGTGTACAAAGGCGGTTGCGCGTTGTAACCCAGGCTGAAACACTGGGAAAGCAGCATTTGCTCCGATTCGTCGATGGTCAGGGTGTTGTTGCTCCACACCCTCAGCACCAAGTGGGCGATAAAGTAGAGACCGATAAAAACCGGAAACCGGTCAAGCATCAATCGGACAACAGGGCGCAATGGACTTCCTTTTTTGACGGCGTCATTTTTTTTCAAAGGCAAATTTTTTGGTTTGAAAATTATAGAAAAACACGATGCCGGTGGCAACCACTTTGGCGGCAAGCGGCACCTGGTTGAAAAAATCGATCTGTATCAGCAGAAAGATGAGAAACGAACCCAGAAAAATGCCGCCGATGGAAAATACAAAAGAGAGGACAAAGGAGACAGGCAAGGACCGGGTGGCCTCGAAAACAAAGCGGCGCTGAAGTACAAAGTTGGTTACCATGCCGGCCCCGGCGCTGATAATGTTGGCGGCGGGCGGATAGATAAAGCGGCAGAGCAGCGCAAAAAGGGCAAAGTCGACCCCGGTGCCGATCACCGACGATGTAAAGAATTTAACGATTTTCACCGCGCTGGTCCCGTATGGAGTAGTTCGGAATATCGTCCCGTTCCCGGTTGTGCACAACCAGCTCGGCCAGCAGGCCGATGGTAAACACCTGGATGCCGCCGCCCATAAGAAAAAAGGAAATGATCAGAAGGGGGCTGGTGCCGATGGAGATGCCTTGCAGCCAGCGCCCGAAAAAAAGATAGACAAAGATACCCGCCCCCATCAGGAACAGCACCAGGCTGATCGGGCCGAGAAAATGGATGGGCCGGGTGACGTAGTTGGTGATGAAAACCACGGTAAACAGGTCGAAAAATCCGCGAATGTAGCGCTCCCAGCCAAACTTGGAGGAGCCGAATTTTCTGGCATGATGTTTTACCGGAATCTCCGCCACCCGGAATCCCTTCTTAAAGGCCAGAAACGGCACAAACCGGTGCAGTTCACCGTAAAGGCGGATCTCCTGAATCACCTCTTTTCGGTAACACTTGAACCCGCAGTTGTAGTCTTTGAGCTTGAGCCCGCTGATGCCCGAGGTCACGGCGTTAAAAAGTCTGGATGGCAGCCGTTTTTCCAGCGGGTCTTTTCTGTCCACCTTCCATCCGGTCACCAGGTCAAACCCCTCGTCAATTTTTGCCAGAAAGTTGGGAATCTCCGTGGGGTCGTCCTGAAGGTCACCGTCTAAGGTAAACACGATCTCCCCGGCCGCTTCTCTGAACCCGGCACTCAACGCCGCGGATTTTCCGAAGTTTCTTCGAAAGAAGATGGCCCGGGTACCGGCATGCTCCCCTGTCAGATTCTGAATGGTCTCAACAGAGCCGTCCGTGCTGCCGTCGTCCACAAAGAGAATTTCAAAATCATCGCCAACCGTTTCCATGACCTTCTGAATCCGGTCATGAAGTGTTTCGATGGACGGGTTCTCATTGTAAATGGGAATGACAAAAGAGATCATCACGCACCTGCCTTATCCGGTTTCGCCATGCGGCGGTATAAATCCAGGGTGTCGCGGCACATTCTGTCCAGGGAGAACCGCTCCGCCACAAAGGCGCGGGCCGCGTTGATTCGGCTTTTTTCTAACGGCATCCGTTCCATGGCACAGGCCAGGGCACGGGCCAGATCCGCCTCCCGGCCGGGCGGCACCAGGATGCCCAGGGGGCTGTCTCCAACGGTTTCCATGCTGCCGCCGTGGGCCGTTGCAATCACCTGCCGGCCCATGGCCTGGGCCTCTACCGCGATGCGGCCGAAGGACTCCGGATGCTTGGAGGCCGACACCACGATGTCAGCCACCCGGTAGGCGGCCGGCATGTCCGTGCATTCGCCGGTAAAGGTGACCCGGCCCTCCAGCCCGGTCGCCCTTACCATGGCCGACAGTTCATCGTAATACGGTGACTGCCGGTCCCAGGCCCCCACGCACAGGGCGTGCCAGTTCATGTGCCGGATCAGGGCCAGGGCCTTGATAAAGACATTGTGGCCCTTGAGCCGGGTGACGCGGGCCGGCAGCATAATGACGGTTTGGTTTGATTCCGCCAGGCCCCATTGCTGTCGCAGGCCTTCCACCCGCTCTTTGCCCACGGCGTCTGGAGAGAAACGCTCCATGTCGATGCCCTCGTGAACAATCTCGATCCGGCCGGTCTCCACCGGGTAGGCTTCCTGAATGTGCCGGGCAATGGTGTCGGAAATGGCGATCACCTTTTCTCCCCGTGTCATGATCCGGCTGTAGGCATTGACCGAGTAAAACCCGTGAAATGTGGTCACCAGGCGGGTGGGGCCGAGGCCTTTCAGGCTTTTCCAGGCCAGATACCCGATCCAGGCCGGCACCCGGGACCGCAGGTGCAGAATATCCACTCGTTCTTCAATCAGCAGCTTTCGCAGCGGCAGGATGTATTTTAAGCACCGGGGGCTTTTTTCACCGATGTGGGGCCAGGTCAGGTGCCGGCTGCCCTCCCGTTCAAGGGGCGCCACCATGGCGCCGCCCGCGGATATTACCATGGACCGTTGGCCCTGCCGGGCCAGAAAGGCCCCGGTTTCCAGGGTCACGGACTCCACCCCGCCGCTTTCCATCTCCGGCACCATCTGAATTACGGTAATCTTTCCGGCCACCATCGTCTCAGTATTTCCGCAGCGCACCGCGCCGCCTCGTTGAGTTTGTTCTCCCTTTCCGGGTAAGCCCCGCTTTTCAGCCACTGCCGAAGGGAGACCGCGTATCCCCGGTCCACCAGGTGCTTTTCAGACCTGGCAAATTTGTTGTTGCGTTTCCATTCCACCGGTATCAGGCCCACCCGGCACCCGGCGGACATGGCCTCGTAGACCATGCTCATGCTGTCCGCCGTTACCCATACAAACCGGCTGGCCGCGTACTGCTCCTCGATCCAGCCCTTCGTGGTCCGGGAAAAGGGCACTACCTCCACGCTGGCGGCGGGCAGGGTGGTTTTAAGGGCCTCTTCCATTTCCGTGGGAGTCCGGGGCGAGGTGGAGAGGGTCCATCGAATGGCCGAAGCGATGGAAATAATTTCCTTTACCGCTTCCAGCACTTTTGTCGAGTGCCAGTGATGGCTTTTTGGGTCTGTGCCGCCGATCAGGATCAGCCCCCGGTCCTCTTCGTGGACGTCCGTGTTTTTAGACAGATTGGGCGGCCCCACCGTAAAAAAAAAGTTATTTTTTCGCGCTACCCCGTCATGCTCCGGAATAAAGCAGAGATCGAACAACCGGCCCAGGCCCGGCGGCGGGGACATGCAGATAATCTTTTTCGCATTGTAAAGGGCGCCCAAACGAAGCACATCGGCATGGGTATGGCTGCCCGTGCCGAAAACAATGTCCGCCCCGCCCGCTTCTTTTTTACCAGGCCCGGTTATGGCCCCAAGGGCGGCACCCCACTGGCGGATATCCGATTTCAGGCCGCAGTTCACAAACCGGTACCGTATATTTACCGGCGTCAGTTCGGCCAAAGCTCCCAGCACCGCCTCGGTCTGTTTTCGGTGGCCGGGCCGGTCGTCTGTCACAGCTGTTATTTCAATAGGCCTCAATTTAAATACGCCTTACTTCGGATTTGCCGGGCTATAACGCCACTGATCGGGGCCACGGCGAGCTCATCGGGGTCTTCCACCGCCGGTGCACCCAGAACCACTGCTCAGGATATTTTCGCACCATCTCTTCAATTACCCGGTTGTACGCCTGGGTGTTGACCTCGATGTCTATTCGGGTGTCCCCGGTGAAAACAAACGGAATGGCCGGGCCGGAAACAAACCGGAAACCCTTGTTTTCCCGGATCAGGAAGCCGGGTACCACAGGTGCGCCCGTGTGCCGGGCAATCAGGGCCAGGCCCTTGGTACCGTAAGTCCACTGGTCGAAAAATTTAATTGCCACCCCGTTGTGAGGGTCGGAGTTCTGGTCCACCAGCAACCCGATCACCTCGTTTTTTCGCAGGGTAGCCACGATTTTGCGCAGGGCGTTGCTGGCCGGAATCAGGCCGGTGCCGCACCGGGACCGCAGGAACCGGACCAGATGGTCCATGGGCGCAAAGTCCAGGGGCCGGTAGACCGCGTGGTTTTGAATGTTTTCCAGGGACGGTACATAGGGTAGCAGTTCCCAGTTTCCCAGGTGGCCGGAGAGGATCAGCACGCCTTTCCCTCCTGCCAGGGCCTCTTTGACAAACCGGATCCCCGTCCGGTCAATGTGGCGTGCCAGGGTTGCCGGGTCGCTTTTCATTGACCAGCATACCTCCAGAAACAGCCGGCTGAAACCGGCAAACACCTTGCGGGCCAGGGTTTTGATCTCGTCCGGGTCAGTTTTTTCCGGATAGGCCCGTTCCAGGTTTTCAATGGTGACCCTGCGGTGCCGTCTGTCCACGGCAAACCAGAATCCTCCGATCAGCCGTGCCACTGGTTCATGATACCGCATGGGCAAGGTACCGATGGCCAGGCACAGCAGCCGCAGCGCCTGCGCGATGATTTTGTCCACAGTGGTCATCTATGTTTCCGCCGGGTTGTATAACCACCCTTAATTTAAGAATTTCAAGCCTATATCCATGGAACTGTATTTTCGGAAGTGTAAGACATGCGGCCCGGGATTGCAAGAGTCATTCGGCCGGACCATTGGTATTCCATGCCTTCATCCACTGACCCACAGAAATGTGGTCTCTGTGTTTTGGTTGTGAATTTAACTTTTTGATGTTTCCATAAGGATCAAACCGTTTCAAAATTAAGTTGCACCAACTTTTTACATGAAAAATGTAAGCCAAAGTTGAAAAAAGCTCGATAATATTTTATGGTGTGAAGATTTTTCTACTTTTACGGTGTTCCCGGACAGGTGCATTTTATGCGAGGGACAGATGGATTTTCAATAAAATCAAAAATTTGTTTTCAGGAGAGAGAACCATGCCAAAGCGGGACGACATACATAAAGTAATGATCATCGGGTCCGGTCCCATCATCATCGGACAGGCCTGCGAGTTTGACTATTCCGGCACCCAGGCCTGCAAGGCCCTTCGCAGCCTGGGCTACACCGTTGTGCTGGTCAACTCCAACCCGGCCACCATCATGACGGACCCTGGTATGGCGGACATCACCTATATCGAGCCCCTGAACGTGGCCACCCTGACTCGGATCATTGAAAAAGAGCGGCCCGACGCCCTTCTGCCCAACCTCGGAGGCCAGTCCGGGCTCAACCTCTCTTCCGAGCTCCACCAGGCCGGCGTGCTGGACAAATACGGGGTCAAGATCATCGGCGTTAACGTGGATGCCATAAAGCGGGGCGAGGACCGCACCGAGTTCAAGAACACCATGGAGCGGCTGGGCATTGAGATGGCCAGGAGCAGGACGGTCACCACCGTGGAAGACGCCGAAAAAGTGGCCGAGGAGATCGGTTACCCGGTGGTGATCCGGCCGGCCTACACCATGGGCGGCACCGGCGGCGGGTTTGTCTACAACGTGGAAGAACTCCGCGTCATCGCGGCCCGGGGGCTGGCCGCCAGCATGGTCAACCAGGTACTGGTGGAGGAGTCGGTACTGGGCTGGGAAGAGCTGGAGCTGGAGGTGGTGCGGGACGCCAAAAACCAGAAGATCACGGTCTGCTTCATTGAGAACGTGGATGCCATGGGGGTCCACACCGGTGACTCCTTCTGCACGGCGCCCATGATGACCATCTCGCCCGCGCTTCAGGAACGGCTTCAGAAGTACTCCTATGATATCGTGGACGCCATCGAGGTGATCGGCGGCACCAACGTGCAGTTTGCCCACGACCCGGCAACCGGCCGGGTGGTGGTCATCGAGATCAACCCCCGCACCTCCCGGTCGTCGGCCCTGGCCTCCAAGGCAACGGGCTTTCCCATTGCCATGGTATCGGCCCTGCTGGCCGGGGGGCTGACCCTGGATGAGATTCCCTACTGGCGGGATGGCACCCTGGAAAAGTACACCCCCTCCGGGGATTACGTGGTGGTAAAGTTTGCCAAGTGGGCTTTTGAAAAGTTTGTCGGCGCCGAAGATGTGCTGGGCACCCAGATGAAGGCCGTGGGCGAGGTGATGAGCATCGGGAAAAACTACAAGGAGGCCCTGCAGAAGGCGATCCGGTCCCTGGAAAACGGCCGCCACGGACTGGGCTTTGCCAAAAACTTCAACACGATCTCCTTAGATGACCTGATGGCAAAGCTGCGTAAGCCCTCCAGCGAGAGGCAGTTTATTATGTACGAGGCCCTGCGAAAAGGGGCAACCATCGAGGCCCTGCACGGGCTGACCCACATCAAGGCCTGGTTTATCGAGCAGATGAAGGAACTGGTGGACCTGGAAGAGACACTGATCAAACACCGGGGAAACCTGCCGCCGGACGACCTGTTTGTGACGGCCAAAAAGGACGGGTTTGCCGACGCCTACCTGTCAAAAATTCTGGCCGTGCCCGAGACCGAGATCCGGAAAAAGCGCCTCTCCCTGGGCCTGGCCGAGGCCTGGGAGCCGGTGCCGGTAAGCGGGGTGGAGAACGCGGCCTACTACTACTCCACCTACAACGCCCCGGACCAGGTGGCGGTGTCGGAAAACAGGAAGGTCATGGTGCTGGGCGGCGGCCCCAACCGCATCGGCCAGGGCATTGAGTTCGATTACTGCTGCGTTCACGCCGCCTTTGCCATTCGGGATCAGGGGCTGGAATCGATCATGGTCAACTGCAATCCGGAAACGGTCTCCACGGATTACGACACATCCAATAAGCTCTATTTCGAACCCCTGACCGTGGAGGATGTGCTCAGCATCTACGCAAAGGAAAAGCCCGATGGCGTGATCGTGCAGTTCGGCGGCCAGACCCCGCTCAACCTCGCCAGGGCACTGGAAGCGGCGGGCGTCAACATCCTTGGTACCTCGCCGGACACCATCGACCTGGCCGAGGACCGGGACCGGTTCCGTCAGGTGATGCAGGACTTGGGCATTCCCCAGCCCGAATCGGGCATGGCCAGCACCCTGGACCAGGCCCTGGAGATCGCGGCCCGCATTGGCTATCCGCTGATGGTGCGGCCCTCCTATGTGCTGGGGGGCAGGGCCATGGAGGTGGTGGCCGATGAAGAGATGCTGCGCCAGTATGTGACGGCGGCCGTGGACGTGTCGCCGGACCGGCCCATTCTCATCGACAAGTTCCTGGAAAACGCCATCGAGGCCGAGGCCGACGCTATTGCCGACGGCACCGACGCCTTTGTGCCCGCCGTGATGGAGCATATCGAACTGGCCGGAGTCCATTCCGGAGACTCGGCCTGCGTGCTGCCGCCGGTCTCCATTCCGGAAAAACACATCAACACCATTGTGGACTACACGCGGAAGATCGCCATGACCCTGAAGGTGGTGGGGCTGATGAACATTCAGTACGCCATTGCCGACGACTGCGTCTATATTCTGGAAGCCAACCCCCGGGCCTCCCGCACCGTGCCCCTGGTCTCCAAGGTGTGCAATATTCCCATGGCCCGGTACGCGGCACAGATCATGATGGGCGAGACCTTGGCCGACCTGGATTTAAAGCCGCGCAAGGTCCGCCATTTCGGCGTCAAGGAGTCGGTTTTTCCGTTTAACATGTTTCCCGAGGTCGACCCGGTGCTGGGGCCGGAGATGCGCTCCACAGGCGAGGTGCTGGGCATTGCAGACTCCTTCGGCTACGCCTTTTTCAAGGCCCAGGAGGCCACCCAGGCCCCGCTGCCCACCGGCGGGGCCGTGCTGATCACCGTGGCCGACAAGGACAAGCAGGCCATTCTGGAAACGGCTCGCCTGTTCAGCGATCTGGGCTTTACCGTGCTGGCCACCCAGGGCACCGGCGAGTTTCTCTCCCGCCAGGGCATTGCCGCCCAGGCTGTCACCAAGCTGGGCCATGGCCGGCCCGACATCGTGGACCTGATCAAGAACGGCGATATCCAACTGCTGGTCAACACGCCGGGCGGCAAGGCCAGCAAGGAGGATGACTCCTATATCCGCAAGGCGGCGGTCAAGTACAAGGTGCCGTACATGACCACCGTAGCCGCCTCCCTGGCCGCGGCCCGGGGCATTGCCGCACGGAACCGGGGCGAAGAGCAGATCCATTCGCTTCAGGAGTACCACGCCAACATCACCTGACCCTGCCATCAAAATCGATATCGGTCTCGGGATCGGGATCGGGATCGGTATCGAAAACGATGGCTTCCGACTGAACCCGCTGGTTGCTTTTTAACACGAAGATCACGAAGCGCACGAAGTTCACGAAGGGAAAAAGCTCTTCGTGTTCTCCCGCTTCAGCGCCCGGGCCGCCGGACCATTCTTTACTTCCAGCTTGACCCGGCAGCCCTTTTGTCTGTATAAATAGATCGGGCACTGCGCCACGGTCCGCCACGGACCGATCCTTTGCGGTGCAACATACCGGCAATCGGGGGAGAGTGCAGACATGCAGGTCAAGGGAACCATTCTTCTGGATCTGGTTCGCATCATTCGCAGCGAAAAAGAAAAAAACTGGCAGCCCCATCTTCAGCCTCAGGACTGGGAGGTGATCAACGGCCATGTCGTGACCTCGGCCTGGTATCCCGGCGACCTCTTCTACCGGCTCTCCTATGCGGTCTACAAGGTGTCAGGGCACTCGGACCTGGACGTCTGTTTTGCCTACGGCCGGTTTACCGGGGGCAACGTGATCAAACTTTATAAAAACATTCTGGTCATCGGCGACCCGGAGACCAGCGTGAACCGGTTTATCGCCCGGCGCAAACTGTTTTTCGGCGGCGAATATGCCGACGCCGAGATCGGCCGGGCAACCTTCGGCAACGGATGGCTGAAATTTCAGTACACCGTTGCCGATCCCGCGGCCAGGGGACGGGAGGTGGCCACGGTGGTCGCCTATTCGGTGGCCGGTGGCCTGCACGAGCTGGTGGAGCGCACCGGTGTTGATAGCGTGCGGACCAACATCACGGAAAAAAACCAGGCATTTGAGATTTATATAACCTGGACATAAAGAAAGGAAAGACGCCCGGACGGTCCGGCGTCCATGGATAGGGGAATTTATCCGGGAGGACGACCCATGAGCAATACAGTGGAGGTAAAAGGCACCATCATTCTGGACCTGGTCAAGCAGGTTCGCGTGGCAAAAGAGAAAAACTGGGGCGACTATCTTCTGCCCGAGGACATGGAACTGATCGACGGTGAGATTCTGGCCTCCCAGTGGTATCCGGATGAGTTTTTCTACCGGCTCTCCCACGCGGTGTTCAAGGTGATCGGGGAGTCGAAAATGGAGGCCTGCTTTGCCTTTGGACAGCTGCTGGCCCACAAGATGGCCGAAGTTTACAAGAACATCATGGTCCCCGGGGATCCGGCCACCAGCATCGAGCGATTTCTTACCCGCCGTCAGTCCTTTTTCCGGGGCGATTATGCCGATGTTGAAAAGAACCTGCTGGAAAAGGGGAAAAACCGGGTCATGGTCCGGTTCTACGTGGACACCAAGATTCGGGGGCAGGAGGTGGCGCCGGTGATGATGCAGTCCATTCTGGGCGCGGCCCATGAGATCGCCATAATGAACGGCGCCGGCAATGTGCGGTCCAAGATGATCGACAAGCGGGACTCGTTTGACCTTATAGTTGAATGGGACTGACCCGAATATTTCATGAAATTTTTCGACATTGGTTAATTTTAATATAAGATACAGTGTGTTGAAATTGATTTCAGGCGTTTTTTGAAAATACAAACTGTCATAAACGATTTGAGGCGTTTTATATCAATTTTATGTTGAAAAATTTCATGAAATACCCGGGATTAAACCGGGTCGACGAATATGAAATCGTAGGCTTGCTCCTGCTCTTAATCGAAAAGTCACGGCACCGGATCACGAGCACGGGCACGAGCACGGGCATGAGCACAAATAAAAGCAAGATGGAGAGACCTCTGTGCCGGTTTCCTGGCAAATCAGCGACCTGATTGATCTGGACTTTTTTCTGCGCCGGGATGAAAATCCGGACATCCCCGGCGCCGGCGCCGCTGATCGCGCCATCTATCTCACCTATGCCGACACCCATTCTCCGCCTTTTGACCGGAAGGCCCTGATCCGCCGCTGGCTGGATGCCAAACGGGCCGCTGCGCCGGAGACGCATTCGCTTCCCGGAACGCTCTATAATGAAGCCTTCGGCATTTTAAAAATCACCTGCGCGGGTGCCGCCTTTCTGATCGGCGCGCTCCTGGCATGGTCGGTGCTTTCGTACAGCGGCACAGCCCCCATCAATGTGTTTACCTGCCTCTGGGTTCTGGTGGCGCCCCAGCTCCTGCTGCTGGTCCTGCTGGGCATCTCCGGCCTGTTGTCCCGCCTGGGTATGCCCGGCGCCTTTGCGGGTTTTTATCCGGCCGCGGGCCTGCTCCTGCGCCGCCTGACCGTTCGGGCGCAAAAATCGGGCAAAAACGCACTGTCCGCCGCGGCCCGCCTTCGCGTAAACGCCCTGGCCGAAGCCGCGGCCAGAGGCAGCGCCCTGTACGGCCCGGTCTTTTTCTGGCCGGTCTTTATCCTGGCGCAGATTTTCGGCGTCTGGTTCAACCTGGGCCTGCTTTTGGCCGCCGGTCTCAAGCTGGCCATCACCGATCTTGCCTTTGGCTGGCAGTCCACCCTGTTTTTCGACCCGGCCACCGTCTATCGCATGGTGGAGGTTTTTTCCTCGCCCTGGTCCTGGGCCCTGAACGCGGCCCATCCCACCCTGGCCCAGGTTGAAGGCTCCCGCATGGTGTTAAAGGAGGGCATGGTCCATCTTGCCACGCCGGACCTGGTCTCCTGGTGGCCCTTTCTGCTTTACGCGGTTTTATGTTACGGCCTTGCCCCCCGGCTGGCCCTGCTGGCCTGGGGATACTGGCGGCAGCGCCGGACACTGGGGGCGGTGAGTTTTTCCACCGGCGACAGCGACCGGCTGATCTCCCGCATGCAGACCCCCAGCCTGCAAAGCAAGGGCTTGAAAACGGAAAACGGGCCAACGGCGTCCACATCCCCGATTCCTGCTACAAAGGCTGGACCTGCCGGCGAGCCTGGGGGTCCGGCCGGCCATGCCCTGGTGCTGGTGGCCGAAGAGGTGGCCGATTTTTTTCCGGATCGGGAGATGGAAACCCGGGTCCGCGACACCCTGGGCCTGGACATGGCGGGCCGCCTCTCTGTTGAGCAGGACCCGGAAGCCGATGCCCGGACCCTGGCCGATTTTCTTTCGCGCTACACCGGGCCGCCGGAAAACCTGCGCGTGGTGGTGGTGGCCGAGGCATGGCAGCCGCCCCTGGCCGAGACCCTTTTCTGGCTCTCCGCCCTGCGCCGGGCCATGGGTCCGCGCACCGGCCTGATTGTGGGCTTGGTGGGAAAGCCGGAACCCGAGAATCCGTTTACCGCGCCCGACGACATGGATTTCAGGGTCTGGACCCAGGCGACAGCCGGGCTCAAAGATCCGTTTATGCGGACCGAACGCCTGGGAGGCGGCCATGGATAAACCCGCGATTCCAACCTTTGCCGTGCTGGGCCATCCCAACGAGGGAAAATCGTCGGTGGTCTCCACCCTTACCGAGGATGATTCGGTCCGCATCAGCCCCTTTCCCGGAGAGACCACGGTGTGCCGCCACTACCCGGTCACCATCGACGGCCGGGAGATTCTGCGGTTTGTGGACACGCCCGGGTTTCAGCAACCCAGAAAAACCCTGGAGTGGCTGGCCGCCTTTCAGGGGCCGCCCGCGGACATGGCCGCCGCCTTTATCGCGGCCCATAAGGACAATCCCGATTTTTCCCACGAGACCGAGCTGTTTTCTCCCCTTGCCAAAGGCGCGGGCATCGTGTTCGTGGTTGACGGCTCCCGGCCCCTGCGCCGGGTGGATATCATGGAAATGGAGATACTGCGGCTCACCGGCCTGCCGCGCATGGCCGTGATCAACACCAAGGAGCACCACCGGGCCGAGTTTTTGGACGACTGGAAACACGAGGCCCGCAAACACTTTAACACCGTGCGCCTGTTTGACGCCCACCGGGCCACCTGTGCCGAGCGGATCGACCTTCTGGAAAGCCTCAAGCACATCGACCCGGAGTGGCAGCCCATGCTCCAGGAGGTGATTGCTGCTTTTAAAAACGACTGGCA
Source organism: Desulfosudis oleivorans Hxd3 (assembly GCF_000018405.1). Taxonomy (NCBI): domain Bacteria; kingdom Pseudomonadati; phylum Thermodesulfobacteriota; class Desulfobacteria; order Desulfobacterales; family Desulfosudaceae; genus Desulfosudis; species Desulfosudis oleivorans. Next base: position 1,728,595 of record NC_009943.1, read on the forward strand.
GGGCCGCATCAACCGCGCGGTAACCGTCATTCTGGACCTGCTGGCCGGGGCCGCCCGCCATGTTGTCAGCGACACCTGCGGCGACGAGTCCCAGGCACCCCACACCCGCACAAAACTGGAGACCCGGTACCGGACCGACATTCAGAAAATGGAAAAAGCGGCCCTGCAGGAGATTCGAAAGCTGTTCAAGCACAACCTGTTTGACGTGGAACTGCCGCCCCACTCCATCGTCAACGAAGACCTGTTTTCAAAAAAAGCGTGGCATGTTCTGGGCCTTGGCCAGTGGCAGCTGGCCGCTGCCGGCGCCGCCGGCGGCGGCATTCTGGGCGCGAACATCGACCTGGCCCTGGCCGGCCACAGCCTGGGCGCCTTTACCGCCATTGGCGGGCTCCTGGGCGGCGGGTCGGCCATTTTCGGGGCGCGCCGGGCCTTTAACGCCCGGGTCAAAGGACTGCCCCTGGGCCGCCTGAAAGTGGAGGTGGGCCCGGTCAAAACCGACCAGATGCTGTTTATCCTTTTGGACCGCGCCCTGATCTATTTTTCCCATGTCAGCAACTGGGCCCACAGCCGCAGGGAACCGCCACTTCAGGCCCCGGCCCCGGCCGGCCGCCAGGGCATCACATCCCAATGGGAAGCCGCAAACAGAAAAGAGTTTGCCCGCTTTTTTGCCGCTGCCAGAAAAAACGACTGGCCCGCGCTGGCAGCCTTAAAACCCGTGACCGCGGGCATTTTAGGCCGCACCCTTCAGGAGCTGTCGGAGCGAAAGATACCTCTGGAGTAAGGAGGGAGAAGATTGATCGCACCATACCGCTTATCGCTATCGCTATCGGTATCGAATTCGTTTGGTTGCAATAGCAGTAATTTATATTGTGTTTGTAGTGACGCCGTCAGGCGTTCGCCGACCGGGCATATATGATGCCCTTACGGGCACACTACAAACGGGGTTTTATCCACAATGCTTTTTCCCGGTTCTGCCGCATCCGTTTTCGTCATTACGCCTGGTGACGAAGCAATCTTGCACGCACAAACAAATGATAAAGCACCACCCCGGGAGCGCCGCACCCGAGTGCGGCGCCCACCCAGTCCATATCCCAATCCCATCCTCGCCTCTTGAAAACATTACGCCCCCGTTGCCCCGCATGACCATAAACCCCATCTCCCGCTATTGATGCTGTGTCATAGCGTATAACCAATAGCAGAATTTCTGTTGACATTTCAGGATAATAAAATATAGGGTTTTCAGAAACGATGGGAAACAGGCGTTTTACGTCATGGCACAAAAGCGTTAGCCCCCAATCAATTAACATCCAGGGACTACACAATGAATAAATCAATTATGTTAAGTTTTGTTCTCTTTCGGATTATGAAATATGCGGGTTAGCGGTTGATGTCGAAAAGACATTTAGAATATGGAAGAGCCCTGTGATCCCTACGGAAAGCGATTGTAAAATGAAAACCATAATTCTGGCTCGGCAACAAAAAGGGGATGGCCGGATGGAACATGCGGGATGAAGATAATGCCTTCAGCAACCAACCGATATTTCCTGCCTGTTTTTCTGGTAAGTCTCGGGCTGGTTTTTATCAATCTTTTTGTATATTTTCAGATTCTTGATTTTAGTATGGTGTATTTTGAAGAGGAAGAGGCATTCATCGTTTTTGCCGACGGGGTGACGCTTAATAATATTAAAAAAATCTTTATTGACGCAGCAACCTCAAAAAACTGGTATCAACCGATAGCTCTCGCAAGCTGTATGCTGGATGCGGAGTTTTTGGGGAGCGCTTTCGGTCCAAGGCACATGGTTGATCTGTGCCTGCACATCGGTAGCGTGCTGATGATTTTCCTGTTTTTCAGGATGGCGACAGGGACTGTCTGGCCCAGCGCGGGGTTGGCGGGTCTGTTTGCCGTTCATCCTATAAATGTCGAATCCGTGGCCTGGGTGGGGCATCATGATGCCGGCCTCACGCTTTTTTTTCTGTCATTTTGTCTTGTTGTCTATTTTTATTATGTGCGCTCCCCTTCTATCACCAGATACCTTATTTGTTTCGCGTGTTTTCTTCTCGCACTCTTTTCTCACCCAAGGATTCTTACCTTTCCTTTACTGCTGATGCTGCTTGATTTCTGGCCGCTTTCCCGAATAAACAGGAGGGCCCGGAAAAGTCAAGTACTATCCAATGGACAGGTATCCTTTACTTCGACCCTGCATATCAGAGAAAAATTTCCTTTTTTTTGTGTGAGCCTTCTGATGGTGGGACTTGGGGGGATTAGCGAGTTGTCTACGTTTTCCTTAAGCAGTGAGTCGTTGTTTTTAGAAATATCATTGATTCCGAAAATACTGGTTTCATATGGTGCCTACCTGTGGCGAATCGTTTTATTCACAGGAGTGGAAAGTAATCGCTACATTATGCCGTACTCGATTTCTACCTGGCAGGTTGTGGCTTCTTTGATGGTACTGGTTGCCATCAGTATCTGCGCTTTTCGATTGGCAAAGAAAGGACATTTTTACTTTGCCGTGGGATGGGCGTGGTTTTTGATCGCCATGGCGCCCGGCGCACTGGCGAACGCGGCAACAAATAGTCTGTTTGCCGATCGATACGCCTATCTCGGCGCCATCGGCATTTTTATCATTTTTGTATGGGGTGTTCCCAGGATGCTGGAGGCATTGGGTGTGGCTGGTACCCTGAAAAGGATAACAGTTATAGGTTTGAGCTGTCTTGTCCTTGCTGTTTTGATGCATACCGCCCGATCGCAAGCAGGCCATTGGCGCGACAGCCTTTCCCTTGTCCGTCACACACTGGCGGTCGTTCCGCCGGAACGGATATCCCACGAAAGTGTGGGGGCGGTCTTTCTGGAAAACAACGCCATCGAAGAGGCTGTCCACCATTTTTCCATGGCCTTGCGTTCTAACCCGGATTCGGCCTCCGTTCATGTTAATATCAGCTCGGCGTTGATAAGGGCGTGTCAACCGGAAAGGGCCATTTACCATTGTAAGAAAGCGCTTCTTATAGATCCTGAAAATTCGGAAGCTCATCATAACTTTGGAAACGCGCTTCTTGACCTTGGGGACTGTGATGGCGCTATTATCCATTTTCGGAGGGCTTTAGAGCTACATTCGGCTTCCTATCAGACGTATAATTCCATGGCAGTAGCATTACTTTGTAAAGGGGACAAGAAGAACGCGGTTGCCTTTCTGAAAAAAGCACTTGCAATTTATCCGGCTTATGAAACCGCCCGGAAAAATCTGGACAGAATAACGGGTGAATATTGAGTATCCCAGGTAACCGCAATTTTTACAAAACAGTCAAAGACAATCGTCCCTTTGGTCAGGAGTCGGTATTGGCACGAATCGATCCTCGGTTCCAGGAGAAGTAGATGCCGATCAGGCAGAGGCCGCAGCACACGGCAAAGCCCAGCCGCATGGCCTGTAAAAAAGCGGTGTGGGTTTCCGGCGTGATCTGGACGTCACCGATGAACAGGGCGAAAAAGAGGGTGGCAATGGCCATACTCAGCATCTGGCCGATCAGTCGCATGGTGGCCACTGTGCCCGAGGCCAGGCCGTAATGGGCCGGCGCCACGCTGCTCATGATGGCGTTCATGTTGGGTGAGGAAAACAGGGCAAACCCCAGGCCCAGGAGGAGCAGGGTGCCTACGATATAGGAAATGCCGGAGCCGCCGTTCAGGAGGGCCAGCAGCAGCAGGCCCGTGGCGCACAGGGACATGCCCAGGGAGGCGATGGCGCCGGGTTCAAACCGATCCGAAAGCCGGCCGGCCAGAGGGGAAAACAGGGCCATGACCACCGGCTGGGTGATTAGGACAAGGCCGGCGGTCTGGGGTGTCATGGCCTTGATATACTGCAGGTAGAGGCTCAGGTAAAAGGCCACGGCAAAGGTGGCGGCATAGTTGATCAGGGCCGCCAGGCTGGAAAAGGCAAACCCCCGGTTCTTCTGAAACAGGGCGATCTCCACCACCGGGTAGGGGGTTTTTAACTCCTGGCGGATAAACAGATAGAAACATACGATTGCTCCGACCAGTGCCATTGTCCCTTTTATTCCCGGCATGCCGGAGAGACCAGCCATCAGCAGCACCAGGCAGAGGCCATAGAGCAGCGTGCCGATGATGTCCAGGGGCTGGCCCGCGGCAGGGGTCCACTCATCCCTGATCATGGTGGCGGCAAGATAGACCGAAAGAAGGCCCATGGGAAAGGTGACCAGAAACAGGCTGCGCCAGCCCCACAGGGCCGACAGATACCCGGCGGCAAAAGGCCCGGTGGAGAGCCCGATATAGACCGCGGCCACGGTGATGCCGATGGCCCGGCCCCGTTCCGATACCGGAAACACGGCGGCCACGATGGCGATGCCCGTGGTGGAGACCATGGCCGCGCCCACTCCCTGAAGCATTCGCAGCCCGATCACCATCCAGATCGTCGGGGCAAAGGCAATCAGCACGGTAGCCGCAGTAAACAGGCCGATGCCGTAAATGAATATTTTTCTGCGCCCGGCCATGTCCGCGATCTTGGCGGCCGGCACCAGCATCACGGCGGTGGAGAGCAGGTAGGCATTGGCCACCCAGCTCAGCAGAACGGCACCGGCGGCAAAATCAGTGCCCATGGCCGGCAGCACGATGTTGACGCCGGAGACCATGAAAGGGCCCATGAAGGTGGTCACCGCGGCCACGATCAGTACGGCGCGTTTTGATGTTCGCAGGGACTCCATACGTTTTATCCAAAACGAATGCGCCGGTATGAGTTCCATACCGGCGCATTGATTGACGGACTGTTCACCGCAACGGGTTTATTTTTTATCGGTTGCGTCTTCGACCGCGCATCCCTGGGCCATCTGGCGAAGCCGTTCGTACCGCTCGTTGTATTCGGCCTCCAGCTTGGCGGTGAGTTTTTTCGCCTCTTCGGGAAAGGTCTTTTCAAGGGCCGCATACCGCACTTCACCGGCCAGAAATTCCCGCAATGTGCCGTTGGGCGCCTTGGCGTCCAGGATAAAGGGATTTTTGCCCTCGGCCTTGAGCACGGGGTTGTACCGATACAAGGGCCAGTAGCCGGATTCCACGGCCAGCTTGGTCTCTTCCTGGCTTCTGCCCATGCCCTTTTTAATACCGTGGTTGATGCAGGGCGCATAGCACATGATCAGCGACGGGCCGTCATAGGCTTCGGCCTCCAGCATGGCCTTGAGGGTTTGCTGTTTGTTGGCGCCCATGCCGATGCTGGCCACGTAAACGTAGCCGTAGCTCATGGCCATGGCGCCCAGGTCCTTTTTGGCGGTCTTTTTTCCTGAGGCCGCGAACTTGGCGATAGAGCCGGTAGGGGTGGCTTTTGAAGACTGTCCACCGGTGTTGGAGTAGACCTCGGTATCATAAACCATGATATTGATGTCTTCACCGCTGGCCAGCACGTGGTCCACGCCCCCAAAGGCGATATCATAGGCCGCGCCGTCTCCAAGAAAGACCCAGTAGGACTTTTTGGTAAAGAGTGTTGCGCCTTCCAGGATTTTTGCCAGCAGCGGCTTCTTGGCGTGTTTTGGCAGCAGGGCCTTGAGCTGGTCCCCGTAACGGCGGGAGCCCTTGGCGTCCTTCATGTTTTCCAGCCACCCGGTCATGGCCGCTGCCAGGTCGCTGTCCACCCCGGTTTCCAGGGCCTGGCGCATCAGGTCGGCCAGCTGGGCTCGCTGCTGGGTGTGTCCCAGAAACATGCCGTAGGTAAATTCAGCCGGGTCTTCAAACAGGGAGTTGCCCCAGGTGGGACCGAACCCGTCCCTGTTGGTGCAGTAAGGAATGGAGGGCGCGGAACCGCCCCAGATGGAGGTGCAGCCCGTGGCGTTGCCGATGACCATGCGTTCGCCGAACAGTTGGGTCAGCAGCTTGGCATAAGGGGTTTCCCCGCATCCGGCGCAGGCACCGGAGAACTCCAGCAGGGGCTGGGCGAACTGGCTGCCCTTGAGGCTCTCCCGGTCCAGCAGGTCGTCCCGAATGGGCAGGGTCAGGGCGTATTTGTGGTTTTCCACTTCGGTGTCGGTCTGGGTGGCCAGGGGCTGCATTACCAGGGCCGGCGTTTTGGCCGGGCATACGGCGGCGCAACTGCCGCACCCCATGCAGTCCAGGGTGTTGACCTGAATGCGAAAGGCATATCCTTCAAGTCCCTTGCCCTTTGCCTCAATCGTGGTAAAGGCCTCCGGGGCCTTTTTTAGCTCTTTCTCGGTGAGCAGTGCCGGCCGGATGGCCGCATGGGGGCAGACCAGGGCGCACTGGTTGCACTGAATGCAGTTTTCGGGAACCCACTGGGGCACCTTGATGGCAATGCCCCGTTTTTCATACTGGGTGGTGCCCACCGGGAAAATGCCGTCAGGCGAAAAGGCGCTTACCGGCAGCTTGTCGCCCTGCTGGGCCAGCATGGGCCGCATCACCCTGGTGACAAACGCTGGCAGCCCTTCGTCGGAAGCCGCGGGAATGTCCGCGTCGGCCCAGGATGCCGGGTACTTGATCTCGACAATGTTTTCCAGCGTCTTGTCCACGGCGTCACAGTTCATCTTTACGATGTTGTCGCCTTTTTTGCCGAACATCTCCTTGATCTGTTCCTTGAGATAGGCAATGGCGTCTTTTACCGGAATCACGTTGGCCAGCTTGAAGAAGGCGGTCTGCATGATCATGTTGATGCGGCCGCCCAGGCCCACCTCTCCGGCGATTTTCACGGCGTCGATGTTGTAAAATTTGAGCTTTTTGCGGGCAATGGTGCGCCGCATGGCCGCGGGCAGTTCGGCCGCCATCTGCTCGGCGGTCCAGTCCGAGTTGAGCAGAAAGGTGCCGCCGGTCTTGATGCCCTCCAGCAGGTCGTAAATATGGACGTAGCTGGCCTTGTGGCAGGCGATGTAGTCCGCCGAATCGATCAGGTAGGTGGACTGAATGGGCTTTTTACCGAACCGCAGGTGGCTCATGGTAACCCCGCCCGACTTCTTGGAGTCGTAGGCGAAATAGGCCTGGGCATACATGTCGGTGTGGTCCCCGATGATCTTGATGGCGCTTTTGTTGGCGCCCACGGTGCCGTCGGCCCCCAGCCCCCAGAACTTGCACTGGATGGTGCCCCTGGGCGCGGTGTCCAGGGTTTCGGTGATCTCCAGGGAGGTATGGGTCACGTCATCGGTGATACCCACGGTAAAATGGTTTTTGGGCGCTTTCTTTTTCATGTTGTCAAACACGGCCTTGACCATGCTCGGCGTGAACTCCTTGGAACTCAGGCCGTAGCGGCCGCCCAGGATCAGGGGCGTCTCCCGGCGTTCCATGTAAGCGGTGCATATATCCGTATAGAGGGGGTCGCCCAGGGCGCCGCGCTCCTTGGTGCGGTCCAGAACCGTGATGCGTTTGACCGTGTCGGGAATGACGGCAAACAGGTGCTTGGGAGAGAAGGGCCGGTACATGCGCACCTTGACCAGGCCGATTTTTTCGCCCTTGGCCTTCAGGTATTTGATGGTCTCCTCGATGGTCTCGCAGGAGGATCCCATGGAGATGACGATATGTTTTGCGTCCGGCGCGCCGGTATAGTCAAAGGGCTTATATTTGCGGCCGGTGAGCTTGCTCACCTTTTTCATGTAGGCGGTGATCGTCTCGGGAGCCCGGTTGTAATAGGGGTTGGAGGCTTCAATGGCCTGGAAATAGATGTCCGGGTTCTGGGCCGTGCCGCGAAGTTCGGGCCGTTCCGGGTTGGCGGCCCGCCGGCGGAACGCCTTGACCGCGTCAAGGTTGACCAGCTTGGCCATGTCCGCGTAATCGATCATCTCGATTTTCTGAATTTCGTGGGAGGTGCGGAACCCGTCAAAGAAATGGACAAAGGGAAGGCTGGTTTCGATGGCGGCCAGATGGGCCACCAGGCCCAGGTCCATGGCTTCCTGGACCGATGCCGATGCGATCATGCAGCAGCCGGTCTGGCGCACCGCCATCACATCCTGGTGATCGCCGAAAATGGAGAGGGCATGACCGGCAATGGACCGGGCCGTGACGTGCAGCACGCCGGGCAGCAGCTCCCCCACCATCTTGTACATGTTGGGGATCATCAGCAGCAGTCCCTGGGAGGCGGTAAAGGTGGAGGTGAGGGCGCCGGCGGCCAGAGCGCCGTGGACCGATGCCGAGGCCCCGGCCTCAGACTCGAGTTGCCTGACCAGAAGGGGGTTGCCGAAAATATTTTTTCTGCCGTTGGCAGCCCATTCGTCGGCAATTTCACCGATAGGTGAGGAGGGGGTGATGGGGTAGATGGCTGCAACGTCACTCATGGCATATGCCACGTGGGCAGCAGCGGTATTACCGTCGACTGTTTTCATTTTTCCCATGTGCTACTCCTTGTGAAAAGCGGCGGTGTTGTTGGTTAAAAAATGCTTTTGCCTCGAATTTTCCATATTTTTTGGACAGTTGGCAACCTTAGCCTAAAAAGCGGAATGTGTAAACAGATATTTTTGGGTTTCGGATTTTTTTATGCGCGTGATTCTTTGGTAATGGCACAACCATGGTCGATGGCTGGCGGAGAATAAAAAATTTGATTGACAGGAGAAAGTCTCTGGCATATAGATATCTCGTATGCGAGATAAAAATATGAAAAACAGCCATGTGCTCGATGACGCGGATGACCCCCGTTCCTGTGTCTGTTTCCTTTTGTCCAGGGCCGCCCAGACCGCCCAGAAACATCTTCGTATCGCCCTGGAACCTTACGGCCTGACCCCGGCCCAGTACCTGATCATCGAATGCCTGTGGCTGTCGGACCGCATGTCCCCCAAGGTGATCGGCGAACTGCTGCGGTTTGATTCCGCCACCCTTACCGGCCTGGTGGACCGGCTGGAGCGGGCCGGCTTTGTATTTCGCCAGCCCGACCCGGATGACCGGCGGGCCATTCGCATCTGCCTGACCGACAAGAGCCTGGGCATGAAGGCAGAGCTCCGGGCACTCCGGCTTCATGCCAATGAAGAGATTTTAAAGGTTTTTCCCCGGCACCAGCAGGGTGTATTCAAACAGGCCCTGATGTCGCTGATCGCGGCCGAGGACGCCGTGCCGGTGGCCGGGCAGCCGAACAGCAAAAGATGATTCACAGGACTGCCTGTGTAAACGATTATCAACCCATATAAAAACGAGGTTTGCCATGTCATCATTCAAACATCTGTTAGAACCGATCACCATCAAATCCATGACCCTGCCCAACCGGATCATCATGCCGGCATTAACGGTCAACGTGGCCATGGGCGAGGTCAACGATGCCGCTGTTGCCTACTACGAACGCCGGGCCAAAGGGGGCGCCGGCCTGGTCACCGTGGGCATCAGCCCGGTGGTGGCCGGCATGGTGATGGGCCTTGATATTTCCGATGACCGGTTTATTCCCGGCCACAAGCGGGTGGTTGACGCCATTCACCGGTATGACACAAAGGCCAGCATTCAGCTCTGGCATCCGGGCCGGTACGAGATGACCTTTCTCACCGGCCGTCAGGCGGTAAGCGCGTCAGACGTGGAACCCCCCATTTTTTCCAAGGGCAAGCCCCATGCCCTGACCGTGGAAGAGATAAAAGAGATCGTGACGGCATTCGGCGAAGCGGCCCGGCGGTCAAAAGAGGCGGGTTACGACTGCGTGGAAATAATCGCCAGCGCCGGATACCTGATCAGCCAGTTCATGAGCCCGGCCACCAACCTGCGCACCGATCAGTACGGTGGGTCCCTGGAAAACCGGGCCCGGTTCGGCACCGAGATCCTTCAGTCCATACGAAGCCGTGTGGGTGATGATTATCCCATCTTTGTCCGCATGGTGGGCGACGAACTGATTCCCGGGGGCAACACCATTGACGACATGAAGCAGTTTGCCCGCATCTGGGAGACGGCCGGTGCCGACGCCTTTAATGTAACCGCCGGGTGGCACGAGTCCAAGGAGCCCATGATCACCATGAACGTGCCCAGGGGCGGGTTTGTCTGGATGTCCGAGGGCATAAAAAGCGCCCTGGACCACGCGCCGGTGGCGGCCTCCAACCGCATCAACAGCGCGGAACTGGCCGAAGATATCCTGGCGTCCGGAAAGGCGGACATGGTCAGCATGGCCCGTCCCCTGGTGTGCGATCCGGACCTGCCCAATCGGATCAAGCAGGGCCGGCCCGACCTTATCCGGCGCTGTATTGCCTGCATGAACTGCATGGACAGCCTGTTTGAAGGCAAGCCCGTGGCCTGCGCCATCAATGCCGAGGCCTGCCGGGAGGAGGCCCTGGGAGCGCTTCAGAAGGCGGATCAAAAGAGGCGGGTGCTGGTGGTCGGCGGCGGCCCCGGTGGGTGTGAGGCGGCCCGAGTGGCAGCCCTGCGGGGTCATGACGTAGTGCTGCTGGAAAAGGCCGGCAAGCTGGGGGGGCAGCTTAACCTGGCGGCCCAGACCCCCAATTTCGGCGAGTTTGCCCTGGTTGGAGAGTATTTTGACGCCATGCTCAAAGAGCTGGGCGTGGATGTCCGGCTGAATTCCGAAGCAACCGTGGATACCGTGGGGGCCATCAAGCCGGACGTGGTGATTTACGCGGCCGGGGCCGTTCCCGCGGATCCGCCAATAAAAGGAATTGATGGACCCAATGTGATGCACGCCTGGCAGGTGATGGCCGGTGAACCGGTGGCCGGCAACAAGGTGGCCGTGATCGGCGGCGGCGGCACCGGGTGCGACGTGTGCATGCACCTGGCCCATGACGGCAAAGCCGTGACCCAGCTTGAGATGCTCGACAAGATGGGGCATAATATCGGTCCCGGCACCAAGTGGGTGGTGATGAAGACCTTGGGCGAGCTGGGCATTCAGCAGACCAACCGGTTCAAGGTTAAAGAGATCACCGGCAAGGGCGTGGTGGGCGAAGTGGAGGGCGAGGAGCAGCTCATTGAGGCAGACACCGTGGTGGTGGCCATCGGCTCCCGGCCGAATACGGACCTGCTGGAGTCCCTGTCCGGTTACGAGGTGATTCCCATCGGTGACGCCCGCCAGCCCAGAAAGATCGTGTTTGCGGTGCATGAAGGGTACGAAGCTGCGCGGAACGTGTAGGAAAATTCCGGAGTCCTGACCCTCGAGGGGGGTGTCATGCGGGTGATAACGGAGAAGCAGGGGCCGGTGACGCTGATTGTCATCAACCGGCCCGAGGTGTGCAACGCGGTGAACCGGCCCACGGCCGATGCCCTTTCCGCCGCGTTTCAGGCATTTGAGGCGGATGGGGATGCCCGGGTGGCGGTGCTGTCCGGCGCGGGGGGGAATTTTTGCGCCGGCGCCGATCTTAAGGCCGTTGCATCAGTGGGCCGGGATGTCAATCGGATCGAACCCGGGGGCGACGGCCCCATGGGTCCGTCGCGCATGGTCTTTTCAAAACCGGTGATCGCGGCGGTGGCCGGTTATGCCGTGGCCGGTGGGCTTGAGCTGGCATTGATGTGCGACCTGCGGGTGGCCGAAAAGAGCGCGGTGTTCGGCGTCTTCTGCCGGCGCTGGGGCGTACCGCTGATTGACGGCGGCACGGTGCGGCTGCCTCGGCTGATCGGCCTTTCCCGGGCTCTTGACATGATTCTCACCGGCCGGCCGGTGGGGGCCGCCGAAGCCCGCGAGATGGGGCTGGCCAACCGGGTGGTGGCCGACGGCAGCGCGGTTGCCGAGGCAACCAGGCTGGCGGAACAGATTGCCGCCTTTCCCCAGGCGTGCCTGCGCAGCGACCGGCGGTCTGCCTATGAACAAATCAACTTGAGTTTTTCCGATGCCATGAAAAACGAGTTTGCCCACGGGCTGGCCACCATCAAAAGCGGTGAGACCGTGGCCGGGGCAGGGCGCTTTGCCAAAGGGGCCGGGCGCCATGGGACGTTCAACGCTTAACCGAGGAGGCAGTCATGCAGGTAAACGAAGGAACCATCGACAGGATCGTTCGGGCCATACTGGGCATTCTTATCATTGCGCTGTTTCTGACGGGCCGGCTGCCCGGATACTGGGCACTGCTGCTGATCTTCAGCGGCACCTTCCTGATGACCGCGGTGACGGGATATTGCCCGCTTTACGCACCGCTGGGCATCAGTACGGTCAAAAAGTAGCACCAACTGATGGAGGGGCATGGTCCAACATGCCCCTCATGTGATTTCGACTAATATCATCCGGTCATATTTCACACTGCCCGGCATTGGTCTGGCACGCCTTTTCCCGTGTCTTTTCCGCCAGCCGCACCTCGCGCCGCCGCAGGGCCTCACGGTTGCGCCGTTTCTCGTCGTCGGTTTCCAGGACCAGTGAGGGGAGAGGCTCTGTGACCGGTTTAAAATCGGGCCCCAGGGCCACAAAGGTCAGGTAGGCGGAAGCCGTGTGCGTGACCTTTCCGGTGAGAACATCTTCGCACTCCACCCGCACCCCCACCTCCATGGAGCTTTTGCCCACCAGGTTGAGGCCGGCCTTGACCACCAGCAGGTTGCCGATAAAAACGGGATTGTGAAAATCAAGCCGGTCAATGGACGCGGTGACGCACACGGTCTGGGAATGGCGCACCGCCACAACGCCGGCGGCATTGTCGATCAATTTCATCACCACCCCGCCATGGACCAGGCCGGCGGGGTTGGCGTCGGCGGGCTCCATCACGCTGGCCATGGTGCAGTGGGTCTGGCGGACGGTTTTTCCGTTCATGCGGGTGTCCTTTGCTGTGTTGTTGCGCCCGGGTCTATTTTGAGTTCTGTATGACGCGCAGGGCGTCCCGCTCCAGGATCTGGACCGCGGAGATGAGCAGGCCGAACACCTCGTTTTTCGTCTGGCCGTGGTAGAATCGGTAATAGATCTGCTGGGCGATGACGGCCAGGCGGAACAGGCCGAAGCAGTAGTAGTAATCAAACCCGCTCATGTCCCTGCCGGAAAGCTGCCGGTAATAGTCCACGATCTCTTTTCGGGTCAGTGCCCCGGGATGGTCGGTGGGCATCATCCGCCGCAGCTGGTCCTCTTCGGGATCATCGGCCTGGACCCAGTAGGCCATGGAGTTGCCCAGGTCCATGCGGGGGTCGCCGATGGTGGCCATTTCCCAATCCAGGACCCCGATGATTTTGCTGGGATCGTTTCTGTCCAGCACCACGTTGTCCAGTTTGAAGTCATTGTGTATCAGGGCCGGTGTTTTGTCGTCCGGCGGCATGTGGTCCGTCAGCCATGCCATGACCGTTTCAAAATCCGGCGCATCCGGGGTCCGGGCGTCCCGGTACCGGCCGCACCAGCCCGTGACCTGCCGCTGGACGTATCCTTGAGGCTTGCCGAAGTTTTCCAGGCCGATGGCCGTGTAGTCAAGGGCGTGCAGCTCGTGATGCACCTCCACCAGCCGACGGCACAGGGTGTTGAACTGTTCAGGGGCCATGGTCAGCCCTTCGGGCAGCTCTTTTCGCAGGATGATACCGTCGATCCGTTCCATCACGTAAAAGGGGCATCCCATGACCGACGGGTCCTCGGTATAGACCAGGGGTTCGGGGCAGTAGGGAAAGTGGGGCCGCAGGGCCTTTAGAATGGCATACTCCCGTCCCATGTCATGGGCCGACTTTGCCTTTTTCCCGAACGGGGGCCGCCGCAGAATATAGTCCCGTCCGGCCATGCGGACCAGGTAGGTGAGGTTGGAAAAACCGCCCTGAAACTGCCGGACCTCCATCTCCCGGCCGGTTTCAAAGCCCTGATCCTTCAGAAAGTCCATCAGTTTCCGGGTGTCGATCTCTTCTCCTGTCCGAACCCGGGTGGGCGCGTCGCCAGTTGTCATGACTGATCCTTTTTGCCTGAATGGATGTTTTGTTGCCGGCCATGGCTGATGCCCGGCGGTTTTTTTGTTTTTACGCTTATATAACTCCATCCCCCCGGTTTTGCAATCCTCTTAGCCCGGATATTTCACGCGTTGATTTGGCCGCAGATGCAAGGCGCAGGACGCGAATCGGCCAGGGGCCGGCGGTCTGTCCCCGCAGGTTGCAATGGCCTTGCTTTTTTTTCTGATTAAGGGCAAAAAGAAGGCTGTTTTGTGCATGGGCGAAAAGAGTGCGCATTATTTCAACCGGAAAACAAGGAGACACCGATGAACGTCAGACTGGATACCAGCATGGGAGAGATCGAACTGGAGCTTTTTGAGGATAAGGCGCCGAAAACCACGGCCAACTTTGTTTCATATGTCAGGTCAGGGCATTATGATGGAACCATTTTTCACCGGGTTATCGACGGATTCATGATTCAGGGCGGCGGTATGGATGTGGACATGAAGGAAAAGCCCACCGGCCCGCCCATTGAAAACGAGGCGGACAATGGATTGAAAAATGACGCCTATGCCGTGGCCATGGCCCGCACACCGGATCCGAACAGTGCCACGGCCCAGTTTTTTATCAATGTGAAGAAAAATGATTTTCTCAACCACACCGCCAAAAATCCCCAGGGGTGGGGATACGCGGTCTTTGGCAAGGTGGTCAAGGGCCATGGTGTGGTCAACAAGATCAAGGGCGTGGCCACCGGCAGAAAGGGCATGCATGATGACGTGCCCCAGACCCCGGTGGTGATCAACAAGGCCGAGGTGATTGAAGCGTAGCGCTGTTTATTCAATCCCCGACTGAAGGGGTGCTTGTCTGCCGGCACCAGGATAGTCTCGAATCCTGGTGCCGGTTTTTTTGATCCATAATGTTGGCCCACCTTTTCCCACGATTGTTCCTTTTTCCGATTTTTAAAATGAAACACACCTGTTCTGCCGTCCTTATTCGGGGCACTTTTCTACTCGTCAGTTCTACCGAAATTCCGGATTGCACAAGGCCGTTCCGAAAAAGAGAGGGATCATAAAATTTTTATTGTTTTTTAAAACAAGCTGTTGTATATTAATCAAACCATTTTGGGAGGAAACTCATTCGAATGCGGCGTTCAGAACCGATAACCCCACAATGTGGTATATTTTGGCACGCTTTTTGGATGTATTGTTTTAAAAGTTAACAACTCATCCACGAAGGAGGAAGATATGGCGAAAATCGATACCAGTGAAATAAAAAAACTTGATACCCGAAGCGTAACCATATGCGAAGCCACACGTCAGATGCTGGACAAGGCCCAGCGGGACGGCGTTGAGACCGCCTTTGACCGTGCCGCTTCCATGAAACCATGTCCCATCGGGGCGGATTCAGCCTGCTGCAAGCACTGCTCCATGGGTCCCTGCAGGCTCAATTCAAAGGACCCGTACGGGAAAGTGGGGGTGTGCGGTGCCGACATTGATACAATCATGTCCCGTAATTTCGCGAGAATGGTGGCTTCGGGTGCGGCGGCCCACACAGATCATGGTATGTCAATGCTGGACCTGTTCCGGGAGGTGGTAAACGGCCATATTAAGGAGTATGGCATCAAGGATGTCAAGAAACTGATGGAAGTGGCTCAGTCTGTGGGTATTGAAACCGATAGCAGGGAAGTTTCTGATATCGCAATGGATTTATATAATGAACTGGAAAAAACCTATACCCAGATAGAAGGAGAGATACCTTTTGCCAAACGGGTACCGCCTAAAACCCTTGAAACATGGCGAAAACAGGGTATTGTTCCCCGGGGCGCCATGCGGGAGATCATGGAACTGATGCACCGGACCCACATGGGGGTGGATCAGCAGTATGAGAACATCACCCGCCAGATCAGCCGCACCGCCCTGGCAGACGGGTGGGGTGGATCCCTGGTGGCTACCGAGATTTCAGACATTCTCTTTGGCACACCTTCGCCGGTTCAGGTGGAAGTGAACATGGGGGTGCTAAAAGAAAATATGGTCAACATCATTGTTCATGGCCATGAGCCCAACCTGTTTGAGTCCATGCTGGTGTCGGTCAACGCGCCGGTGCTGGTGGAGGCGGCCAAGGCAGCCGGCGCCGACGGTATCAATCTGGTGGGTATGTGCTGTTCCGGCGCCGAGATGCTGGTGCGACACGGCATTCCCCATGCCGGCAACTTCATGTCCACCGAAGCGGTGCTGGTGACCGGCGCCGTGGATGCCATGTGCGTGGATGTGCAGTGCATCAAGCAGGGGCTTGCCAAGGTGGCGGACTGCTATAATACGCCGCTGTTTACCACCAATACAAGGTGCCACATAGAGGGCGCGGTTCATATTGATTTTAATGAACATAAACCCCTTGACTGTACGGATGAAATCGTTATCAAGGCCATTTCGCGGTTTAAAAACAGGACCGCCGCCATTGAAATTCCACAGATCATCAACAAGGGAGTGCACGGATTTTCTTACGAATATATCAATTACATGCTGGGCGGAAGCTTCCGGTCCGGATTTACCCCCTTGAATGAAAACATAATTAATGGTAGAATACGAGGCGTAGCCGGGGTCGTGGGATGCACCAATCCAAGAGTCAGGCAGGACTGGGTCCATGTGGAGCTGGTCAAGGAGCTGATCAAAAATGACGTGCTGGTGCTTCAGACCGGATGTTCCCAGATTGCGCTGGCCAAGGCGGGCCTGACAACGCCTGAAGCAGCGGTCCTTGCCGGACCGGGGTTGCAGGAAGTGTGCGAGGCCGTAGGCATGCCGCCGGTGCTGGGCCTGGGCTCCTGCGTGGACAACAGCCGCATTTTGATTGCCGCGGCTGAAATGGTGAAAACCGGCGGCCTTGGAGAGTCCATTGCCGATCTTCCGGCGGCAGGCGCCGCGCCGGAGTGGATGAGCGAAAAAGCCATCTCCATCGGTCATTATTTTGTGGCATCCGGCGTCTATACAGTATTTGGTGTGACGTTTCCCGTTGTAGACGGAACCCGGTTCCAGAAGCTGCTCTTTGAGGAACTTGAAGAAAAGGGAATGGGAAAATGGGGGTTTGCCGTTGACCCCTATGAAATGGCGCGCATGATGATCGCCCATATTGACAAAAAGCGCCAGCAGCTTGGCATCGACAAAACCCGGGAACGGATCCTTGTGGACATGGCGGATCGCCGGGCAATTGAAACGGCCTAACGATGTGAGTCGCAGATTCCATGCTCCGGACTCCCCTCCTCCCCCTCCTAACCGGACGGGAATCTGTAACTCGGGGCGGGCTTTCGAGCCCGCCCCATTTTTTTATACAAATCCCCGTGCCTCCGCAGTCGGTCTGTGTTAGAATCATTTTTTATTCAACCCATCGAATTTATTGAATGTAGATAATGTGCGGCATCAGCGGCATCATAACCCGATCACTGGCCGAAAACCAGGTGCTGGCCCGCCTGGAACGGATGGGACAACTGCAACGTCACCGGGGTCCGGATGACCGGCGGGAGCAGGTGTTTGATGGCCCCGAAGATCGGCGGATCGGCCTGGGGCTGGCGCGGCTTTCCATCCTTGATCTTGAAACCGGTATGCAGCCTATTGTCTGTCCCGAAGATGGCGCTGCCATCGTGTGCAACGGGCAGGTCTACAACTATTTGGAGCTGCGCCGGGAACTGGCCGGCCAGTCTTTTGTCTCCAAAGGGGATATTGAAACCGCCCTGCATACCTATCGAAAAAAGGGGCTCGATTTTGTAAACGATCTGAACGGCATGTACGGCGGGGCCATTTATGATCCGGTAAATCATCGGGTGGTGCTCTTTCGGGACCGGTTCGGCATCAAGCCCCTGTATTACACGACCCATAAAGGCACCTTCGTCTTTGCCTCGGAGATCAAACCCCTGCTGGCCGGAAGCGGCCGGCCGGCAAGGCTTAACGAGGCCCGGCTGGCTACCTTTTTCACCTACCGCTATGTGCCGGGAGAGCAGACCCTTTTTGAGGGGGTGCTGCGCCTGCCGCCGGCAAGCTTTCTGATTTACGACCTGCGCACCGGCAAACATGAGATTCATCGGTACTGGAACTACCAGCCGGACCGGCCCGAGCCGGCCATGACCCCTGAAGCGGCCCAGGAAACCTTTTATGATCTTTTTTCCGACGCCGTGCGCATTCGGCTTCGTTCCGACGTGGAGGTGGGCGCCCTTGTCAGCGGGGGCATTGACTCGTCGGCCGTGGCTTCACAGGCAGTGGCCCTGCGCGGCCCGGCCCGTCTGTTTACCATCGCTTTTGAGGAACAGGCATATAATGAGCTGGCAGACGTAAACGCCTTTCTGGCGGCAAACAGCGGGCGGTTTGCCGGGTGTGACCATATCGTCCAGTCCTGCGACAGGCTTATGCTGGAGCGGCTCCCCGGCATTGTTGAGTCGCTTGAGGAGCCTGTTTCACTGGGAACCGTTCTGCCCACCGACCAGGTGTGTGAACTGGCCGGAAGCCACCTCAAGGTGGTGGTGACGGGGGAGGGGGCAGACGAGATATTTGCCGGGTACCGCAAGTTTCTTGTCGAGGCCGCGGCCCATGCCTATCCCACGCTTTTGCCGGCCGACCAGAAAGAACTGGCAGCGACGTATCCTGAACTGTTGCCCTACCTGGCCGTTCGGCACGGGGATCCGGCAAAACGGTATATTCAGAGCGAACTGCTGTTTGACGCTCCGTTTCTTGAACAGCTGCTGGGCCGGGGCGGTCTGGATACGGCTTTCCCCGCGGATGCTCTGCCGACGGTCGATCCGGCCGGTCACCCGGTGAACACGGCCATTGCCTTTGAATGCCGGGCCCGGCTACCCGACTACGTGATCCTGCGGCTGGACAAACTCTCCATGCGCCATTCGCTTGAGACCCGTACCCCGTTTCTGGATTACCGGCTGGCCGAATTCGCGGCCCGGCTGCCTGTTCACCTGAAACTGGATACTTTCGCCGGCATGGAAAAGGTGGTGTGCCGCCAGGCCTTTGAACGGTTCGGTGTGCTGGACAGACAAACCGCCTTTCGCAAAAAGAAGCCCTTTACCATTCCCCTGGCCCCTTGGCTGTCCGAGCCGGACCGGCTTCCGGAGCCGATTCAGGAAGTGGTCCGTGGCGATATGGTAGCCCGTCAGGGGATTGTCGATCCCGCCATATTTAAAAGGCTTGTGGAAAATATCACCAGCGACAACATCGGGCCTCACACCCTGGTGTCCGAGGCGGACCGGGTGTTTGCGGTGATTGTGTTTACATTGTGGTATGATCGGTTTATGGAAAAATAATGAAAGGGTCCAAGGATTCAAGGATTCAAGGGTTCGAGGGGGTAAAATATCCCGTGTGGGACGTATTAAAAAATCATGCTCGTGCTCGTACTCTTGCCCTTGATCGAAATCCAACTGATACTGGTATGTGATTACGAGCACGGTCACGATTGCGAGCACGGTCACGGGCACGGGCACGGGCACGAGCACGAGCACGAGTAAGAGTAAGAGTAAGAGAAAGAGAAAGAGCAGGAGAAGGAAGAGAACACTATGGTTCAGTACCCGCGGCAAAACCTTATCGAGGACTATGCCGAACAGCTTCTGGTCCGCATTGTTGAAAAGCTTGCGCCCGGTGCTGTACGCACTTACGGGTTTGAATACGAGTTTCTGGCAAAAGAGCCGCCCACGTCGGACTGCGTGAAAAAGATGCACGGGTGTCTTGCCGAGATGGGGTTTGTTCATGATGGCAAGTACCTGAAGAACAACCACGGCATGCATGTCACCTTTGAGCCCGGCGGCCAGATCGAGTACCATAGCATGCCCCTTCTGCCCGGTGCCGATGAAGAATTTGATGCCACTTTAAAAGAGATTGACACCATCAATGATGCCATTCGGTGGGAGTGTGGTGTGGACTACACACCGGAGCCCTATATGCCGGGTCGGGGGGAAGGGCCGCTCTGCCTGACCAGCGAACGGTATGTCAATCTTCACAAAAGGCTGGCAAAAAGCGGCACCCGGGGCCACGAGATGATGAAGGGCACGGCCTCCATTCATCTGCACGCCTTGCTTTTAAGTATTGACGAGATGCCGACCCTGTTCGGCCTGATGGACCGACTGGGCCGAAGCCCGGATTTTCGCATGGGACCGGAGCGCCGGGATATCTGGGACAACACCGATCCCACCCGGTGCGGCATGCCCTACCTGCGGCCCGGCGGGGATACATCCGCTGCCGACCTGGCCCGGGATATCGTGCGGGTGGGCATGGACGCGGTGGTGCTGGGCGCCGAGATTCCCTACTGGCAGACCCGGAACCCGGCCTTTGAATCGTTTTTGTACCACATGACAACCATTTTTACCGATGTGCGGCTCAACATGAGTGCCCCCACCCTGGAGTTGCGCACCCTGGACGTCGTGCCCGGTGATCTGTTCAAGGGAAAGTGGCAAAGGTTTATCGACGAAGTGGAATCACAAGGAGGTTTGACATGATCAAGGCGATTGAAATTTACACAACAGGCACCTGTCCTTTCTGTATTCGGGCCAAGGCCCTGCTGGACAGGAAAAAGGTTTCCTATACCGAGTTCCGGGTGGACCATACCCCGGCCTATGTGGATGAAGCCGTGAAACGCAGCGGGGGACGCACCACCGTGCCCCAGATTTTTATCGGCGAGGTTCACGTGGGCGGGTGTGATGAGCTTTACGCCTTGGAAAAGGAGAAAAAACTCGACGCGCTGCTGGGACTATAAAAATTGATCGACTGATCTGAATCGAGGAAGCACATCATGGGAAAATGCGTAAACCACCCGGACCGGGATACCAACTATGCCTGCCTGAAGCACGGCACCTATATGTGCGAGGAGTGTCTCAAGTGCCGTGACCCTGAGCTCTATTGCAAGTTCCGGTCGTCATGCCCGATCTGGTTTATGACAAAACACAGCGGCGGACTGGATGATGTTGGCGCTGAGGAGAAGAAGGAGTGTACCGTCACTTTTCACCCCGACAATCAGGTGGTCACCCTGGCGGCCGGCAGCACCCTGCTGGACGCGGCAAAGAGCGGAGATGTGCCATTAAACGCCTCCTGCAACGGCAAGGGCTCCTGCGGCAAGTGCAAGCTGGTGGTGGTTTCCGGTAAGGTGGACCATCCTTCAACGCCGCTGCTTACTGATGATGAAAAGAAAACCGGTTACGTGCTGGCCTGCCAGGCGAAACTTTCCGGGGATGTGACGGTGCGCATTCCCGAGGAGACGCTGGAGAAGAAACTCCAGGTGGCCGGCATGGGCGCCGAGGTGACCGACCGGTTAAAGGGACTGGTTGCGGAGATTACCCTCATGCACGAGTCGGTGTCCCTGGAGCTTGCGCCGCCTACCATGGACGATGCGGTCAGCGACCTGGACCGGCTGAACCGGGGGCTCAAGCAGCAGGGGTATGATCTGGACCGGATGAACATGGGGCTCCGGGTCATGCGGGACATGGCCTCGGTCATGCGCAGCCAGAACTTCCATGTCACGGCCCATATCCTGAAGAAGCGCTGTTCCAATGAGGTGGTGGGTTTAAATGCCGGGAACTCGGCCGGTCCCGGCCTGGGCCTGGCCATTGACGTGGGCACCACCTCCATCGTGGTCTACCTAGTGGATATGACCGATGGCACGGTGATTGCCGCCACCGCCGGGCATAACCGGCAGGCGGCCTGCGGCGATGACGTGATCAACCGGATTGTGTGCTCGGAAAAGGACGGCGTTAAAAAGCTGCGCACCATGGCCCTTGCCACCATCAACGGCCTGTTGAATGAAGCACTGTTTGCCGCGGGCCGGGATCGCCGCGAGGTCACCAACATCGCCCTGGCCGGCAACACCGTCATGACCCACCTGCTGCTGGGCATCGAGCCGCGCAACATCCGGCGTGAACCTTACGTTCCTACCGTTTCGGAGTTTCCCATACTCAAGGCCATCGAAGTGGGGATCAAGGCCGATCCGGACGCGGCGGTGTTTATCATGCCCGGCCCGGCCGGTTACGTGGGTGGTGATATTGTTTCAGGCCTGATCTACACCGGGTTTCACCGGGAAGAGGCCATGACCCTGTTCATCGACGTGGGGACCAACGGCGAGATCGTGCTGGGCAACAACCAGTGGCTGCTTACCGCTTCCTGCTCGGCCGGACCGGCTTTTGAAGGCGGCGGCGTGCGTTGGGGCATGCGGGCCGAGGAGGGAGCCATTGAAAAAGTGGCAATTGACGAAGATACCATGGTGTCTGAAATTTCAGTGGTGGGCGGCAAACCGGCCCGGGGTATCTGCGGGTCGGGCATGATCGACCTGATTTCCGAGATGCTGATGACCGGTGTCATTCAGGCCAACGGCAAATTTGCCCTGGACGCGGACCATCCGCGCATGGCCGCCATCGGCGATGAAAAGGCCTTTGTTGTGGCCACGGCCGACCAGACATCCGTGGGCCAGGATATCGTGTTTACCGAGTCGGACATCGACACCATCATTCGCAGCAAGGGCGCGGTCTATGCCGGCTTCACCGTGCTGCTGCGCCAGGCAGGCATTGATTTTTCCATGCTTGATCAGGTGATCATCACCGGCGGGTTCGGCCAGTTTTTAAACATTGAAAAGGCCATTACCATCGGTCTGCTGCCCGACATCGACCGGGCAAAATTCAAGTACATGGGCAACAGCTCTGCCGCCGGAGCTTACATGGCCCTGCTTTCGGAAAAACACCGCAAGGAGGCGGTTCATGTGTGCAACAGCATGACCTACGTGGATTTTTCCAGCAACAACGAGTTTATGAGCGAATTTACATCAGCGCTTTTTTTACCCCATACGAATCTGGAAGATTTTCCTTCGGTAAGACGCTCAAAAAGGCCTTGATAATATCGACAGCTATTTTTCCTGGTGCCTTTGCACAGCCCGAGAAGCTGCAGGTGCCGCCCGCCGATTTTAATTCGGATGATGATAAACAAAAATATCCTTCCAATCTTTTCCCGGGTTTTGTGAGATGCTCAGGCTGAAATCCTGTATCCTGCTTTTGTCTGCGTCTGTTGCCGCATGGATTTTTTTCTATTTTAATTTTATCCCCTTTTTTCCGAACAGCAGCGGGATGCTGGGTAATGATTACGGCCTGAAGCTGCCCCAGTTGCTGGACGGCTATTTCTGGTTTAAGACCAACGGTCTCTGGCCGGTTTACTGGTTTTCCCCGGCTTTCTGCGGCGGGGCCCCGGTGTTTGCCCATCCGGTCAATCATTTTTATTCCGTGCCCCAGTTCCTGACTTTTCTGATGGACCCGCTTGCTGCTGTTATCTGCACCTGGATGGTGTTCGGCGTACTGGGGTTTATAGGCTTTTTTGTTCTGATGCGCAGGGGCTTCAGCGTGTCGGTGTCTGTTGCGGTTTTCTGCGCCACGCTGTTTCTGTTTAATGGTTTTTTTGCCTCCAGGATGCGGATCGGTCATATCGATTACCATTCATTCATGCTGGTCCCCTGGTGCGCCGTTCTGCTGCTGATGCAGCGGCCTGCCGGAGCATGGGGGCGATGGATGCTTACCGGGGATACAATCGCGGCCGGACTGATCATTACCTATATGCTCTATTCAGGAGCGCAGTCGGTTCTGCCGGCGTTTGTGCTGACGGTTCTGGTTGTATGCCTGATCTGCCTTCTTCTCCGTCCCGATCGGTTCTCCACAAAGATTTTTATGCTGCAGTACCTGACGGCCTGTTTTCTTGCCCTTGCATTGTCCGCCGCCAAGCTCTCCGCAATTTTTCATTTTCTCAATCGTTTTCCCCGGACCCATTACGCATTGCCCCAGTTCGATGGTATCGTGGATACGCTTTCCGCCGTTTACCGGGCCCTTTTCACCGGATCGGCCCATATTTTTTTCACGAGCCGCATGATCCATCAGCCGTATCCCCTGGGGCCGCACGAGTTTGATTTCGGCCTGACCCCGGTACCGCTTGTCGTGGTGGCAGCCGCAGTGGTGTTTCGTTTGATGCAGGGACCTGTTAACGAACGCCGCTTCGCTTTTTCCCTGAAACGCGGGCTTCTTTTTTTTGTCGTCTGCCTGTTGATGGCAGTCCCCGTGTTTTTGAACACATATTATCCGGTGTGGGGTGAATGGTTGAAAACCGTTCCGATCATCAAGAACAGCACCCAGTGCGTCCGGTGGTTCTGCATGTATATCCCGGTCGTTATTCTCATGGCCGGCATTGCCATGGAAAAAACCCCGGTTTCTCTAAAAACACGCTCCGTGCTGGCTGCTGCGGGCGCGGCAGCGGTGATCCTCATGAACATGACGGCGGACCGGGCGTACTATCATTCACAGAGGTATTCGCCCGAGTCTATTGTTGACGCCTATCACGCAGTGAGAAGCGGGGAGGTGCGGCCAATGATCACCCATATCGGCGCGTGCGTCGACGAGAACGGAAGGGTGGACTGGCGGATCAACCGGAATGACACGATGACAGATCATCAGTCTCAGATGTTCTGTTACGACTCCATATTCGGATATTTTCTGGAGACCTTTCCGTTTAGGGGAATAAGGCCGGGGCCGGTGCTGGCGGCTGAAAACGGATATCTGAACATCAAGAATCCGGCCTGCTTTGTTTTCCCGGAAGCCAACGGATGCCGGCCGGGCGATCATTTTCGCGTGGATCAGATCGAAGATGCGTATGCCTTTACCCGATATCAGCCGTTTCCTTTCAAGGTCTCTTTTCTGCAGCGCGTGGCAAACGGGATCACCGGGGGCGCTGTGGCAGTGGTTTTCCTCGTGTTTGGGATGGTATGCTGGCAGCGTTTTCGATTGAGGAGCCGCACCTGAAACCAGACGGCTTTATACCGATGCCCGCAGGGCCGGCTCCAGCTCCGGGTAACGGAAGACAAAGCCGTTGGCCATGAGTTTTTCCGGCTCGGCCCGCTGGCTGTTTAGAATCAGCCCCCCCACTTCACCGGCCGCCAGTTTAAGCGCGAATTTGGGCACTTTTAAGAAAGCGGGCCGGTTCAGGACACGGCCGAGGGTTCTGGCAAAATCGGCGTTCTGAACCGGGTTGGGCGCGCAGAAGTTGACCGGTCCCTTTACCTTGTCATGGGTGGCCACAAACACCATGGCCGCAACCAGGTCGTCAATGTGAATCCAGGGAAACCATTGATTGCCGGAACCCAGGGGCCCTCCGGCAAACAGGCGGAAGGCCGGAACCATTTTGGACAGGGCTCCGCCGCCCGGCCCCATCACCACGCCGAACCGGGTGGCCACCACCCGGGCTCCTTTTTTTCCGGCTTCAAACGCCTCTTTTTCCCAGGCCACGCAGACCCTGGCCAGAAAGTCGGCGCCGGGTGTGCCCGGTTCCGTTAATATCTCATCCCCGCCGTCGCCGTAGTATCCCACGGCCGAGGTGTTGCACAGGGTAATGCCCGATGCGTCGGCAGGCAGGGCTTCCACGACGCGGCGGGTGGTCATGATGCGGCTGTCGTAGATCAGCTGCTTATAGGCCCTGGTCCAGCGCCGGAAGATATTGACCCCGGCCAGATTGATGATGACCTGTGCTGCCGTCACGGACTCCTGCCACGGTCCGGAGGAAGTGGTGTCGGCCTGGACATACGCAAACTTTTCATGGCGGAACATGCCGGCCGACCGGTCCACGCCGGTGACCGTGTGGCCCATGTCCAGCAGTTGTGCCGTCATGTGGGTGCCGACAAAACCGGAACTGCCGGTGATGAGGATGTGCATGATTCCCTCCTTTTTTGACGACGCCGTAAAAAGCCCAATTTCTGCGTTGCGCTACGCCCCTCGTCACTGCGGCGTACGTTCAGTACGCCTCATTCCTCGGGGCTTGCGACGCCTTGAACTTGAACTTTTTACGGCGTCGTCCGGTTTCTACCTTTAATCCCAAAGACAGAGACTATTGTAACGGTTTTTTGATAAATTGTTTATAAGAAACCGGATCATGGGAGCCGATCAGGGTGACGCGGTCTTTCGCTTCAGCCACCAAGGCTTTTAACCGTTCCACCTGTTTTGCGGCCTGTAACCGGTAGGTGTGGGCCACAGCCCGGAAAAAGGCGACGCCCAGGGGTGTTTTCCCTGTAACCTCATGTTTCACATAGAAGGCGTCCCCGCAGTGAAATACCCAGCCCTTTTCGGTTTCGAGGGCCACGCCGCAATGGCCCCGGGTGTGGCCCGGCAGGGGTACCAGCACAATTTGAGAAGGAAGGCCGGAAATATTTCGAATGCACTCCATGCCGAACCATGGGTCCGGCGACAGCTCGTTTTCATCGTGCAGGACCCAGGCCG
Source organism: Desulfosudis oleivorans Hxd3 (assembly GCF_000018405.1). NCBI lineage: Bacteria > Pseudomonadati > Thermodesulfobacteriota > Desulfobacteria > Desulfobacterales > Desulfosudaceae > Desulfosudis > Desulfosudis oleivorans. The sequence goes on from NC_009943.1 coordinate 1,754,568, forward strand.
GACCATGCTCCACCTGGCACCGGCGGTACCGGTGTTTTTCTCCGCTGTTTTCCGGTGAAAACACGGCATCATATTCCGGTTTCAGGACATGTACCCGGGCATGGGAAAAGTCGGAAAGTCCGCCGGCATGGTCGCTGTCCAGGTGGGTGCAGATGACATGCGTCACCCTTTCCGGGGCAATGCCCAGTTGTTCGACCTGGTAGACGGCCGTGTCCTTAATGTCGGGCCGTGCGTTGAGCAGGCGATTGGCCGGGCCCAGGCGAAGGGGATCGGCCATGTCTCTGGTGCCGAAACCTGTGTCGATCAGGATGCAGGTTGTGCCGGTTTCCAGCAGCAGACAGATGGAGGGTACGGTGGCAAGATGGGGCGCAAACCATTTTGCCAGCTTCGGAAACATGGTGGCGCAGTTCATATAATGAATTTTCATGGTCACCTCTTTTTTGGCAGCGACTAAAAATTTAAATTCACCGCATAAAAAGCAGAGCTCCAGAGGAAGCCCCGTCTGTTTTCAGGCCGCAAAAAACCGGTTTCCCACGGCCTCTATTTTTTCTTCCCTTGCCAGCTCCTCCAGCGTGAGAATGATCCAGCCGTCGGCGAGATTCCGCTTCTGGGCGTGCTCATCCCGGTAAAGCGCGCCGGCGATTTCATTGATGGTGGCCCCCCTGCCGCTGGTTTGCGCGATCACGGCCAGCACATCGGCGGTGCGCTGGGCCCGGTGGGCCAGAATCTGGCGAATGCGTTGCCGGGGTTCTCTGATGGGGCTGCCGTGGGCGCTTAAAATCAGGTCCAGTTTCGGCAGGGCCAGAATTCGTTCCAGTGTTTGCGTGTAGGCGGAGATGGACGACAGGGGCGGACCCAGCCAGGTGGTGATGGAGCGCAGAATGGTGTCGCCGGAAAAAAGAATGCCCCGATCTTCGCTGTACAGGGCGACATGATCGTCCCAGTGACCCGGTGCCGGCAGTATTTGCCACGGCTCATCGTTGATTGTCAGTTGACTGTTTTCCTCAACAAAGGTGTCGGGCCGGTCGATAAAGGTGGTGCCCAGCAGCAGGGATTGAATAACGGCCAGGTAGGCGGTGAGGGTCATCTTTTTTCGAAGGCCGATGTCATACTTCCAGTAGGCCAGGGCCCGGCGCCGGTATCTTGCCGGGTCGAGATTGACGGCCATTTTTGGGGTGAGCATGGACTGGATGCCGAAGCGCTTTTTCAGGTAACCAAGGCCTGAAAAGTGGTCGGGGTGGGAGTGGCTGGGAAGGGCCCGGGTAACGGCGAACGGTGTGCCCCGGGCGGCCATCACGGCCTGAATCCGTTCCATCTCTTTTGCCAGGTGTTCCAGAATGGCCTTTCTGCCGTAGCCGGTGTCAAAGACCAAGCCGTCGGAACCGGCCAGCACGTAGAGGTTGACCGGCGGCATAAGGGCGCCCATGGCCCCTTGTTCAGTGATCATGAAAATGTTGGGAGCAACCTCTTGCACTGCGTTTCCTTATTATCCAAATCGGTATCGGTATCGAATCGTTACCGGTTTCCCCGCACATTCAGCCGCTTCATTCTGTTATACAGGCTGGTGCGTTTCATGCCAAGGATTTTGGCGGCCCCGTCTGGCCCGGCGATTTTGCCCCCGGTTTTTTCAAGCACGTGGTGAATATAGCGCCGCTGCAGTTCGTCAAGGGTGGGCAGGTCGGTAAACGGATCGGCCCCGGGCCGCGTATGGCCCGCGGGCAGGTCCAGTTCCAGGTGGTCTCCGGTGGAGAGCAGTACCCCGCGCTCAATCACGTTTTCCAGCTCCCGCACATTGCCCGGCCATGGATAGGCACAAAGCCGTTGTTGGACTTCCGGGCTCAGCACCATTGCAGGCCGGTTGTGGCGCAGGCTGTGGCGCCGCAGGAAACAGGCGGCCAGAAGAACGATGTCCTGTTTCCGTTCCCTCAGGGGCGGCACCGTGATGGGAATGACGTTAAGCCGGTAATAGAGGTCCTCCCGGAACCGGCCGGCAGCTACTTGCCCGGCCAGGTCCCGGTTGGTGGCGGCGATCAGCCGGAAGTCGGAGAAAAGGGGCTTGGTGCCGCCCAGGCGCTGAATGGTCTTTTCCTGGAGCGCCCGCAGCAGCTTGACCTGGATCGACTTGGGAATCTCACCCACCTCGTCGATAAACAGGGTGCCCTGGTGGGCCAGTTCCAGCAGCCCCTTTTTTTGGCGGTCCGCGCCGGTGAAAGCCCCTTTTTCATGGCCGAACAGCTCGCTTTCCACCAGGCCCTCGGGTATGGCGGTGGGGTCCACCACGATCAGGGGCATATCGCACCGGCGGCTCTGCTGGTGTATTCGCCGGGCCACCAGCTCCTTACCCACGCCGGTTTCACCCAGGATCAGTACGGTGCTGTCCGTTGGCGCCACCTGGTCCACCTGGGTCAGCACGGCCTTGATCCGGCTGCTTTCCCCCACGATCTCCACCGTTCCGGTGACGGTGGAGGGCACGGCCAGTGGCGGCCGGAGTTTTTCAAATCCCCGGGAAAGATCCCATGCGTGTTCGATATAGCTGCCCAGTGTGTGGACCAGCCGGTTTAACTGGGCCGGGTCGAGGAAGTTGAAACAGTCGGTTACATAGGCGTTGTCATGGTACAGCACGCCCCTGGGTTTACCCTCGATTTGAAAGGGAAGGCAGAGAATCGCCTTTTCCCGGTAGGGATCGTCGGACCTGTCGCCCCGACGTACCAGGATAGACCGGCCTTCCCGCCATGCGTCAAACACCAGGGCCAGATTGGAGCGGAAGGCGTTGGAAAAGATCTCGGTTTCGGTCAGGTTGCAGGCGGCACGCAGGGCCGGTGTCTGTTTCGGCGTATCGGAAAACCAGAACAGGGCGCCCCGTTCCGCGCCGAAGTAACGGTTGGTGGCCTGCACCAGCCGGGTAAACAGCCGGTCCGGCGCCGGGCCGGGCATGAGCTCGGAAATGATGTCGATAAACCGGAGCAGGAATTCCTCCTTTACCTCCGGCGTCGGTTCCCGGGCCGGCTCTTCGGCAAGCAGGTGGCGAAGGTCGTCCGGGAAAAAGGTCTCTCCGTAGCCGGCCAGTTCTTTCCAGGCTTTTCGGGCCTGGCGCCGGGCTTCGGCAGGGTCGTCCCGCTTCAGGTGAATGCGCATCAGGGTAAACCGGGTTTTGGCCAGTTGTACCGGGGTGCCCGACTGCGCCAGGTATTCCGCGCTGGCGTTCAGGTCCTTTTCAACGGTTTCGGGCTCGGCACCGAGAAAAAGGCGCTGCTCGGCCATCAGCCGCAGCAGCACGCCCTTTAAATGAATGTTGGGTTCCCGCATGATGCGCATCACTTCCCGCTGCATCTCGGTTTCGGAAAAGATGGGCTTGCCCGCCTTGTAGAGTTCAAACCCCATCTCCAGAAAAATCGGCGTGGCATACTGCCGGACCAGGCCGGCGGTGGTCCCTTCGACAATGGCGTGGGTGATGTAGCGGTTGGCCTCCTCCAGCCGGCCCTCGGCAAAGTGGTAGTAGGCCATGCCGCCCCTGGCAAAATAGAGGGCCAGGTCGTTGCCGGTCTTTTCCCCTTCAGAAATGGCGCCGGACAGGTGAATGGCCGCCTCCTTGTTCTTCTTGAGTTCCAGCAGGACAATACCCAGCACGGCCCGGGTGGTGGCCGCAAGTGCCCGGTCTCCCCGTTCCAGGAGCATGCGGCGGTAGTAGTCCAGGGTGCCGATGGCCCGGTGAAACTGGCCCAGGTAGGCGGCACAGTAGCCCAGCCACATGGGGGCCGACGGGTTGGGTACCAGGGGCCCCTGAGTGGTTTCAAACCGTTCCACCGCGGCTTCAAAGTAGGCGATGGCTTTGGTGAACATGCCTTGAAGGTGGTGGTAAAGGCCGACAAATTCGGCGGCGCCGGCCTGAATGTCCTCGTCCCCCAGGGCTTCCACCTCGGTTTTGCCCTGTTGAAAAAAAGGAATGGCCGCCGACCGCTGGTTGGAAAAATAGTAGTGCCGGCCCAGGTGCAGCTTGATCATGGCCTTTGAGCGAAGGTCGCCCAGGTGTTCGGCCGCTTTCAGGGCCGCCTGGAGAAAGGGGATGGTTTGGCCAAACCCTTTGCCCAGAATAAAGTTCAGGTTGGAAAGCTCCAGGGTGGCTGCCACCAGCACATGGCTGGTTTCCGGCCGGTCCCCGGCGGCAAGCCGGGCCACCGCGTTGTGAAAATGGATCCGGGCCGCCTCCCGGTCAGCCGTTTCAAGGGCCGCCCGGGCCAGGTCCACCTCCAGGCGGGCCGCTTCTTCAGTATAGGCAGGCGGGGGTGCAGGATTCATCTTCCTCCTTCCAATCAAAATCGGTATCGCTGTCGGTATCGGTATCGGTATCGAAATCGAAATTTATGGACTTTGATCGTTTTGTTTGTTCTCTTTATCAGTGTACTTTTCTTGGCGCCAAGAAAAGTACCAAAAGAAGCGCGCCCCGCAGCTTGGCCTTCGGCTTCCCTCGCGCAAAGGCTTTTTCCGGGGCGGGCAGGAACTCGCCCGCTTCGCGGTGCTCAAACAACCTGCCCGCCTGCTTCCGGAAAAAGCCTTTGCGCTCGGCTGCGCTGCAACGGGCGGAATCATCTACCGGCCACTGTCGGAGCAATGTTTTGTTTCAGTGTTATTTATCGATTTCCCCAAACTGTCCGGCATTGTTGTTCCTTTCCAATCGGTATCGCTGTCGGTATCGGTATCGCTATCGCTGTCGAAGTTAACAATTTTTCATGACCGGATTGTCACCCGGTTGTTTTAAAAAATCAACCTGAATGTTCATATATGGACATTCTTGTGACCTTATATGGACATTGGCGGATTGGCTTATATGTTTATGCATTAAAAAACAGGTGTTTATTTTTTATCGGGCAGCGGTATGCTTCTTGCACAAAATTCACTGTTTTTGGCTTTAAAATTACCAACCATCTGTCATCTACAAAAGGAGCTGAACAATGCGCGATGTATATGTGATCGGCGTGGGCATGACCCCATTTGGCAAGCACATGGACAAGAACATGAAAACCCTGGCCGCCGACGCCACCAACCGGGCACTGGAACATGCCGGTATTACCAAGGATAAGCTCCAGGTGGCTGTTGTCGGCAATGCCTACCAGGGGTTGGTCACCGGCCAGGAGTCGATCCGGGGTCAGGTGGTGCTGCGGGCCATGGGCATCGGCGGCATTCCCGTCACCAACGTGGAAAACGCCTGCTGTTCATCGGCCACCGCGCTTCAGGTGGCGTGGATGGACATTGCCCTGGGCCTTCATGACGTGGCCCTGGTTCTTGGTATGGAAAAAATGTACATGGATGACCGGGAAAAACGGCTCAAGCTCTTTTCCGCCTCTGCCGACGTGGAGGTCATCGAAATGCTGGTCCAGGCCATGAAGGCCGATGCCGAACGCAAGCGCAAGGAGGCCGAGGCCAGGGGAGAAACCAAGAAAGAAAAAGAGTCCAAGGGCGGTAGTGCCTTCATGGAAATATACGCCATGGGAGCCCGGCTGCACATGGACAAGTACGGCCTCACCCAGCGGCAGCTGGCCGTTGTCAGCTCCAAAAACCACAACCACAGTGTGAACAACCCTTATGCCCAGTACCGCAAGCCCTTTACCGTGGAAGAGGTGCTGGCGGCCCAGCCTATTGCCTATCCTCTGACCCTTCCCATGTGCGCGCCGGTGGGCGACGGCGCGGCCGCGGCCATCCTGTGTTCTAAAAAGATGATCAAGAAACTGGGGGCCTCCAAGCCGGTCAAGATCCTGTCCACGGTGGTGGGCGGCGGCATGGACCGGGGCTTTGATGATCCCGACATCGGTGAGCGGGTGGCAAAGGTGGCCTATGAGGCCGCCGGTGTCGGTCCTGAAGATATCGACGTGGCCGAGTTCCACGATGCCACGGCCTTTGGCGAAGTGGTCAACACCGAGGCCCTGGGGTTCTGTCCCAGGGGCGAAGGCGGAATTTTTGCCGAGCAGGGTCACTCAACGCTGGGCGGCAAGCTGCCCATCAATCCCTCCGGCGGCCTGGAGTCCAAGGGCCACCCCGTGGGTGCCACCGGCGCCGGCCAGATCGCCGAGCTGGTGTGGCAGCTGCGGGGCGAGGCTGACGGCCGGCAGGTGGAAGGGGCCCGTATTGCTTTGGCCGAAAACGGCGGCGGCAACATCGGCATCGAAGAAGCGGCCATGGTGATCACCATTCTTCAGGCTGACTTCTGATCCACTGCGTCCGTCAGGCCGTGACCATGGGAAGGTGTTCAGGTGTCAATTTCGTTCTGATGTGCTCAAGTCCAGGCGGCAGGGCCTTTCCGGGTTCTGTGGGCTGCCTGTTTAATGAAACAAGGAGGGAAACATGTCGGATGTAAACAAATCAGGAAACATCGAAGATCTGTCCATCTTCAAGGCCGTCAACCTGAAGATCGACGATCCGGAAAAGGTGGCCCTGCGGTTTGTCAATGAGGACGGCACCGAAGAGCCTGTCTCCTATCAAAATCTGTTCGAGCAGACCAACCGCACGGCCCATGCCCTGCTCAAGGCGGGCATCGGCAAGGGCGACACCTTTACCATGCTTATGAAAAACCATCCGGAGTTTATCTACGCCCTGTTCGCCGCTGTTTCCATCGGCGCCGTGGCCGTGCCCATTGATCCCCGGTCCAGGGGGCGGAAGCTGGCCTTTCAGATCAAAAACACCAAATCCAAAGGCATTCTCGTGGCCGACCAGTTTATGGAAAGCCTGGAGGAGATCAAGGCCGATATTTCAGATGTGCCGGTGGTGGGGGTTTTGTACAAGGCCCATCACAAGGTTCCGGAAAACAGCGCCTACCCGGTTTTAAACGAGCTTCTGGAAACCGGCAACACCGACATTCCTGACAAGGCACTGCCTTTTGACGCAGGTGCGTCGGCTCAGATCATTCACACATCCGGCACCACCGGCGACCCCAAGGGCGTGGTGCTCAAGGCAGACCGCTTCCTTATTTATTCCTTCATGGCCGATTTCCTGTGGCAGTATCAGTCCGACGACATTCCCTACACCGGGCTCTCCCTGACCCACGGCAACGCCCAGTCCGTGACCCTGATGCCGTCCCTGGCCAAGAAGCTGCCCGCCGTGATCAGCGAGCGGTTTACCAAGAGCAACATCTGGGACATCTGTCGCAAGTACGGCTGCACCACTTTTTCCCTGCTGGGCGGCATGATGGCTGGCATTTACAACGAACCGCCCCGGCCCGATGACGCGGACAACCCGGTACGCAAGGTGATCAGCGCGGGCACGCCCCGGGCCATTTGGGAAGACTTTGAAAAACGGTTCGGCGTCAAAATTCACGAATGGTACGCGGCGGTGGAAGGGGGCCTGGCCCATAACCCGCCGGGCTCCGGTCCCGTCGGTTCATTCGGCAAGCCGCCCCAGGGACTGGTGGAGATGAAGGTTGTGGACGAAAACGACAACGATGTGCCGCCGGGCGCTCGGGGTGAGCTGATCAGCAGAATGGTCAACGGCCCCACCGAGGTGAACTACTACGGCAAGGCCGACGCATCAAAAGAGAAAACCCGTGGCGGATGGCTGCGCAGCGGCGACATCTGTCACCAGGACGAAGATGGCTTTTTCTATTTTGATTTCCGCAAGGGCGGCGGGCTCCGCCGCCAGGGCGATTTTGTCCAGCCCGACCTGATCGAAAAGATCATCGGCGAGCACGAGTCGGTGTCCGAGGTCTGCGTGTACGGCGTGCCCGCCGCGTCGGGTGCCCCGGGCGAGAGCGACATCGTGGCGGCCATGGCGCCCTTTGCGGGAAGAACCGTGGACGTGGAGGGGGTCAAGCAGACCTGCCTGGCGGAACTGGAGCGCAACTCCGTGCCCACCTATTTTCAGATCGTCGACGAGATTCCCAAAACCATTTCCGAAAAGATGTTGTCCCGGGTGCTGGAAGAGCAGTTTGACCCCAATGCCCCCAACGTGATTCGGGTCTGACACGGCTGACCCCCTGATCGAAAAAGGACAACCAGTGCCCCGCAGGGCGAAAAAGGAGAGCATCATGTTTGAGTCATTAAAACAGGCCTATCTGCCGGATATGAATTTTCCCGTCCGGACCATTGATGCCGAAAAATGCAGCAAGTGCGGCCGGTGTTTCGAAACCTGCCCCACCTACGGATACCGTTGGGAAAAAGGCCAGGTGCCCGAGCCCGTGGGCTACGGCGGATTCTCCCAGGCCTGCATCAACTGCGGCAACTGCATTGCCGTCTGCCCAACCGGCGCTATCACCATGACCGGCAGCTTTGTGATTCCCTCGGGCCGGTATAAGGTGCTGCTGGAGGGGAAAATGGCGGCCCCCCATCCCCTGGGCGCCGAAGAACAGCCCTATGAGACCATTGAACCGGAACTCACCGAGGTGGAAAAGGCCATTTATACCCGCCGCTCCAACCGGCTCTTCAAGGACAAGCCCGTGCCCCGGGAACTGCTGGCCCGCATTCTGGAGGCGGGACGGTTTGCCCCGTCGGCGGGCAACTGCCAGCCCTACCGGTTTATCGTGATCACCAACCAGAAGATCATCAAGGAGTTCGAGCGCCGGGCCATGGGCTCTCTGCGGCTGCTCAAGAACCTCTACATGGCAAAGGACGGCAAACGGTCCACGATCAAGAAGATCGTGTTCAGTGTCATCAGCTGGTTTTCGATCAACAAGATGGATCCCCGGCCCATCACGGCCATGGAAAAAGCGGACCACACGGACGGTGCCATCTACTTCGACGCGCCGGCGGTGATCCTGATTCTCAAGGACAAGCGGGGGATCAGTAATCCGGACCTGGATACCGGCATCTGCGCCCAGAACATGGTGCTGGCGGCCCATTCCCTGGGCCTGGGCACCTGCTATGTGTCGCTTCCCATGGAGCCGCTTTCCATGCCCCTGATGGCGGGGTTTCGCAAAAAGCTGGGGATTGGAAAACCTTATGTCGCGGTGACCAGTATTGCCGTGGGCTATGCCAGGGGAAAGATCGACGGCCCGGTGAAGCGCGACACGCCCAGGGTGGACTGGAAGCTTTAAACGCAGCCAAATCAACTCGTGAAATATTCGGGCGAGACGTGGCCAGATCAACTCGTGAAATATCCGGGCGAAACGGCCGGACCGTTGACATCAACACCAAACCACCTGGCCGAAAAAACGGCACGGCGTGAGGGTGAAAAATGGGAATGATCAATTTAAAGGGTAAAACGGTTTTTATCACCGGCGGCGCTTCCGGTATCGGCAAGGCGCTTTCCCGCTGTTTTGCAAAGGAGGGCGCCAACCTGATTCTCATGTCCCGCGAGGGGACAAAAGAAGATCTCATTCTAAAGGAGTGGGCCGAATCGTTGCGGAAAACCTGTTCCGTCGAGGTATGGACCGTCAGCTCTGAACTGTCTCGCCCTGAGGGGCCGGAAGACCTTTACAACCAGGTCAAGGCCTGCTCGCCGCGCGTCGATGTGCTGGTGAACAATGCCGCTGCCATGGCATTCGGTCTGTTTCATGAACTCTCCCTGGCCGATCAGGATCAGCTTGTTGCTGTCAACGCGCGGGCCTATATGGCGCTGATGCGACTGTTTATTCCCGAGATGGTGCAGCGTGGATCAGGGCATGTGCTGAATGTCTGCTCTGTGTCGGCTTTTGTACCCACCCCCCGTCACGCGGTTTACGGCGCCACCAAGGCCTTTGTTCAGGCCTTAAGCGAGGCAGTAAATGAAGAGCTGAAAGGCACCGGCGTTACTGTTTCTACCCTGAACCCCGGCTACACCGACACCCCGCTGCTGCAAGGCGGCGGCTTTCCCAAAAAACTGAGGTTCTACAGCTTTGCCGGCAAGGCCAGCCCGGCGGTCATCGCCGAAAAGGGGGTGAAGGCCTTTATCAAAGGAAAGCGGGTCTATGTGCCGGAGCCCCATCTGCGGGCGCTTTTCCTGTTTTTTAACCGGTTTACGCCCAAGCGCTTTATCAACGCCATTTCAGAGTGGATGGTAAAAGGCACCTGACCCGGTTCTTTATGAAATATCCGGGTTGAGCGGCGTCGGCTGCTCCTTTAATTTGCGTTACCGGTAACCCCGATATTTCTGGTATGGTGATTTGACGGTTTTTTTGCGGTGAATTTTTAAACAATCCCTGAAACAAGGATACGAAAATATGGCTTTTTTGCATGTTCCCGTGATTGTCGGGGCCGGCCAGGTGACCCGCCGACAGGTGACTCCCGTTGAAACCGGATCCCCGGTGGAATTAATGGCGCAATCGGTGCGGGTCGCGGCGGAAGACGCCGGCCTCACGGACCAGGCCGTGGAAAAGACCGATCTGCTGGTGACCACTTCGCTTTTCTCCGACGACGGCATTGTCAATGTGGCAGGATGCGTGGCCGACCGGCTCGGGCTGGCCGATGCCCGGTGCAGGGTTTCCGGGTTCGGCGGCACCGTGCCCCATTCCATGCTGCATCATGCCATGGAACAGATCGCCCAGGGCAGGGCCGAACTGGCCGTTCTCACCGGGGCCGAGGCCCAGCACACACGGCAGCAGGCGGTGAAAAACAACCGTTTTTTCGGCTGGGGCCTGTCGTCGAACCGCGACTGTTTGCCGCCGCTGTCTCCGGTGGGCCCGGCGGACGGGGCCTGCGAAACCGAGCACATTCACGGGCTTTCCATTCCCGCCTATGTCTATCCCATGTTTGAAAACGCCCTTCGAGAGCGGTATGGCCGCACCATTGCCGATCACGCGAATGCCATGGCCGACCTGATGCACCGTTTTTCCGAAGTTGCGGCGGACAATCCCCATGCCTGGTTTCAGGCGCCCTTCTCAACAAAAGAGATTGTCACAGCGTCGGGTGACAACCGTTACATCGCCTTTCCCTACACCAAGCGGATGAACGCCATGCTTTTCGTGGACCAGGCCGCCGCCCTGATCGTTACTTCCGAGGCGCATGCCGACCGCATGGGCATTGACAAGTCAAAACGGGTTTACCTGCACGGCTATACCGAGGCCCACGACCACTGGCATGTGCTGGAGCGCGAAGCCTACGGCGTTTCCCCTGCCATCGACATCGTGGGTAGGGCCGCCCTGGCCCAGGCAAAAACAACCATCGATCAAATCGATTTTTTTGATCTTTACAGCTGCTTTCCCGTGGCGGTTCAGGCCACCCGGGACATGCTCGGCATTGCCCAAAACGATCCCCGGCCCCTGACCGTGACCGGGGGCCTGCCATACTTCGGCGGGCCGGGCAACAACTATGTGCTGCATTCCATGGTCCAGATGGCCGATGTGCTGCGCCGCCATCCCGGCAAAATCGGCCTTGTGACCGGCAACTCTTTTTATATGACCAAGCACTCGGCAGCGGTCTGCTCCACCCACCCCGCGGCGGACAACAGCGCGGTTACCGCTGATGTTCACCAGTGCCAGCAGGAAGTGGACCGGGGGCCCAAAAATCAGATCGATTCCACCCCGTCCGGCCGGGCCACGGTGGAAACCTATACCGTGGTGTATGACCGGCACAACGGGCCCACCAAAGGAATTGTCATCGGAAAAACAGAAGAGGGAAAACGGTTTGCCGCCTACACCCCGCCCGATCCCCACCTGTTTGCCGCCATGACGGCCGAGGGTTTCTGCGGTGTTTCGGGCAGGGTGGTGTCAACGGACAAGGTCAACATCTTCACGCCGGAGTGACGAAGAGAGACAATTGCAGCCGTCGAGTTTTATGAGGTCGGCTGAAACGATAGCTCCTCCGGAGAATCATGTTGCGGCCTCGTCCAGTCCGGGAGAGCGGAGTGTGTTGCTTCAGCATAAAGTGTTTCCGGGGCGATATCCACTTCTTCATTACCCCATGTAAGCACCCCGAGTTCTTTATTTATATTGAAGTTTTTGAAAAATTCCAAATCCTTAAATTTTTCAAAAACTCCCCCTTGATTTAAGTACCTGGAAAAGTCAACAATTCCTGTGACACCATCTTCAAACGTCACTTCAATTTTATATTCGCCTTTGTAAACGGCGGAGATCACATCTTTCAGCATGATATTTACCTCTCTATTGTAAAGGCTTAATTTTTCTTGGAGCCTGGTTGCTTTTCGCTAATTCCCAGTTTTGCAGCAACTCGGTCTTATGCTGAGAAGCCCATTCAATTACAAGACCCAACGCACGGGGCGAAAGATTGCCTTCAAGTATACGCAGGGTCTCAATTTCGATGACCACTTTTTCGTCGCCATACCGAGCATGGAAATGCGGTGGATTGTGGTCACCGAAAAACATGGCTACTATTATACCATAAAATCGGCTTATTTCAGGCATAGTCAACTCCAACTAAAACCAGCTTAGTTTTGATACGACCAATGGCAGCAGCCAGAGGGAGCCAGGGCTTTCACCGACTTTCTTACAGATGGTTAATGCTCAATCTCCCGGGTTGTTCAGCAAAGACTGCCTTGGCTGTCGTTTCGGACTCACTTGTTATGCGCTTTATTTCACTTTGGGCCAACGATTGTATCCAACTGCTGGATCATTGGACCGGTACTGACGGATAAATTCAACTTCTTTTGCCGATAATTCTTCATCTGTAGCAGTTTTTGACTCCCATAGAATCTGCTTTCTCACAGTGTAGTCTTTTCGCACTGATTCTGGAAGATTTTGAAAGTCCTCATTTATAATGGCCATGTCAGGACTGCCGAAGTATCGATGGCTCCCGATGGTATCTTTGCCAATGTAAATCTTCCCTGTTGGATATGTTATCATGTATATTTGTTTCACATTGGCACTCTTTTAGAAGCGCATAACATAGATTCTGTTTTGTGACGAAAACGGCCTGCGAGACCTTTGCTTCCCCATTTTCTTCGACCCTAATTTTATTCCGGAAAAATGTCAAATAAAAGCATGATGCCGGCTGCGCGCCGGGCCGCATGATCAACATGCGGCGCCGTCATGGACAAAGGCAGAAAAGTTGTTTTTGCGGGGGGCAGGGGACGGGCTTTGGGAGCGGGAACGGCGCGGGCAGGCTGTCGCTTTGCCCGCGCCGTACGGTAAAGAAAAACGGTTGGCAGGATTATCTTAACATTTTCCCCATATATGACGCGGCTGCCTTGATGATGCCACCGTTCAATATGCCGGTGACCACCAGGTTTACCGGGACCAGCGGGATTTCCCACTGGATCGTCTGGCGCCTGGCTTCCACCCATTGCCGCATGCGTTTTCGCCAGCTCTCCTTTTTTGCTTTTTCAGCCGTCATTCTAAAGGAGGCGGTGATGGTGTAGGGCTGCCGGATATTATTGAAGACCAGACTGGACCGCAGTTTTTCAAACAGTATCATCACCTGCAGGGCCTTGCTTTGCAGGCGTGCCGACAGGGACAGTTTGCCGAAAAATGCCTCATACTGTTCGCGTACCTCACCGGCCAGTTGCCGGGCATGTTCATCGGGCGCGTGCCTGTACAGAACATTCAATAACGGGTACATGAATTTGGCCCGGGCGACCTTTTCCTCGTGCCGCAGTTTCATAAAACCCGTTTTATAACCGCGCGTGGCCATCACGCCGCGCATGGCGGTATCAATGATTCTCAGCAACGAAGGGCCGTTGAGCTGATAATCCCGAATAAACGCGTTTTTCAGATACGTGGCCGACTCCTCGCCGGAAAAATGGGGATGGGTGAACCATATCTGATGCTGGCCATGCCACTCCTCGTAAGGGATATCCTGCCGCAACCGGCCCTGTTTTTCATAATCCTTATACAGTGCTGTGCCCGGCAGCGGTCCCAGTTGCATGAACTGGACAAGGTCGGCATCCAGGCCGGTGATGAAATTGATATCCTCATGAATGGTCTCTTTGTCGTGGTGCTCAAGGAAAAGAATTCCCGAGGCAAGCACGGAAATGCCGTGATCCCGAAGCTCTTTTATCAAGGCTTTAAAGTCAATCCCTTTGTTTTTCTCATACACCTCTTTTTGTGATTCCGCGCCCATCCATATAAAATTGACCCCCAGCCGGAGAAGAAAATCGATCCCCATCCGGGTAACCGTTTCAGCGGATGAAAAAATGTTGAATGTATAATTTTTGCCGTTTTTTTCCAGTTCGCAAATAAGCTCCCGGGCACGGTCTTCTGACTTGAGAAAATTTTCATCCATGACAAAAAAATCGGTAATGCCCAGCTCTTTTTCCATTCGCGCGCAGACGTCATATATCTCCCGGCCGGTTTTAAAAAAAGGCGTGTAAACCTTCTGGAAATAGTGCGTCGTGCAGCAGAACCGGCATCCATTGGAACACCCGACGCCCGTCATGATAACCCCTGAATCCCGGGGCAGGGGAACGCCCACTATGTGTTTGTTAAACGATGAATAGATCATCGGGTGAACCACAGGCGCGTTGACATCCTCATGAAAGAGCTGCCGCAGAAATTTTACCCCGTCCCCCCGGCACACATGGTCACAGGGAATCAGCTTCTCAATGTTGCCGATGCTGGTGCCGTGGCCCCCCAGAATAATCTTTGTTTTCGGGGAGACGTGCCGGATGATCTCCGCCATTTTCTTGGCCTTGGCAAAGTTGGGAACAATAAAGGAGATGCCGATATAGTCGTATCCTTTTTTAACCTCATCCCGGAATCGTTTTTGGGACGGAAAATCAAGGACCATGGTCGGTATCCGGACATTCTCGGCCATCAGGTGGAGCCCCCCGCTCTGGTGGTTTATGCGAAGGGAAAAAACCCCCTGTTCCCGTGTAACCTGGTTATGGAACAACTCCATGATGTTTTCTTTACGGCCATATGCGTCATCAACGCCATAGGGGCCGAAAACAGATGTCAGCAGCAGTTTCATCAGTCTATCCTTCTTTATTCATTTTCAATGTTGTTTCAATACCGCAAAGAGGCGGTTGAGTGCTCGGGCCGGAGATTTGACGAACCATCCGGGATGATCGGTGAACTCAGAACAGTTAAAGCATAGCAGTTCCCGGTTGCGCCCAAAAGCGATCTTTCGGGTGTTGCAAAAGTTTTACAATCAGGGAGTTGGTGGTGGGTTTTAAAAACAGGAAGGATGGGTAAGGAAGCTGGTTTGCAGCAGGGACCACGGTCAAAGTGCGGGGCCTGTGCCTTCCGGTAAAGAGAATCGGTCGACAGTGGGTGCCAGGGGCCAAGGCCGCCGCAGGTGGGCTTGCCTGTGTTCAGCCTGAAAGCCGGGCTACCACTGGCCTTCGGCATTGGCCTTGTCGGCAAAGGTGACCCGGCCTTCCTTAAAGGCGGTGACGGCCTCGCGCACCGTGCCGGCCACGTCATTGGCCACCTTGACACCGGCGGCGTCCAGCACCTTGAAGGCATTGGGCCCACAGTAGCCGGTGAGAAGTGCCTGGGCCCCCCTGTCGTGGATGGTGGTGGCGGTCTGAATACCGGCCCCCTTGAAGGCGTTGACGTTGTCCGCGTTGTCGATCACCTCGAATTCAAATGTGCCCGAATCTACAACCAGGATATAGGCAGCCCGGCCAAAGCGCGGGTCCACGGCCGCTTCCAGATCGGTCCCCCTGGATGTGACGGCAACTTTCATGGTGACTCCTTTCTGTTTACAACCCGGCCACCAGATCAATGATGGCCCTGGATGTGTATTCGCCCACGTCGGCCAGGGCGTCGATGGGCAGGAAATTCGCGGCATTGGCCGAGTAGAGGCAGGTCACGGCCGCGGGAAACTCTTCATCGGCCTCGTAGATCAGGTAACAGAGAAAAATTTTGGGCACCGGGTTGACCACAAAGGAAAAATCTCCGCCCAGGCCGGCCGGTGCGTTTCCGCCGTTTAGCAGGGTTTTGATGGTTGTCAGCCGAGCCTTGATTGCCCCGGCATGGGGCACCAGCACCTGTTCGGTGTGGGTGGCAAAGGCCCCGGCATAGGGCATGGTGTTTTCAAACTCCTTGAACGCCTTGAAGACAGTGACGTCGGCGGGCTCATCCGCGGCATGAAGCGCGTAAAGGGAGAGAATAATGCCCCGGGCATCATGGAGCATCTCTTTTCCCAGGAACACCCCTTCCGGCGAAAGGGTGCATATTTTTCCAAAAGCCGGGAAAATAAACCGGTCTCCGTCCTGTTTTGCCGGCAGTATGCGGACCAGGTTATCCGGCAGGTTTTCGTAGAGAACCGCAAGGTTCTGTTGTATCAGGGGCGTATAGTTGGTATCCACATAAGGCCTTTTAAAAAAGGATATTGTTTTTGATAACTCCCGGCGCTTTTCCCTCTGTTTCTTTGTGCTGCTGTGATCCTGTGGTTTTATATGGCTGTATAAGGCAGGCTCCGTATATTTTGCGGATACACACCTCAGGAAGGTGGTTGCTCAAACCCTAGTTTTTATTAATACACCATAAGACCCAATTATTTTCAAACATAAAACAGAAGGGCCGCGATTCGGATTTTCGAACCACACCGTCCGGGAAAGATCTTTGTCATGCTGCAGGGCTACTACCCCCGGGCCAGCCAGTGGGCCGCCTTCTTCACAAATACCGTCTGATCGGCTTCCGTGCTGATGCGGTGGTCACCGCCTTCAAATATTACCAGTTTTTTAGGGTCGGCGCACAGGTCGCATATTTGCCGGGCCTGTGCCATCGGCACAACGGCATCCTGTTCTCCATGAAACAGCAGCACGTTTGAAAGGCCGGCAACGGCTTCGGCCAGGTTGAACCGCAGCGCCCGGTCATAGAAAGAGGGGGGCAGGGAGCGGGCCGTGGGGTTGTCAGACAGCTGCACCGCGGCAGCCACGGGTTCGCTTTCCAGGGGCGCGGCCACGGTAACAATGCGGATGCCGGGCCACTGCCGGGCCGATGCCAGCACCACGGCCCCGCCCATGCTGCTCCCGAAAAGGCCGGCAAGGCCAAGGGTCTGGGAATGGCCGGCCACTGCCTGCAACGCGTCTTCCAAGTCCCGGCACCGGGCCTCAAGAGAGGTGACGGTGGCAAAATCGCCGTGGCTTTTCCCGCATCCCCGGTGATCAAAACGGAAAAAGGCCAGTCCCTTTTCACAGCAGGCCGCGGCCAGGGCCTGCTGCTTGGGGGACTCCTTGTCCGCGAACAGCCCGTGGCATCCCACCACAAAAGGGGCGGGCAGGCGGTGGGGCAGGTGGAGTACGCCCTGCAGGGTCAGTCCGTCAGATATGAAGGCAAGGGGTTCAGAGGTCATAGGTGAAAATGGCTCCGTTTCGATTTTTCGCAGTTTATTATTTGGTGGACAGCGATTTTTAAAGACAACTTGATTGATGCGATATTTTTTATGAGGAGTAGAATCAATCTTATCTGGATTACCCGGTCAAGCCGCCTATGAGAAAGTGAGTCAACAAAAAACACTTCTCCCTTAACAAAAATCGTTTTTTGCTCACGGTCTCCGCCTTGCCTTTAAACCATCGTCTTTTCGCCGAGGTAACGTAACGCGGTTTTTCCGGTCTTGCTTTATCCAGTATTCCTTATCCGCCTATCTGAACTCTCTATCTCTGCTTGCAGAGAATGGGTTACGATAAATTCCAGGAATAGAGGGGAGGCTAATCGGGTAAACAAAGCATCATCCGCTTAAGCAGATGTCTTACGGCTTGACTTGAGCTCTTTCCCCTCACCTGCACAGACCATCATCCAGTATGATGAAACCATCGGCTCAAGAGAGGTCTACAGGCCTGGTTATTTCACGGTCACGTTATCTGTTTGGCGACTCCTTTTATAAGGCTGATATTTTTCCCCGCTTTTAAAAACCCCCAAGCTTAACGTCGCTAACCTGCGACAGGCTTTGTGTCGGGCGTCATATTCGGGTTCGCCCCCAGCTACCAAATATTCATAATAATCATTAATCGGATTATTCCCGCCAATGGCCGCACTTACACCGGTCTTATACACATCTTTTAATTGACGACAATATCGAGGCGTGCGTTTACCATAACTCTTTTTCCCGCTTATCTTCTCATGCTTGATCAGACCCGCGTAGCTACAGTAGTGCCCCTTGTCCGCAAACCGGAATGGCGATACTACACGTGCTACAACCTTGACGGCATTAATATCCCCAATCCCCGGTAAACTCTTCTGGTGCCTTATCGCCGGGTATTTTTTGGCCAGACGCAAAAACTCTTTTTCATAAGCGGACTTTTCTTCCTCATAAAGCCCAATCTGCCGGTTTAAACAGCCCAACACAAAAGCATTTTCACCAACAACTTCCTGATTGCCGCAGGCTTTGAGCAACGAGTACCGCTGATTTTTCAATCGCACCCCCGCTTTAACCAAATCTTCATAACCGCTGACGAGACGGCGAAGAAGTAAAAAATTATCGTTGGTATGAAAAATCTCCTTCAGGAGGCCGGCCCTCAATAATTGCACCAACTTTGACGCATCAATTTTGTCGTTTTTAGGACCATCGTTTAACAACTTATTTCTGTGAGGATCACACACTACGATCTTATCCACCTTCTCCTTCAGTTCCGTGTACAACCATTGAGAAGTCGTCGTCTCCTCCAAGGTCAGAACCTTGGTCCCCTTTAACCGGTCTAAATAAAGCTTCAATTCCTCAATGTCCGATGGTACGTCGATCACAGTTATTTTGTTTGATTTTTTCGTCATTCGCGCAATGGCCATATTGCTGGCTGCCCAGTCTATTGCAATGTAATGGTTGTAAATGGTATCGTCCATCATGGTCTCCTTTCTTGTTAGTGTTTGTCTGTGGAAAGCATTATCACTAACATATTGAGGCTGCCGCCTCAAAGGAGACCATCTTTCTCATTTTATCGGGTAATGACGAAGCGAAAGCAGGAACAGTCACCGACGGGAAAAGGGTTGTGTCGGTGTGGGGCAGAAACTTGGCCGCGCTGAACCGGTTCATGAACTCCTGGTTCACGTTGAGTTCCAGGTAGGTGATCCGGTTCCGGATGGCGGCGATCTCGGTGACCGGGTGGCGCGAGGAGAGGAGCAGGGCCGCGCCTTCAAGAGAGCTGTTGCCCAGCACCCTGAACCGTTCGATGGGCAGGTCGGGCAGCATGCCGATGGTGATGGCCGACCGGGGGTTGATCAAAGAGCCGAATGTGCCGGCCACGCAAAAGGTGTCGATGTCGGACAGGGCAAGCCCCACTGATGCGGTCAGGGTTTCCAGAATGGTGTACATGGCGGCCTTGGACCGGATGATGTTGTCAATGTCCGGCTGGGAAAACACAAGCGCCTGACCCGTGGCTGACTGGCCGGCCGGCACCACCACATAGGCCATGATCCCGTCGTCGGTTTCGATTCTGCCCGGCGCCTTTTCCGGCACCAGTTTTCCTCGAATATCCAGGATGCCGCCTGCAAAAAGATGGGCCACCAGGTCGATGAGGGCCGATCCGCAGATCGCCTTTGGCGCCGAGTGTTCAATGGTATCAAATGTTATATCGCCGGTGGCGGCATTAATGGCGATGGTGTCGATTACGCCGGGCCCGGCCTTGGCCCCGATTTTTGCCACACCGCCCTCCAGGGCCGGGCCGGCGGCGCCGGCGCAGGCAATGAGCCATTCGCGGTTGCCCAGCACCACCTCGGCATTGGTACCCACGTCCACCAGCAGGGAGGTGGCGTCGGACCGGTGCAGTTTTCCAAACAGGATGCCGGATATCAGGTCTCCGCCGAAGTAGCTTCCCACGCTGGGAAAGAAAAAGACCCGTGCCCTGGGGTTGGCGTCAATGCCCAGTTCAGCGGCCTTGACGATGCCGGGCGTGTTGACTGCCGGAATATAGGGCTCCCGGATGATCCAGCGCGGCGGCAGCTTTAAGAAAAGGTGGGTCATGGTGGTGTTACCGGACACGGCCAGCAGGTAGATATCTGTCGTACCGATCCCGGCCTGGTGGCACAACTCGCCGATGGCGCGGTTCAACCCGTCAATGATCAGGTCGCGGAGGTGGTCCAGCCCGCCGGGCCTGTCCGCGTAATGAATGCGGGTGAGAATGTCGTCGCCGATCGCGGTCTGGGGGTTTTCAAAAGAGGTTTCGGCCAGGACAGCCCCGGTTTCCAGGTTGATCAGCCGGGTCACCACCCGGGTGGTGCCCAGGTCCACGGCCAGGCCGGCGCAGGGCGGTTGTCCTTTCGGGTCGGTCACGTCAACCAGGTAAAACACGTTTCCGTCTGAAAAGAGAATACACCGGGCCTGGTAGCCCCACTGCCGCAGGCGGTCCGGCAGGTCCCGCAGCAGGCCGATTTCAGCAATGATGGTGTCGGTTTCCAGGCGGTTTCGCAACGCGGCCAGCAGTCGGTCGGCATCCGCGGTATTGTCCCGCAGGGAGGGCGGAACCAGAAAAATCTGTTCAACCCATGTCTGGTTTGCGTCGTTCATGATCAGTGGTGGTCGGCCGGAGCCGGGTCAGATGGTAAAGGTCATGTCGCAGCTCACCGCGACACAATCCAGGGGTTTGCCTGATTTTTTGATGATCTGATGACAGTCTTTGACAATGGCGTCCATTTGGTTGTCGGTGCGGTCCTGGTTCAGGTGAAAAAGGCCCAGCTGTTTGACGTCGGCGGCCAGGGCCAGGTCGATGACATCGGTATACACGGAGTGGCCCCAGTCGATCTGGGTGCCATACTCTTCGGGGATATATTCGGCGTCGTGGATCAGCAGGTCGGCGCCTTCGGAAAATTTCTGATAGGCCTCCTGGGAAAGTCCGCCGTCGTGAATAAAGCCCAGCTCATTGTCCGTGAGAAAAACAAAGGTTTTTCCTTCTTCGGTGAATTTGTAGCCCGATCCGCTTCCCGGATGGCTGAGTTTGATGGGCGTGATGGACACCGAACCGATTTCAAATCCGTTGGGGCAGCCCTTTTCAAAACTGATGTCCGCCTTCAGATCTGCGTAGCGAATGGGAAAGTGGGGCGGGGTCATGACCCGGGAGATCATTTTTTCCGCATAGTCTCCGGGAAAGGGACACCGGTAGGCGGTGATGCGGGTCTGGTGCATGTACAGGGGTTTAAAAAAAGGAAGCCCCATGAGGTGATCCCAGTGGGCGTGGGTAAAGATCAGGTGGTACTCAAACCGCTTTTCCGTTACCAGGCTTTTCCCCAGCCGCCTGATGCCGGTGCCGGCGTCGATGATGATAATATCGTCGCTCTTGGTGCGGATCTCAATGCAGGTGGTGTCTCCTCCGTACTTCACATACTCTTTTCCGGAAACCGGAATGGAACCGCGCGATCCCCAGGATTTTACGATCATAGCGCATGCCCTCGTTGTGTGGCGCCGGAAAAAACGCCTGTTTCCCGGACAGCAGATGGCGTGTTCGGGTCAGCCTGAAATTACCTTACCCAGCAATGTATACCAAATTCCATCACTATTCCACTGTTTTGTTATGGAAACCGGCATTTTTTCAAGCTGGTCCAGAACCATGCGGGCCGGGGTTCGGAGCAGGCCGGACAGAATAAAGCGGCGGCACCGCAAAAAACCGGGCCCGGCAAGAATGTGTTTCATGATGTCGTAGTGGATATTGGCCATCAGCAGATCCGCCGGTGCGCCGGCAAAGTCTGTCGCGTCGCCCTTGACAATGAGCACCCGGTCCTGGACCCTGTTCAGTCGCGTGTTCCGCAGGGCCGTCTGGGCGGCCAGAAAATTGATGTCCACCCCGACGATGGCCTCGGCCCCCAGCATGGCCGCGGCCACGGAAAGAATGCCCGTGCCGGTGCCCAGGTCAATCACCGTTTTCGGCCGAAGGTCCTGACCGGACCATGCCAGGTCAAGGGCTTCCAGGCAGTCGCTGGTGGTGGCATGGCATCCGCTGCCGAACACAACGCCGGGGTCCAGTACAAGGGTTCGGCCGGCCGGGTCCGGCGTTGCGCCGCTCCATGCCGGGTGGATGGAAAACCCGCCGGCCAGAATGGGAAAGTGGTCCACGGGCTGCCATTCGTCATAGGCCATATCAAAATGGTCCACCAGCGTCAGCTCCGGCCGGCTTTGTACAAAAGCCTCCACCTCCGGCGTGGTATCGGTCGAAAAAAAGAGAAAGGAGGTGCCGTCCTCTTCCCAGTTGCCGATAAACCGGTTATCAAACCCGGCGTCACGGGTATCGGCACGGCCCAGAACATAGTAGATGTGGAGCCGGTCGAGCCGGTCGCGGGGAGATGCGGTCGGTCTGGCATCAATGCCCAAGGGTCAGTCCGCTTCGGTCATGAGGCTGTCGAAAACGGCGTAGGCCTTTTGAATGGCCGGGTTGGTTTCCGGCAACTCAATGGTGGGCCGGCCGTTTAGGTCAAACTCATAGACCTGGTCGTCGGCGGGCAGGACCCCGGCCAGGGGAAGCCCGCTCTTTTCAATGATCTCCAGTACCTCTTTTGCCGGCTCCTGCCGGGCCTGGTTGATGATCAATACGCTTTTGCCCACGCCGATATTGAGGTTTTTTGCCAGGTCGTGAATCCGGATGGCCGCCTGAAGCCCCCGGCGGGAAGCGTCGGTGACGATCAGCAGCACGTCCACATCCTTGGTGGTGAGCCGGCTGATGTGTTCCATGCCGGCCTCGTTGTCTATTACGATATAGGGGTAGTTGTCCGTGAGCTTCTCAAGAAAATTGGTGAGCAGGGTGTTGGCCGCGCAGTAACACCCGGTACCTTCGGGCTGGCCCATGACCAGCAGGTCAAACCCGTCGGCCTCGGCAATGGCCTCTTCCATTTTCATGGAGATGAAAATATCCTTTGTCATGCCGGGCGGCACATGGCCTTTTTTCATCTCTTCCCGCGCGTTGCCCAGGGTGTCGGGCACGTCCAGGCCCAGCACCTCGTTGAGATTGGCGTTTGAATCCGCGTCCACGGCCAGTATGGGGATTTTTCCCCTGGCCATCAGATACTTGATCAGCATGCCGGCAACCGTTGTCTTTCCGGTGCCGCCTTTTCCTGCCAGTGCGATTGAAAATGCCATGATGAAACAAATCCTTTCTTATAAATAATATATTCTTTACTTACTATAATCACGCGGCTTCCGCAAGGGCGGAACCGTGTGGCATGAACCGTTTTCGGGGTGTCATGCGCAGAAATCATATCTGAAAATACTGATTTAACCTCACAATATGGTTTTGCATTCAGCCGTTTTGTGGTATGTATACCTGTTTTTAAAATCCAGACCATAATCATTTACGTATGGAGGCTTCGTGAAGGCACCTTATTTTTTTCTGGCAATTGTCGTGTCTCTGCTGGTGGTGTTCCCGGGATATGCCAGAGCGGTTCAACCCGGGCCCGCCTATATTTCAGACACCATCAAGATCACCATGAGAACCGGCCAGGGCATGGACAACAAGATTGTTTCCCTGCTTACCGTGGGGCAGGCCATTGAAGTGCTGGAGCCCGGCGACGAGTGGTCCCTCATTCGGGCCGCCAACGGCAAGGAGGGATGGATCCTTTCCAGCTTTATTTCCACCACCCCGCCCAACAGCATGGTTCTTAAGCAGGTGGAAACCCGCATGGCGGCGCTTTCCGAGCAGTGCGCGGGGCTGGAGGCGGAAAACGCGCGGCTGGCATCAGAAAACGCATCGCTGCAGGAGCGCCTGGCAGCCGGATCAGATGAAACCAGGGCGCAGATCGAGAACCTGACCCGTGAGAACCGACTGCTGCGTGACAGCCTGGGCCACCGGTTTATCAAGTGGTTTCTGGCCGGGGCCGGCGTCCTGTTGGCGGGCTTTTTCATTGGCTACCAGTCCAGGCGGGAGCGGAGTCGTCTTTATTAGACCGTTGACACGGGCAATACAGGAAGCAGCATGGAACATCAAACCGATTTTCTGGTAATCGGCAGCGGCATCGCCGGCCTGAAGTTCGCCTTAAAGGCGGCCGAAGCCGGCAGTGTCACCATTGTCACCAAAAAGGCGGTGGCGGACAGCAACACCAACCGTGCCCAGGGCGGCATTGCCGCTGTTACCGACGGCATCGATTCGTTTGACGCCCATATTCAGGACACCCTCTCTTCCGGGGATGGGCTCTGCAAGCGGGAGGTGGTGGAACATGTGGTGAAAAACGGGCCGGCCGCTATTCAGGAGCTGGTGGACCTGGGCATCAATTTCACCATGGCCGATAACGGCCAACATCTCGATCTGGGAAGGGAAGGGGGTCACTCCCACAACCGGATCGTCCATGCCCACGACCTGACCGGCAGGGAGATTGAGCAGGCCTTGGTGGCCCTGGTGCGCGAGCATCCCAACATTACCGTGTTAGAAGACCATATCGCCGTCGACCTGATTACCCATGCCACCCGGGTCAGATGGGGCCCGGTGGTCAAAACACAGAGCACTTACTGCTGCGGCGCCTACGTGTTGGACAGGGTCAATGATTACGTTAAGACCTTTCATGCCCGTATCACGTTGCTGGCCACCGGCGGCGCCGGAAAGGTCTATGCGTATACCAGCAACCCGGACATTGCCACCGGCGACGGCATTGCCATGGCCTACCGGGCCGGCTGCACCGTGGCCAACCTTGAGTTCATGCAGTTTCACCCCACCTGCCTGTATCACCCGGCGGCCAAGAACTATCTTATTTCAGAAGCGGTGCGCGGAGAAGGCGGCGTTCTGGTGGATTCCGCGGGCCATGCGTTCATGGAAAAGTATGATCCGGCCAGAGACCTGGCCTGCCGGGACGTGGTGGCCCGGGCCATTGACACGGAGATGAAACAGAGCGGCGATGACTGCGTGTTTCTGGACATCTCGCACAAGAACGCCGATTTTATTCGGACCCGGTTTCCCAATCTTTACGCCAACTGCCTGAAGTTCGGCATCGACATGACCAAAGAGCCGGTGCCGGTGGTGCCGGCGGCCCACTACATGTGCGGCGGCGTGGTCACCGACATGGCGGGGAAAACCGATATCGACCGGCTTTACGCGGTTGGAGAGACCGCCTGCACCGGACTGCACGGCGCCAACCGGCTGGCCAGCAACTCCCTGCTGGAAGCGGTGGTGTTTGCCGACAGCGCGGCAAAAGACGCCATCAATCGGCTGGCGGCTTTCCCCGCCACAAAAGAGGGAGAACTGCCCCTGTGGGACGAGGCCGGCACCACCGACAGCACCGAGGTCATCACCGTGTCGCACAACTGGGACGAGATTCGCCTGTTCATGTGGAACTACGTGGGCATTGTGCGTTCCGACAAGCGGCTCAAGCGGGCCAGAAACCGTATCGACCTGATCCAGGCGGAGATTCGGGAGTATTACTGGGATTTCCGCGTGACCTCCAACCTGATTGAGCTTCGTAATATCGCCACCGTGGGGGAGCTGATCATCCAGTGCGCCATGCTTCGCAAGGAGAGCCGGGGCCTGCACTACAACCTTGATTACGACTTCAAGGACGATGCCCGCTGGAACATGGATACCGTGATCAAGCGTCCCTATTCAGACCAGTAGTCTCTATTTTTTATACCCCACATAGAGGGTGGCGATGCCGAAGGTCAGGGGATGCCAGGCAATATCGGCAAATCCGGCCTGTTCCATCATCGTTGCAAACTCAGGCGAGGGGGGGAATCCCATTACCGAGGCGGGCAGGTACTGGTAGGCCCCCATGTTTTTCGACACCACCCAGCCGATCAGCGGCAGAATGCGCTTGAAATAGAAAAGATAGAGGCTTTTTAAAAACCCCTTTTGCGGCGTGGTGAGTTCCAGGACGGCCAGCACGCCGCCCTTTCTCAGGTGGCGGTAAAAGCCCTTCAGCGCGGCCGGCTTGTCCGCAATGTTGCGAATGCCAAAGGCAATGGTGATAGCGTCAAAGCTGTCGTCCCGAAACGGCAGAAAAAAGGCGTCCGCCGCCACCAGGTGAATCTGGTCCTTAAAAGGGGCCACTTTGTTTTTGCCCGCCGCCAGCATGGCGCAGGAAAAATCCGCCCCCCACACCGACAATTCGCCGGAACCTTGCCGCACCGCCTCAATGGCCACGTCGCCGGTGCCGCAGGCCACATCCAGCAGGGTCCGGACCCATGCACCGGGCCGCATCACCGCGGAGATCATTCGTTTTCGCCAGTACACGTCCCGCCGCAGGCTTAAGAAACGGTTGAGAAAGTCGTACCGGGGGGCAATGGCGTCAAACATGGTTTGAATGGCCGATGCGTGTTGTGCCTCATTTTGAACAGGGCCGGTCTTTTTCATTGACATCACCGATACAGGTATTACTTTATAGCGTTAAATTACACAGTGCTGCTTATCACAATAGCCCGGGCGGTACAAGCACCACAACGGCATCGGTCCTGAAAGGGAGAAAGATCGCACAAAGGTTATGGCTGTTAAAAGAGATTATTACGAGATCCTGGGTGTGGCGCGCGATGTTTCTGCAACAGAACTGAAAAAGCAGTATCGCAAAATCGCCTTAAAATGTCATCCCGATAAAAACCCCGGCAACAAGGAAGCGGAAGATCAGTTCAAAGAGGCCTCTGAGGCTTATGCCGTGCTCTGCGATCCGGAAAAACGCCAGATTTACGATCAGTACGGCCATGCCGGCCTGGAAGGGCTGGGAAACGGCCGGGGCGCCGGGTTTGATGACATCTTTTCCAGCTTCGGCGACATTTTTGAGGATTTTTTCGGCTTTGGCTCAGGCCGGCGGTCCCGCCGGGGGCCCCGAAAAGGGGAGGACCTGCGCTATGACCTGACCATCGATTTTCTGGAGGCCGCCTTTGGCAAACAGACCGAAATCGAACTCGAAAAGCTGGAGCCCTGCTCGGCCTGTGAGGGTACCGGATGCGCGGAAGGCACCCAGCCGGAAACCTGCCGCCACTGCGGCGGCACCGGCCAGGCCACCCGGTCCCAGGGTTTTTTCGTTGTCAAAACCACCTGCCCGGCATGCCGGGGCACCGGCCGAATGATCGCCTCGCCCTGTGCCAGGTGCCGGGGCAATGGCAGGGAGATGGTGAGAAAGACGGTTTCCCTGAAGATTCCGGCCGGCGTGGACACCGGCTCCCGGCTGCGGCTGTCCGGAGAAGGGGAGGCCGGTGATCCGGGGGGCCGGCCCGGCGACCTGTACGTGTTTATCAATGTCAGGCCCCACGAGTTTTTTCAGCGCAACAACAACGACGTGGTGTGCATCATGGAGATCTCCTTTGTTCAGGCGTCCCTGGGTGCCACTATTTCCGTGCCCACCCTGACCGGCGAAAGAGAACTTGAAATTCCCAAGGGCACCCAGTATGGTGATATCTTCCGGTTCAAGGGCGAGGGCATTGCCTCGCTTCGCAGCGGGAACCGGGGGGACCAGATCATCCAGGTAGAGATAAAAACCCCCACCCGGCTGAACAAGAAACAGGAGGAGCTGCTGACCGAATTTTCACGGCTGGAGTCGGACAAGATCGGCAACAAGCTGAAAAATCTTTTCAAGCGCAGGTAACCGGCGCAACGCAGAAATTGGACTTTTTACGAAGCCGTTTTCAAGGAGAATATATGTTTGAACTGACAGTCACCACCCACTTTGCCGCGGCCCACCAGTTGAAAATGGTGGCCCATAAATGCGAAAACCTTCACGGCCACAACTGGAAGGTGGAGGTGTGCGTGGCCGGCAGCGAGTTGGACCATGCCGGCCTGCTCATTGACTTTGGCGAACTCAAGCGCCATGTGGCCACTGTGATTGACGGACTGGACCACCGCTTTTTAAACGAGCTTGAGTACTTTAAAAACGGTAATCCCTCTTCGGAACACATTGCCGTTTATATCGCCGATCAACTGACCGGCATGCTTAAAGAGACGCGGGCAAAAATCTCCCGGGTCAAGGTGTGGGAGTCGGAGAATTCCTGCGCCACCTATATTCCCGATGCCCAGGGACAGCCGCTGTGATTGTCAGCCGATCCGGAGCCATCGCCCCCGGCCTGCACGTGGTGGGGCCCGCCGAGGTGCCGGTGTTCCTGCTGGACGGGGACCGGCCGGCCCTGGTGGATGCCGGTTTTGCCTGCCTGGCCGACACCTATGTCAATGATATTCAAAAGATCCTGAATGGCCGCCAGCCGGCCTACGCCCTGATCACCCACTCCCATTTCGATCACCTGGGCGCCGTCTCCTGGCTCAAAAAGGCCTTTCCGCAAATGGCAATCTGCGGCAGCCCGGGCATCGACCGCGTTATGGCGCGTTCCGGCGCCGTTGACGTGATGCGTATGCTCAGCGACGCGGCCCGGCAGACCATTGCCGCCGAAGGGGTGGACATGGACCATGCCCCGGTGTTTGAGCCCTTTGCCCTGGACCGGCCCCTTGCCGGGGGGGACCGCATCTCTCTTTCGGACGGCATGGATGTGGTGGTGTATGAAACACCGGGCCACACACGGGACTGCCTGAGTTATTACATTCCAGCCACCCGCACCCTGCTTGCCTCCGAGGCCGCGGGCATTCCCGATGCCACGGGATATGTGTTTATCGATTTTCTGGTGGACTACGATATCTACATGGATTCCCTGCAAAAGCTTTCTTGCCTGGACGTGGATGTGTTGTGTTTCGGCCACGGATACGTGTATACTGGCGACGATGCCGCCGCCTATTTCCCCAACGCCATGGCCTGCGCCGAGGCATTCTACGAGCGCACAAAACAGTGCCTGAAAGAAGAGGGCGGGGACATCGAATCGGTCAAGCAGCGGCTAAAGGCCTTTGAGTATGACGGCAAGCCCGAGCCCAAGCAGCCGGAACCGGCCTACCTGCTCAACCTGGCGGCCCGGATCCTGGCGGTGCAGCGGCGGGAGGCAGCCCTGGAAGAAGGGGGAAAATCGTGAGCGACCTGCGCGTGAGTCTCGGCTCCCTGTCGCTGGCCAACCCGGTGATGACCGCGTCCGGCACCTTTGGCTACGGCCGGGAGTTCTCGGACCTGCTGGATCTGAACCG
This sequence comes from Desulfosudis oleivorans Hxd3, assembly GCF_000018405.1. Taxonomy (NCBI): domain Bacteria; kingdom Pseudomonadati; phylum Thermodesulfobacteriota; class Desulfobacteria; order Desulfobacterales; family Desulfosudaceae; genus Desulfosudis; species Desulfosudis oleivorans. The sequence goes on from NC_009943.1 coordinate 1,783,254, forward strand.
GCTGGGCGGCATCGTGGTAAAAGGCCTTTCCCTAAAACCGTCCCCCGGTAATCCGCCGCCCCGGATCGTGGAGACCGCCTGCGGCATGCTCAATGCCATCGGCCTGGAAAACCTGGGCATTGACGCCTTTATCACGGAAAAGCTTCCCTTTATACAGACCTTGAAGTGCCCCTGTTTTGTCAACATCTACGGCCAGACCGTGGAGGACTACGCGGGACTTGCCGAGCGACTGGATGGCCTGAACGCCATTGCCGGTCTTGAAGTCAATATCTCCTGCCCCAATGTCAAGGCCGGGGGTATGGCCTTTGGTGTGGACCCGGCCAGTGCCGCCGAAGTGGTGCGCGCAGTGCGGGCGAAAACCGGCAAACACCTGATGGTCAAGCTCTCCCCCAACGTCTCCGACATTACCGCCATCGCGCAGAGCGTTGAAAATGCCGGCGCGGATTCCATCTCCCTGATCAACACCCTGGCCGGCATGGCTGTTGACATTCACACCCGCCGGCCCAAACTGGCCAACATCTTCGGCGGGCTTTCCGGCCCGGCCATCAAGCCCGTGGCCCTGAAAATGGTGTGGGAAACGGCCCGCAGGGTCAAGGTGCCGGTGGTGGGCATGGGCGGCATCATGACCGCCGAAGACGCCCTGGAGTTTCTTATCGCCGGGGCCACCGCCGTTCAGGTGGGCACTGCCAATTTTCTCAACCCCGGGGTGACCATGGAAATCCTTGACGGCATCGATGCTTTTCTGGACGCCAACCATATTCCGGCGGTGACCGACATCATCGGTACGCTGCAGACATGATGGCTGCACCAACCGCCTCACAAATCAATTTTGAAGGAATATGAGTCAAGAGCAGACTTGACCCCTTTATTTTATTTAAAGGAACGCTTATGAAGACCAATGATTCTATTCTGTTCAGTCCTGCGAAGATTGGTGGCATAACAATTAAGAACCGGTTTGTCCGTTCCGCAACATATGAGGGCGTCGCCAATGAAGACGGCACTGCAACCGAGGCTTATCTAAAAATCTATGAATTGCTGGCGCGGGGCCATACCGGGCTGATCATAACAGGCATGATATACACCGACATAAGCGGAAGAAGCTATCCCAAGCAAGCTGGCCTTCACAGTGATAAAACAATTGACCGTCTTTCGGAAGTGACTGAAGCGGTACACCAGCATGGATCAGCAATATTTGCTCAACTGGTCCATGGCGGGCGTCAGACCGAGGTGGGGGGGATACGCCCCAAGGCACCTTCTGCCACCAGGCCGGATTTAATATATCAGGTGTATCCCCGTGCCATGCATCACCAGGAAATTGTCGAAGCCGTAAAGGGGTTCGGGGAGGCGGCAAAAAGAGCCCGGAAAGCAGGGTTTGACGGTATTCAGATTCATGGTGCCCATGGTTATCTTGTAAGCCAATTCCTGTCCCCCTTTTTTAATCGGCGAAATGATGAATGGGGCGGCAGCCCGGAAAAAAGATTTCTTTTCCTGAAAAGGGTCTATGAGACGATACGGGAAGCTGTCGGGGCAGACTATCCGGTTATCGTGAAAATCAATGTGGACGACCATACGCCAAAGCCAGGTTTGTCCATCGAAGAAGTCGCCGGGCATATCAAGCGGCTGGTGGAAATGGGCATTGACGCAGTTGAGATCTCCTGCGGAACACTTTCCTTTTCCATGTTCAAACAGATCCGCGGCAATGTACCGGTCAGGGCATTTGCAAAAACAAAGCCGTTACCGATACAACCGGTTGCCAGGCTTGTGCTGAAAAATGCCTTTCCGGAAAAGCGATTCGCCTTTGAAGAAGCCTATAATCTTTGGGCCTGCCGTTACCTTAAAGCCTCCATGGGGAATGTCCCGCTCATTCTTGTCGGCGGGATGCGCAATTTTCAGGGAATGGGAAAAATAGTGGCGGAAGGTGAAGCGGATTTTATATCCATGTGCCGTCCATTTATCGCGCAGCCCATGCTCGTAAAGCAATGGGAGGAAGGTAATGAAAAGCCGCCTGTGTGCGTCAACTGCAATAACTGCCTGGGCGGCCTGGCATTGCAGGAGCCGTTACGTTGCAACCGGAACCGTGTATTTTAAAACAGAAGGGGCCGAAGCCCTTACTTTTTCCGGGCAATGATACGGGCTGTAAAGGGGTCTAATAAAGGGGTCTAAAGGGGTCAAGTCTGCTCTTGGCTCTTTTGGCTTTGAAGAATATGATAAGCAGATTGGGACGTCCTGGCTTCAACCGCACTGGGGTGCGGCGCTCCCGGAAAGAGCCAAAGGCTTCTCTAATATTATTTTTCGACCCTTACGGGAAGGCCGGAAAAAGCGGCAGTCCCGCTTAAATCAATTCGTTTGTTATCCGTGATATCGTTTATGCTGACACCGGGGTTCTTCGCGGCGACGCGCAAAGCCACGCCCGGCCTGTCATGACCCCAACCATGGGGCATGCTGACAACGCCCGGCATGACGCGATCGGTGACTTCAGCCTCGATGTTGATGCTGTCGATATTGGATGTTACCCGAACCGTATCACCGGATTTGATGGATCGGTTTTCCGCGTCTTTTGTATTGATCATAAGTGTGCAGCGGTTTGTACGATTTTTCATGGCAGGGTAGTTGTGAAACCAGGAGTTGTTGGACATCAGGTTGCGCCGGCTGATCAACAACAGGTCCGGTCCGTCTGCCGATGTTTTTACTGAAACCTGTTCCAGATGATCTTCGATGGTTTTCAATTCGTCTGTCAGGCGTTTCGGTGCCAGGTCGATTCTTTTGTTTTTTGTAAACAACCGATCCGGAAGGCGTGGCACCAAAGGCCCCAGGTCAATGCCATGCACGGCGCGTTTGACTTTTGACAGCGTCAAGCCTGACCCCAGAAAGTTTAACCCCGAACCATGCGGGCCGAAGCGCAACATGAGCCCGAGCAGCCTTTCCGGTTTTGCCAGTTTGAGTGCAAAACGCAAAAAGGGGTTGGAAACGAATCGCGCGCTCAGCTCGGAAAGAATTTCCCAATTGTGTCGTGTGCCCGGCTGCGGCTGGAACACCGGTTGTGAATAAGCGGCATAATTACGGGCTCCCGCGAGGTTGATCATGGTCATGAAGTTATGGTGTTCCAGGATGCAGGTCGGCGGCAGAATGATATGGGCATGTCGGGAGGACTCATGGATGTACCAGTCTATGGCGACCATGAAGTCCAGGTGCGCTAACGCCCTGTCCATCATGCGGCCGTTGGGCGCGCCAAGAACCGGATTGCCTGCAACGGTAAGCAGTGCCCTGACCCGGCCGTCGCCTTCGGTAAGAATTTCTTCGGCCAAAACCGATGCCGGAAATTCCCCGGCAAAGTCCGGCAATTTGCTGACCCGCGAATGATGCCGGCCCACATAACCCTTTTCATTCGCCCGGGCCGTAAAGTCAACCAGGTCAAGAGCGGGTGTGGGGAACATAAAACCGCCGGGCTGATCCATCTTGCCGGTAATGATATTAAACGCCAGTATCAGCCAGGTGGAAAGGGTGCCGTATGCCTGTACGCTGGTTCCCATTCGACCGTAGCAAACCGCTTTGTCGGCGCGGCAGAAATCTCTTGCCAGTTGGCGGATGTCCTCGGCACTGATACCGGTCATGCCGGCGGCTTTTTCCGGTGTAAAATTTTGGACAGCGGTTTTAAACGCCTCGATCCCGTCTGAAAAATCGCCCAGCCTGCCCGGTCTGTCCAAACCTTCTTCAAAAACGGTGTTGACCAATGCCGCCAGGAAATAGACATCCGTACCCGGACGGATGAACAGGTGTTGATCCGCCAGGGAGGCCGTTCTGGTTAACACCGGATCCACCACCACCACCTTACCCTGTCGCTTCTGAATACCCTTGATTCGCCGGGAAGCGCCGGAGGCTGTCATGATGCTGCCACCGGATACAGCCGGGTTGGCGCCGATAATCAGGAAAAAATCGGTCCGGTCGATATCCGGTACCGGGAACATAAGCTGATGTCCGAACATCAGGTAACAGCACATCATCAGGGGTAACTGATCAAGGGAGCTGGAAGAGTATCGATTTTTTGTTTTCAGGGTTTTTATAAGCATACCGATATAAAGCATGTTGCCATGATAATGAACATTGGGATTACCCATGAAAGTGGCCAGGGCATTGTCGCCGTGATGGCCGCGGATTTTTTTTATCTGCTGTTCGATTTCATCAAAGGCCTGGTTCCAGCTGATTTGCCGCCATTCGTTTCCGGTTCGCTTGACCGGGTACTTCAGGCGATCGGGGTCATTGTAGAGATCTTTAAGGGCGAGGGCTTTGGGGCAGATAAAACCGTTGGAATAGGTATTCTGACGGTCACCACGAATAGACTGGATCTCTTTGTCGCAGGTAATGATTTCCAGCCCGCATTCTGCTTCGCAGAGCGGACATGTTATGAAACGTGTTACTGTATCAGGCATCGTTCCTCACGGTTTAATTTATATAATAATATAGAGTAATTGCAACCAAGTCAATGGGGTGCGGCGCTCCTCTTGTGCTCACCGTTACCCATCCGGCGTCTGTAAACCTTTGATAATCATATAGGTGGCCGTCCCTTTGGCGATCAGGTGGCCGGCTTCATTACGGACATCGACATCGCCCAGTGCCGTCTGCCGTCCCTGGTGAACAATACAGGCTTCGGCGGTCAGGGCACCGTCCGTGAATGTACTGAGGTAATTGATTTTCATTTCTACAGTGACAAACTTGTCTTCCGGCGCCACAACCCCCAGCAGGGCCATGGCCACGGCCGAGTCTGCCAGGGAAAAAATGGCCCCGCCATGGGCGATGCCATAGGGATGGGTCAGTTTTTTATCAAACGGCAGATGGAGCTTGGCCCAGCCTTTTTTGATTTTCAAAAGTTCGATGCCCAGCAACGACCAATAGGGTGAACGGGTGGCCATGGTTTGCCGGATGGCGGCTTCAAATCCAGGCTCAAGATCAGAATGCGTGTTCATGAGAGGCCCTCTCTGCGTTGTGATGGCGGCTTTTCTTTTCTCCCGCAATCAGCCCGGCTGCCGTGAGGCCGCGAAAGTCAAGCCGGGACGGTGCCAGGGCATTGTCTGCCCTGGCGGTCATTGCCTGGCGGGGGTTGTTGCCTTCACCGTTGAAAATATCGGATATCCAGGCAAAATGGACATTATCTTTTACTATCAGATATGTTCAGAACAGAAAAGACCTTCCTTTGGAAATAGAGGGAAAACAATCAGGGTGGCGGATGCAATCAGAAAACGAGGGGCATAGAAAATGATTTCATGTTTTATAATGGGATTAAAAGTCGGGTTTGAATTTTCGTTTGGCATGGTTTATATCCATGGTTCAGAAATGATCCTTTTCATCATAAAGGCGAGTTCTTATCCATCATAAGGAGGAGAACACATGACGAATCCGTACGAAGACGCTTTTCAGCGCTCCATTACTGACCCGGAGGGGTTTTGGGGAGAAATTGCCCAGGATGTCCACTGGTATAAAAGGTGGGACCAGGTGCTGGACAGTTCCAATAAACCGCTTTACCGCTGGTTTGTGGGCGGAAAATTGAATACCTGTTACAATGCTCTGGATTATCATGTGGATGACCGGGGCAGGGGCGATCGAATCGCGCTGATTTACGACAGCCCGGTGACCCATACCATTCAAAAATATACATACGCCGAACTCCGTGACACCGTGGCACGGTTTGCCGGTGTCCTGGCCGGTCGGGGGGTGGGCAAGGGTGACCGGGTGGTGATCTATATGCCCATGATTCCCGAGGCGGCCATAGCCATGCTGGCCTGCGCCCGCATCGGTGCCATCCACTCGGTGGTGTTCGGCGGGTTTGCCGCCAAAGAGCTGGCGACCCGGATCAATGACTCTCAACCAAAGGTCGTTGTTTCCGCGTCGTGCGGGATCGAAGGCCAGCGAATTATCGCTTACAAACCGCTGCTGGACGAAGCCATCCAGATCGCATCCGCCAAACCGGAGCATTGTATTATTTTTCAGAGACCTCAGCAGGAAGCCGCGCTGGTCCACGGTCGGGATATTGAATGGAGCGCGGCCATGGCAGTTGCGTCAGCGGTGGATTGTGTCCCGGTGGCGGCCACCGATCCTTTGTATATTCTTTATACCTCCGGTACAACCGGTCAGCCCAAGGGGGTGGTCCGGGACAACGGCGGCCATGTGGTGGCCCTTAAGTGGACCATGAAAGCCATCTACGACGTTGATGAAGATGATGTCTGGTGGGCAGCCTCTGATGTTGGCTGGGTTGTCGGCCATTCTTATATCGTGTACGCCCCGCTTTTCAAGGGCTGCACCACGATATTGTTCGAGGGCAAGCCTGTCGGCACACCGGACGCCGGTGTCTTCTGGCGGATTATCTCCGAGCACAAGGTCAAGTGCATGTTTACCGCACCTACGGCCTATCGGGCCATCCGCCGGGAGGACCCTGACGCCAGGCTGATAAAAGACTACGACCTGTCGCATTTCAAGGCCCTTTTCCTGGCCGGTGAACGGTCTGACCCGGCCACCATTCAATGGTCGGAAAAGCACCTGGGCACGCCGGTCATCGACCACTGGTGGCAGACGGAAACCGGCTGGGCCATTGCGGCCAATTGCATGGGGCTTCATCGGTTTCCGGTCAAATATGGCTCTCCCACCAAGGCCGTGCCGGGCTGGGATGTCCGGGTTCTGGATGATGAAAACAGGGATCTGCCCGCGGGTACGATCGGTGCCCTTTCGGTAAAACTGCCGCTGCCGCCCGGCACCCTGCCCACCCTGTGGCAGAACGACCAACGGTATATAGAAGCCTACCTCACGGAATATCCGGGATATTACAAAACAGCGGATGCCGGCATGATCGACGAAGACGGTTATATTTATGTCATGAGCCGTACGGATGATATTATCAACGTGGCCGGTCACCGGTTATCCACCGGGGCCATGGAGGAAGTGCTGGCTGGCCTTCCAGACGTGGCCGAATGCGCTGTTCTGGGTGTGGAAGATGCCTTGAAAGGGCAGGTACCGGTTGGGTTTCTGGTTTTAAATGCTGCAACGGTCCGTGAGCCGAACGAAATTATTCAGGATGCTGTTCAGCAGGTACGCAAGCAGATCGGTCCGGTGGCCGCGTTTAAGATGGCCGCCATAGTTAAACGCCTGCCCAAGACCCGTTCCGGAAAGATCCTTCGCGGCACCATTCAGAAGATTGCCGATAACCGGGAATTTTCCATTCCGGCCACCATTGACGACCCTCAGATTATTGACGAGATCAAGGCATCTCTGGAGGCCCTGGGCCTGGCCGGGAAAAAGAAGTAGAATCAGCCGGTGCGGTACCGATAGCCACGCCGAAACGCCCAACAATTTTTATGAAGATGCGTTTGAAAAATGAAGAAAATTTCATTACCCTGATGCCGTTTTGCAAGATCAAAAAGGATCGGCTGGATCGTCAGCTGGGTTGGATCGTGGATCGGGGCCGGACCAAAGCAACAACATGAAACTAAAAAGATAAAAAGCCTGAAAACCGTGTTAAATACGGGGAGCACCGGCATTAATCGGTCCCCGGCTCTTTGAAAACGGCCCGGTCCTTGCCGTTTTCCTTGGCTTCATAAAGCGCGGCATCCGCCCTTGCAAGCAGCGCATCCGGGGATTCGCCCGGCTGGTAGGCGGCAATACCGATTGATGTGGTGATTCTCAAATCCGGGGAAATATCCGGCAGGCAAATATTCCGTGTGGCGGCCAGCAGCCGTTGGACACCACTTGCCCTGCTGTCCAGGCACTGGAAGTTGGAAAACACCACCATAAACTCCTCCCCACCATACCGTCCCACATAATCCGTGGCCCGTGTATTGTCTTTCAAGGCCCGGGCAAAGGACTGGAGCACCGCATCGCCGGCCTGATGACCGTAAGTGTCATTCATCTGCTTAAAATCGTCCAGGTCAAGCATGCACAGCGAAAACGGGGTACCCGCCCGGTCTGAAAAGGCTTTTTCCCTGCCCAGCACCTCGAAAATCTCTCTTCTGCTCAACACCCCGGTCAGGGCGTCATGAGTGGCAAGACGGGTGATGTGCCGCCGGAGCTTGGAGATGTAGTTGGCCATATAGGAAACCCAGACCAGGGCCATCATCAATATGACCCACCGCATGACCTCCAGCTGGGGATCAACCGCCCCGGGATCCGAAGAATGCAGCAACGCCATGGCCCCGGCATAAAGCCCGCCGGTTATGCCCGTAAGTACCAGCAAATCCTTCAGCCGGAGCCGGAAGGTGCCGAACATGAATGCCAGGATATAAAGAACCGAGGCGGTCCCGCGTATCCGGTCGACCATGTAGTAGGCAATAAGTGTGATAAACATAATGCCGCATAAAATCTGGAACAGTGTGAGGCTGGGGTCACGGAACCGTTCATTAATGCCTTTATACATCATCGTCAGTATGATGAGGTAGATACCCGACACCCCCGTCGTGATGATCAAAATAACGCTGAGTTCCAGATCCCGGGCATATCCTAAATGAACACCCAGGTAACATCCCGCACCGATGAACAGATAACTGGCAACAGCCATCAACGTCCGGCGTATTCGCAATGCCTGCCTGGTATCACCTTTTTGGAAAACGCTGATCATAATTTTATTCCCGGACTTTGATAAAAAATTAAAAAATCTGCCTGCGTGAAAACCGGTACCTGTAAAATTACTGTATTTTAAAAACGCAAAACAATCCAGCAGAAGTCAAAAAAGGGCGCTCGGCAACGACCGTCCGCCTTCGTCCGGTACCGGCCGGGCCCTGGCCCCCGGGGGAATTCAGGGCCGCTCTGTTTTTTCTGTTAACGCGGTGCCTGTTTTTTTGTCACGGACGGGTTTCGGTTTTGATCCCTTCATCGATTGCGATTTGGATAGGGCTGTGGGTATGAGACGGTTTATTGGCAGATGGTTTGATCCTCCGCCAGTGCCGGGTCTTCCAGGATGCGAATCGACTTCAGGTCAAACCTCTTTTTCAGGCGGGCAAGGTTGGCGTTTTTCTGGCCCCGCAGAGCAGAAGCCTGGCGGGGATGAATTGCCAGTGTCAGGTCGGCGCCGGGAGAGATCTGCCGGTCGGCGATAAGAGACGAAACCCGGTCAAACAGGATTTCCGAGCGCACCAGGTGGCCAAAGGCCGGGTGATAGGGGCCGGCCAGCAGGGTGGCACTGTCGGCCAGTTCTTCGGAAGGCTGAAGCCCCATGCGGATCACGGTGATCCCCTGACTTTCCAGTGTCAGGCACATGGTCGTGGCAACGGCCACGGCCGCATCAAGGGTCTGGGGCATATATTCTCCCTGCCGGTAGTGCCGGGCCAGGGGGCTTCCCGTGATCACCAGGGTGGGGTAAATTCTGGCAAAATCAGGTTTAAGGACCGCCACCTTTTTGGCGGTTTCAATGGAAACCCGGCCGTCGTCACCGGGAAGCCCGGTCATGAGCTGTGCCCCGGTTTCGTATCCGGCCTGCTTTAAAAGCAGAAGGGCGGCTGTGGACTGTTCGGCGGTGTGGCCCCGCCTTGCCTTTTCAAGCACCCGGTCATCCATGGACTGCACCCCCACCTCGACCGTGGTCACCGGATAGTCTTTCAGCAGGTCAAGGTTTTTTTGGGTGATGGTGTCGGGCCGGGTGGAAAAACGGATAGCCTGGACCAGGCCCTGATCGACAAAAGCAGAAGCCGCATGGAGCATCTGCGTAAGGGATTCTCTTTCAAGACCGAGAAAGTTGCCCCCGTAAAACGCGATCTGCGCATGGCCCCGGTTGTCGCCCCTGTATTGCAGATAACGGTGTACATGGTCGTGCAGATCGTCGGCGGTCAGCGATGCTTTTTGTCCGGTGATGGCGTCCTGGTCGCAGAACACGCACCGGTGGGGGCATCCTGCGTGGGGGAGAAAAACCGGAACAATAAAGGGCCGCTGCCCTGTGGTCATGGGAGGGGTTCCCCTTTGATCAGGGCCAGGGCCTTGTGGGCCGCATCCTGCTGGGCCGTTTTTTTGTTTTTCCCGGATCCTTCGGCCTGAATGTCGCCGGCGGAAACCCGGCAGTGGAAGGTCTTGTCGTGGTCCGGCCCGGTTTCGTCAATGATTTCATAAGTCGGGGCCTTGCCGTCAGTGGCCTGGGTCAGCTCCTGAAGCAGGCTCTTGTAGTTCCGGTTCATGTCCAGGGCCGCCAGGGCCTCGATATCGTTTTCAAACTTGTGCCGCACCACGGCCATCACCGCGTCAAAACCGCCGTCCAGATAAATGGCGCCCAGCAGTGCCTCAACCGCGTTGGCCAGAATGGAGTCCTTGTTCCGGCCATTGGTCTGCTCTTCTCCTTTGCCCAGCAGAACATATTCCCCCAGGTTCATGGAACGGCCGATATCCGCCAGCCAGCCGGCATTGACCAGACCGGCCCGTGTCTGGGAGAGGTCCCCCTCGGAGAGCTCGGGAAACCGGGCCATCAGCAGGTGGCCGATGCACAGGGAGAGGGCAGCGTCTCCGAGAAATTCAAGGCGCTCGTTGTCCTCCATGGCGGGGTCGGCCTGTTCATTCACATAGGAGCTGTGCCGAAGGGCCTTTGCCAGCAGGCCGGTGTCGGTGAACCGGTACACCAGGTGTTGTTCGAGCAGTGTGGTGTTCATACGCGAAGTAAGGACTTATAGTTGATGCCGGGTAACGGCGATCAGTTTTTCATAGAGTTCATAATCGACGTAAAAATTTCCCGTGGCCTTGCCAAGGGCGACTTCACTGTTCAGGTCCCCGTGAAAATCGGTGCCCCCGGTGATCAGCAGATTGTAGCGCCGGGCAAGGTCTTTGTAAAACGCGGTCTGTTTTTTCGTGTGCTGGGGATAGAGGGCCTCAATTCCCTGCATGCCCATGTCCACAAGCGTACTCACCAGCGATTCCAATGCTTTGTCATCCGGTGTGTCAACAAGAAAGGGATGGGCCAGAACCGCCACCCCGCCGGCCTGACGAATAAGGGCGATGGCCCTGTCACAGGGAATTCGCTCTTTATCCACGTAGGCGGGCTTATTCTTTCCCAGGTAGCGGTCAAAGGCCTCACGAATGGATCGGACCACGCCCCGGGCTTTCATGGCCTGGGCGATATGGGCCCGGCCCACCTGGCCGCCGCCGGCAAAGGCGGCTGTTTCGGCCATTGAAATATCCATGCCCAGCCGGTTGAGCTGTTCAAGAATCTTTGGGGTGCGCTGGTTTCTGGCTGTCTGGAGCCTTTCCAGGCCATGGTTCAGGGCTGTGTCATGAATATCGATATCATAACCCAGAACGTGAAGGCTTCCGGAAAGGGAGCATGACGCGGGGTAGGCGGCGCTGATCTCCACGCCGGTTAAAAACTTCAGGGAAGCGGGCAGGGCGGCTTCAAGCACCGGCCTGCACCCCGCCACCGTGTCATGGTCGGTGATGGAAAGGGCTGCCAGGCCGGCCTGCTCCGATTTTTTTACAATTTCAAGAGGCGTCAGTGTGCCGTCCGACGCTGTGGAATGAACATGGAGGTCGATTCGCCGTGTTTCTCTACAGGCCAAGAACCTTCTCCATCTCCTCCTCTTTGGTCTTGCACTTGATGCACTGGGTGGTGACCGGCCGTGCCTTCAGCCGTTCCACGCCGATCTCTTCCTCGCAGGATTCACAGACGCCAAAGGTCCCGTTTTCGATTCGTTCCAGGGCCTTTTTGATTTTTTTGATCAGCTTGTGCTCCCTGTCCCGTATCCGCAGCGTGAAGTTGCGCTCGGATTCGTGCGATGCCCGGTCCGTTGGGTCCGGAAAGGTCTCTTCGTCACTGGTCATGTCGGATACCGTACCATCGGCCTGCTCCAGCAGCTCGTTCAACCGTTTGGTAAGAAGTTCCTTGAAGTAGTCGACATCTTTTTTCTTCATGCTCTGCACCCCTGCACAAAATGGATTTGGATACAAAATGGGTTTTTATACCAGACCCGTTTTTCAATGTAAAGTCTTTTGAAGATCTCTTTTGAAAGGCGAACACCGGTGGCGCCGGGCAATGCGGTGCATCTTCTGTTTTCTTTAGGAAAATCGCTGTTTATGCAGTAAAATACCATGTAAAAAAAGGTCGAAGAATAATGAATGTGTTGAAAAAAGAGCATATTGCCAAACAAACCACCTGTGCCCGGTGCGGTATCTGCTGTGAAAAAGGGGGACCGGCCTTTCATGGGTGTGACCGGCCGATTCTGGAAAGCGGACGCATCGTCCTGGCCGATCTTTACACCCTTCGCAAGGGGGAGCCTGTTTTTGACAATGTGGCCAACCGGCCAGACACCGCGCCAACGGACATTCTCAAGATCAGAAGCGCAAACGGGATGTCGGCCTGCCTTTTTTATCAGCGGGCGGACCGGTCCTGCGGCGTGTATGCGGACCGGCCCCTGGAGTGCCGTGTGCTGGAGTGCTGGAACCCGGACGGCATGGCCGCTATTTACCAGGAAGATCGGCTTGCAAGAAAAGACCTGATTTCCGGTCTTTCGGACCTGTGGGAGATGGTGCTGGCCCACGAAGAGGTGTGCGCCTATGCGCGGCTTTCCCAATCGGTAAAAGAAAAAAACTGGGAAGCGGTGGCTTACTGCATTCGGTACGATTTCCAGGTGCGGCGCCTGATGGTGGAAAAGGGGAACATGGATGACCGCCTTTTTGATTTTCTGTTCGGCATGCCCCTTACCGTCACCCTGCAGCGTTATGGCCTTTCACCGCAGCAGATAAGGAATATGGTCGAAGGGTAAAATATTTTTTAATTGCAATGATTTATCAGTAGTGAGGCGGCTTTTATGCTTTCGGGGAGTCCGGGTGGGGACAAGGGTGTCGAAGAAGATCAAGAGTAAGTGCAGGATTAAGATTCAAGGTGAGGGATATGGGAATTAAAACCTTTTCCGGAAAACGGGCTTATGTTTTTGGTGGGTCGTCCGGCATCGGCCTGGCTGCTGCCCGGCAGCTGGCCGGCATGGGGGCTGACCTTGCGCTTTTTGCCAGGGACGGCAACAGACTGGAAACGGCCGGACAGGAGGTGCGGCATGCCGCAACCGGCCCGTCACTGCAGGTCCATGTTTTTCCCGTGGATGTGTCGGACCGGGACCGGGTTTTTGAAGCCGTGGCAAATGCGGTGGATGTCCTGGGGCCGCCGGATATGCTGATCAACTGCGCCGGCCGGGCCATTCCCCGCTGCTTTGCCGACATCGGCGAGGACCAGCTTTCCCAGACCCTGGCCATCAACCTGTGCGGCACCTGGCACACCATAGCCGCGGCCCTTCCTTATATGAGGGGGCGGGGCGGCCATATCGTCAATGTCTCTTCCATCGCCGGTTTTCTGGGCGTGTACGGATATGCGGATTATGCGGCATCCAAGTTTGCCGTCATGGGGCTCTCCGAGGTGCTGCGCAGCGAGTTTAAGCCTCTGGGCATCGGCGTGTCCGTGCTCTGCCCCCCGGATACCGACACCCCGGCCCTGGCCGCTGAAGCCGCCACAAAGCCGGAAGAGACAAAGGCCATTTCCGCGGGTGCCAGAGTGCTTTCCGCCGATGCCGTGGCAAAGGCCATGATTCGGGGAATGAAAAAAAACCGGGCCATGATTGTGCCGGGTTTTGACGGCCGGCTGATCTGGCTGGCCAAACGGCTGTTTCCGGGCCTGGTCTCTTTTTTCATGGACCGGACCATTCGCCGGACCCGGTGCGGGAAGATATCTACCGCCTCTTAATCCGCTGCTTTCAGCCCTCGCACCAGTTGCCATGCCATGGCCGCCACCACCAGCACGCCGCCCACCAGCAGACACCAGAGCAGAATGCGGCGCAGGGGGAGCGGCTCGGGGGGTGTCACCAGCTTTTGCGGGCCACCCAGCTCCACCATGGGGCCTGGAAACACCCATCGTTCCAGACCGGTCCCATCCGCCCGGTCGATGCCGTCAAACATGGCCGCTACGTTGATTTCCGGCGGCCTGGCCACGGCGCTGCCAAAGGCCAGGGTAAAGGGGCCGCTGCCCCGGGCGATAAAGAAAAGCGTATGGGAACGAAACCCCGCCGTCAGGCGAGGAGCGTTTACGCCCATGGTGCTTTTACTGTCTTTCACGGTCAGTCGCCAGTAGCGGTCCATGGTGACGGGAACGGATTTCGGGGCACTGACCACCTCGATGCCGTCGGCGTCGATGCGGTAAAAAAGACCCGTGAGCCGCCTGGTCCAGGCTGCCCCGGGGGCGTTGCGGGACTCTAAAACCGCATCGGCCATGCTGTTGGTCTGGGCAAAGATCAGGTTGACCCGGTCCACGGGATAGCTGCCTTCCGTGTCATATTCAAACACCCCCGGTTCAACGGGCGGCTTAACGATATTCAATTCCAGAAAGGGCCGCGCGTTTGAGGGGCCGGAGACGGGCGGGCGGCCATAAATACCGGTGACGGGAATGGTCGGCCCGGTGTCGGTCTGCCGGATTCGCAGGTACCGCCCGGTGTAGCGGCTTAAAGGAATTTCGTCGTTGCGCAGGCGATGGCCGGCGTATCGAATATCGGTAACAGCGGCCCGGGAATGGATGGTAGACCAGTGGGCCAGGTCGTTGCCGGCCTCCACGGTCAGCGTTGCGATGCGGTTCCCATTCTCCGGTGGCCATTCAAGGCGCAGGGCCGCCAGCCGTTCTTTTTCTCCACTCAGGTCGATAAGAAACTCGCGGATTGGTTGCGTGGTATCGGTTTTGTCGGCCCGTGAATCCAGACGCACCACAGCCCCGTCCGGGCCGGTGCGGACATAGACGCTGTATCCTGTCGCGGCATCGGTGTCCTGAACTTCGGGAAGCGGGAAAAAGGGCAGGGGGTGCCAGGCCGGCGGACCGGCATCGGCCTTGACATGGCGAGTCGTGTGCGGCACCGGTTCACCGGCGGCATTAAAAACCCTCAGGTCGCCCAGGTCTTTTCGAAAAACATGCGTGTAAACCTGTTCAGGCAGGGTCAGGGCCACGATGGCCGAGCCTTTTGGCACCTCCACGTTCATACCGTAGGCAAAATCGTTTTCCGTCAGGCCCGTCGTTATCGGAGACGGACGACATCCCAGCATCAGGACCAGGATCAGCATAAACAACCATTTTTTCATGAAGTCTCTCCTTTGTCAGCAGCCGGCGGCAGCGGGGTAAAGAATCCGATAATCAGCATCAGGGCTCCCACTGCCAGAAACGAGACGATTCGGGAAACCGTGCCGGTGCCGGACAGATCAACGACAAACAGCTTGACCAGCACCACGGTCAGGAGACCCGCGCCGGTAAACCAGATGGCCCGTTGCTTGAGACGGTGGGCCGTCACCATGGTGCCCAGGGCCAGGGCGCCCCACAGAACGGACAGGGATGCCTGGAAAACAGCGGAATCGCCCAGGGCCTCCATGTGGTAGGGAACATGGCCCCAGTGGTGAACCGTTCGGGCCACAATGGCGGTGAGCCACACAAAAACGCCGGCTGCCGGTGCCCCCCACAGCATGGCCGCGTCCAGCTTTCCGGCAGGCGGGGTGGGATGTTGCCGTTGCGACCGGCACCAGTAGAGAATGGTGACCAGCACAAATGCCTGGACCACGTCCAGGGGGTTTAGCAGCGGCAGGTAAGGCAACGATTCAAAGCCACCGTTAAAAGAGGAGGCCATGAAGGTCCATCCCATCAGCCCCAGCATGATCAGGAAGGGAAGCCACCCATTGTAGGCAACCTCCGGTCGAATGCCGGTTTTCCGGAAAAGTCCTTTTAATAGCCAGGCGCCGGCGGCCGGTACCATGCCCCAGGCGATAAACTGTTGAATCCCGGCAAACCCCAGCCGTCGTCGCATCAGGGTTTCGTATGCAGTGGCGGTCAACCTTCCGGTGTGTGTCGGGGAACCGAGCGTCAGCCGGTCGATTCCCCAAGCGGCTTCACGGCTCAGCAGAAAAATGATCAGCAGCCCGCCTGTCACATGCCAGGGCACCAGCAGTTTTTTGGGCCATTTGTTTTCCAGTTTCCAGAGCAATAAAAAATGTACCGCCAGAGCCAGCGGCCAGATCACCAGCCACCAATCCTGGAAGGGATGCATTCTGCTGTAATCATTGGTGTAGTGGGCTGTTACGATATAAAGAAACACCATAAACGGAAGCAGGCCCGCTGCCGGCCACCGTACCCCTTTCCAGTCCAGCCGGTGGCACAGCCAGCCCATGGCCCCGCAGCTTGCCACAACAAAGGCCGCCAGGCATTCCAACTGATACCGGTCCGGCCAGTGGCGGTCGATCTCGACTACGCCGGCGCCGAACCACCAGACAAGCCCCCAGGCCATGATGAGGGCCGAGGGAAACTGTTCCAGCACACGCAACACCGACCGGTATCGTTCCATGAAAAATGCCGAGACCAGGGCCGCCACAGCGATCATCATCCCGCCCAGAAAACGGCTGTTGAGAATCATCATGCCGCCGCCGTACCGTCCGTCCGCAAGAAAAAGGAACCCGGCGCCGAACTGAAGCAGCAGGCCGAACAGCCGCGCGGTCAGGCGGCGCTGCCGGACCCCCACCCAGACCAGGCCGGCCCCTTCCAGGCTCCATGCCACAGCCGTCCACAGTCCGGACAGGGCCAGGGGAATGGCCAGGCTGGAAAACACCACGCCCAGGGCCAGAAATGTCTCTACCAGGGGGCCCATCTCTTTTGTGCGGCGACGCCACAGCGAAGTTGCCAGGGAGATATAGACTATGCCCATGACAAGGGCGCTGAAGGCAAGACCGTATTCAAACCGCTCCACCAGCGGCACCTGAAGGCCGAACACCACAACGGGCAGGCCGAACACAAGAGTGCCGTCCACATACCCTTTCAGCTTTGGCGGCAGTTTGAAGGCAAAAAGCACGGAGATGGTCAGGTAGAACGCAAAGGAGAGCACCAGAAAGGGTTCGGTGGTGGCGAAGTGGGAGGACCGGTAATATTGAACCCCCCAGGCGGATCCGATGCCGAAAGTGAAAAAGAACCCCAGCAGGTTGAGCCAGCGCCACGCCTTAAACCACGCGATTCCGAAGATTCCGGCATTGAGCAGGGCGTAGTAGGAAAAGAGCAAGACATGATTTCCCGATCCCGTGGAAAGCAGCACCGGCGCCAGAAACCCGCCGGCGGCGCCCAGCACGGCCATGGAGGCGGCGTTCTGCAATATGGCCAGCATGCCGGAGAAAGCGACCAGGGCCACCATGACGCCAAAGGTGAGGGGCAGAGGAACCATGTGAAAGAGGCGGGCCGACGCAAACAAGGTCAGGTACATGATGCCCAGGCCCCCGCCCTGAAGGGCCATGGCATAGCCGAACCGTTTGCTTCGCAGTCGCCAGCCAAGGGCCAGCAGCCCGATGCCGGCGGCAAAGGCGGCGGCCAGTCGGACCTCCAGAGGGACCATGTTCCGGGCCGCGGCATACTTGATCAGAAAGGCAAACCCGAACAGCAGGATCACCACACCGACGCGCACCATGAGGTTACCGCCGGAGAACAGGGACCGGATAAACACTTCAAAACTGGTCTGGTCATGGACGGCAGGGGGTGGTGAAGGGGGTTGTTGTGTTTTAAGTGGCGGTTTTTCGTCTGGTGCCGGGGAATCTGAAACCGCCTGCACGTCGCTTTCGGATGTCGGGGTGTCCGAAACGGATTCAAGGTAGAGATCTTCTTCCGGGGCCGGTCGTCGGACAGGGAAGGAAGGGGTTTTTATTTCCGGCGACACGGAAAACGTTTCCGCCGCCGCCTTCTCCGGTTCCGGCTGCTGAGGGGCCGAGGCCGCCTGCGTCCGGTCGGCCGTCTGTCGGGCTTCAAGGTCGGACATTCGCCGCACGAGCGTACTCACCTGGTTTTTCAGGGATATGACAGCGGCCGCCAGCACCCCTGTCAGCCCGCCTGCCAGAAAAGCCCCGTCGCCCCGCAGCCAGAAGGCGCCTGCCAGCGCACCGATTACACCCAGAAAGACGTAAAGCATGGCAGTCCTTTTTTTGTTTGAAATGTTTGAAGGAGTAAAATAAAGGATAAGAATATATTTTGTGGATGCTATTGATAACAGCATTTAAAACAGGTGTCAATTGTCTTTCCTGCTGGCAATGCGGCGTCCATGGGTATATAATCGGCTTCCGCGGGCCTTCCGGTATTTCTTGTGCCGATTAAAAAGTGCCGGCATACGATAGAAACAGCTTATTTTCAGGGAGTAATCATGTCTGTTATTACCATTTCACGAGGCTCTTACAGCCGGGGCAAAGAGGTCGCCGAGAAGGTGGCCGAAAAACTGGGGTATGCGTGCATCTCCAGGGATATCCTGCTGGAGGCGTCCGAGGCGTTCAATATTCCGGAGATCAAGCTGGTCCGGGCCATTCACGACGCCCCGTCGGTCCTGGAACGCTTCACCCACGGCCAGGAACGGTACATCAGTTATATTCGAAAGGTGCTGCTGCATCACGTTCAGAAGGACAACGTAGTCTACCACGGACTGGCCGGCCACTTTTTTCTGTTAAATATTCCCCATGTTTTAAAGGTCCGGATTATCGCGGATATGGAGGACCGGGTGGCGGAAGAAATGGCCAGGGAAAAAATTCCGGAAGACAAGGCCCGCTACCTTTTAAAGAAGGATGATGACGAGCGTCGCAAGTGGGGGCTTCAGCTTTACGGCATTGACACCTGGGACAGCCAGCTTTACGACATGGTGCTGCACATCAAGACCCTGACCGCGGACGATGCCGTGGACCTCATTGTTCAGACCGCCGGCAAGCCGGTGCTTCAGACCACGGCCCGGTCCCAGGCCCTTGTGGACGACCTGGCCCTGGCCGCCACGGTGCAGGCTGAACTGGTGAAGGTGGCGCCCCGGCTGGAGGTGACGGCCGACAACGGGGTGGTGCGCGTCGGTGACATGGACGGGACCCTTTCCGTGAAACAGGGCGTGGCTGATGAGATTCGCCGGATCGCAGGCCAGGTGGACGGTGTAAAAGAGGTCCTGCTGCTTGCGCCTGAAAAACCGGAAGGATACGGTTCGGTCAACCCCTTTCATAAGTTATAACCCCCGGCCCGGCCCGGCTGGAACCGCCAAAGGGAATGCTCTATGAGATTCAGATGGCTTTACGTGTTGCCGGTTTTTCCGCTTTTTTTGCTGTGTCACTGCGCGTCGCCCGGCGGGGTGCTCTGGGACAGCCACAATACCAAAGGTGCCGATGCCCGGATGCAGGCCCTTGTGGTTCGGGTCAACGCCTGCATGGCCAGGGGAAGAACGCCCTTAAAAACCCTTCTGGTGACCTCCCCCTATGACATGGCCCTGTTTCCTCCGGACATCGCCTCTCCCACGGTGACGTGGCGGGACGGTGATGCCCAAAGCCGGTTCTGGCTGATAAGCGTCGTCTTTGATAACGGTCGCAAGCCGGTTTACGCGTTTGTGCGGGAACCCGAGTGGACCCCGGACAGAACGACATGGGAAACGATTAAGGCCAACTCTGTTTCGGCCCCGGTGATACTCTCTGTTTTCGGCCTTGCGGATGAAAACGCCGATGTCGTGGCATCGGTGGGCCGGGTATCTTTTTCCACATCCACCGACCCTGTGGGCGACGCTGTTTTTTTTCGCCAGATTCCGCTGCCCTTTGCCCTGGCCAGCCAGAGTTTTGAAAAGACCCGGTGGCGCATGGGCCATATTGATTCTTATGATCCGCCGGCCACGGTGATGCAGGGGGTGCCGGTGTGCGCCAGCTGCCATGCCTTTTCAAGCGACGGCAAGTACATGAGCATGGAGTACAACTACGGTAACGACGGCGGGGCCCAGTTTATCGTTAAAACGGCTTCAGAGATTGTCGTTGAGAAGGAAGATTTTTTTACCTGGAGCGATTTTCCCAAGTCCGGTCTGCTGCCGCCCACACGGGGGCTTTTCGGCCGCATGTCGCCGTCAGGCCGTTACGCCGCCGCATCGGTCAACGAGATCTCTTTTGCCACGGTGATGGACGATCTTGACTTTTGCCAGCTTTTTTTTCCCACCTACGGCGTGATCGGGATTTACGACAGGGAGACGGGAAACATCCGCCTGCTTCCGGGGGCTGATGACTACGACCTGGTCCACGCCAATCCCGTGTGGAGTATGGACGAAAAAGAGATCGTCTTCTGCCGGACCGAAACGCGCAACGAGGTGCATGCTGACCTGACAAACGTCAAAACCATCATGGAAACCCGGTCGATTCAGGAACTCAACGCCCTGTATCCCATGCGGTTCGACCTTTACCGAGTTCCCTTCAACGATGGCGAAGGCGGCCGGCCGGTCCCCCTTGAAGGGGCGTCGAACAACAACGCCAGCAACTATTTTGCCCGGTTTTCCCCGGACGGGAAATGGATTGTTTTTACCAAAAGCCCTTACGGCATCATGCTGCAGCCGGACAGCGAGCTGTGGATCGTGCCGGCCGCCGGGGGCACGGCCCGCAAGATGAACTGCAACCGGGGAAATTTCAACTCCTGGCACAGCTGGTCATCCAACGGCCGGTGGCTGCTCTTTTCCTCCAAGGCCAACACGCCCTATACGGAAATCTTTCTGACCCACGTGGATGAAAACGGCAACGACACAGCACCGGTGATGTTAACCCGGTTTAACGAGCCGGGGTTTGCCGCCAATGTACCGGAGTTTGCGCCCGGCGATGCCGCCGGCATTCAGTCTATTCGGATTACCGAACCGTGACGGCCGACGAAGCAGGGGCGGCAAGCAACCCTGCCTTTAAATTGTAAATTCACCGCAAAGAGGCAAAGGACGTAAAGGGAAAAAACTGAAATTTATTTTTTATCTGAACCTGCATCAATTAAGAGCGGAGAGAAAATGGGCGGAATCGGTGTTGTCTACAATCCCTACGCAGGCAGAAACAGAAAAAACCCTGGCAGGGAAGAGCGGCTTAAAAAAATTCTTGGTGACCGGGGGGTGTGGTTCCGCACTGAGAACAAGGATTCGCTTTTAAACGCGGCTGCGTATTTCCTGGAGCAGAAAACAGACATCGTGGCGGTGAGCGGCGGCGACGGTACCCTTCACCAGGTCTTCACCGCCATCATTAACACCTATAGAGACCGGCCCCTGCCGGCCTTTGCCCTGCTGCGCAGCGGCACCATGAACACGGTTACCAAGTCCATCAAGCTCAAGGGATGCGCGGCGTCAACCCTGCGGGCCATCATTGATCATCACGAGACCGGAAAACCCATCAAAAAGTTCAAACAGCACCTGCTGAGGGTCAACGATGTCTATGGATTCATGGCCGGGGCAGGGGTGATCGCCTATTTTCTGGAAGTTTATTATTCAGCCAAACATCCCGGCCCGCCATACGCAGCCGCCATGGTGTGCCGCATGATCGGCAGCGCCATTTTCGGCACTGATTACAACAGCCGCATCTTCAGGCCCATCCGCTGCCGCCTGGAGGTGGACGGCCGGGAAATGGAACAGGCCGAGTATATCTTCATCCTGGGATGCACCATTCGGGAGATCGGTCTGGGGTTTACCCCCACTCCCCGGGCCTATGACAGGTCCGGCCATTTCCATCTGCTGGCCGGGTCCATGTCGCCGGCCAACCTGGTTCCCAAGGTGCCGGCCCTGTGGCTGGGCCGGGATGTCGAGCATCCCAACCTCTATTTTTCCGGTCCCACGGCCCGGGTAGTCATGGAGCCCAGGGAAAAAGAGCCGTGGATGATCGACGGGGATATTTATACCACAGAAGAACCGCTCTGCTTTTCCGTGGGGCCCACTGTGACGCTTCTGGGGAAATAATCGGAATCGGTCCCGTTGCCATGCCGGAGGGATGCGAATTCTTCGTTTTCTTCTTCTCTTCGCGGTCTTCGTGTTGGAATATCCGGTCTCCTGAATCCGGCAGGTCGTTTGAAACACGAAGCGCACGAAGTGTACGAAGGACGCGAAGGGGTTAATCTGGAATAACAGAAAAAACAGGGGCGAAAGATTTTTCGCCCCTGAAGGTTCCGTAAACAACAAAAACACGGCCAGGCCGCGTTTTTTTGTTATTCCATGCTCTCGATATACGCCTCCGCCGAATGCAGGGCAATGGCGGCATCGCCCACCGAGGTGGCGATCTGGCGCAGCGGAGTGGCCCGCACATCACCGGCGGCAAAAACGCCGGGAACCGATGTCGCCATGGCCTGGTCGGTGAGGATAAAGCCGCCTTTGTCGGTATCCACGGCGCCGGCCAGAAAATCGGCGTTGGGATGGATCCCCACCCACATGAAACAGCCGTCCACGGCCAGGTCCCTGGTCTCTTCCGTCTTAACGTTTTTCACGGTTACCTTTTCCACATTGGTCAGGCCCCCGCCGATTTCAGTGACCACGCTGTCCCACACAAACTCGATCTTTTTGTTTTCAAAGGCCCGCTCCTGGAGAATCTTGGTGGCCCGCAGGGCGTCCCGGCGATGGATCAGGTAGACCTTTTTGGCAAATTTTGTCAGAAACAGGCTCTCCTGGACCGCGGTGTCGCCGCCGCCCACGGCCGCCACCACCTTGTCCCGGAAGAAAGGAGCGTCGCAGGTGGCGCAGAAGGAGATACCCCGGCCAATAAACCGTTCCTCGCCCGGTACGTTCAAGCGGCTGGGGGAGGCCCCGGAGGCGATGATCACCGCCTTGCAGGTGATGGTCTTGTCCCCCAGGGAGAGAATTTTTACAGGGTCGCTCAGGTCAACGGCCGTGATCTCTTCATATTCCAGGGCCACGCCCAGGCGGGAGGCCTGGTCGCTCATTCGCATCATCAGGTCCGCGCCGCTGATCCCCTCGGGAAAGCCGGGGTAGTTTTCGATCCAGTCCGACGTCAGTACCTGCCCGCCGGCGGCCATTTTTTCAACCACCACGGCGTTGAGCCGGGCACGGGCCGCGTAAATGCCGGCGGTCAGGCCGGCAGGCCCGCCGCCGATAATCACCAGGTCGTAATTTGTCTCGCTCATTTTTCTATTCCAATGCTTTATTCAAAGCCGCTTCCAGCTTGGCCTTGGGCACCATGCCGGTAATCCGCTCCACCACTTCTCCCCCCTTGAAAATAATGAGGGTGGGAATGGCCTGAATGCCGAACTTGGTCGGAGTGGAGGGGTTGTCATCCACGTTGCACTTGGCAAACTTGATTTTGCCTTCATAGGCGGCGGCCAGTTCTTCCACCAGCGGGCCAATAGCCTTGCACGGGCCGCACCAGGGGGCCCAGAAGTCCACAAAGACAGGCATCTCCGCCTGGATCACCTCTGCTTCAAAACTGCCGTCACTGATGCTTAATACCTTGTCCCCCATTGTCACGTTCTCCTTGTTCGTTGTCGATTGTCCGTTACGCCTTTTACGGTTTTTAAAATCCGGTTCCGGCGGTTCTGGAAACGAGTCAGCGAATGCTGCCTCAAATAAACCTACCACAGGGTAGTTTCAGATGCAATACTCCCCGCATGCCCGTCTTTTATAACCGATTTAAATTCAATGAACTCATAAAAAGTCTATTTGGGATGGCAAAGTAAAAAGTTCAAGATCAAGGCGTCGCAAACCCCGAGGAATGAGGCGTACTTGTCGTACGCCGCAGTGACGAGGGGTGCAGCGCAACGCAGATATTGGGCTTTTTACGAAGCCATCAATTTTCCTGTCTTGACAGCCGTCCGGTCGGGTGGCTATAGTGCCTGATCATAGCCGTTTACCCGTTCGAAAACATACAGGAGAAGGGGACGGGTGATTTCAGAACACTGAGGGGAGCCGATGAACGAAAAAAAAGAGAAAGCAGGCGAGCACGTTTCCGTCACCATACCCGAAGGCTTTTACTGGGACCGGACCCTTGAGATGCCCACGGTCATCAAGGAGTATGACCGGGTCGAGGCCATATTAAATGAGCTGGGCTACATGGCCTGCATCACCGTTCAGGTGGAGGCCCTCTCCCGCATCGAATACCAGTACGGCAGCACCTCGTACAACTTTCTTTTGGGCCGGATCACCGAAAGTTTAAAAGAACTCAAGGACCGGGAGTTCCGGGGCAAGGACGTGTTTGTGGTGGACCTTTACGACGCCGATACCTTTGTGATCTTTCTGTCGGCGCCAAGGGAACAGGAAACCCGGCTGGTGGTCCACCTGGAGGACATTGCCGACCGTATTCGCGTGAACATGGAACAGCAGGTCTTCGACCTGCTCTATCCCTTTTTAAAGGAGTGCGCCCGGCCCAACATCGGCTATGCCTTAAGCATTAAAAATCCCATGGTCAGCAGCATGCGCCTGATCCGTCAGCTGGTGAGGGACGCCAAGAAAATGGGCGAGTTCATGGCCGCCAAGCGCAGCTATGTTTCCCGCTATGATCTTCAGCGCATCATCATTGAAAAAAAGGTTTACTCCGTGTTTCAGCCCATCGTGGACCTGAACTCCCTTGAGGTCATCGGATACGAAGCCCTTTCCAGGGGGCCGGAGGGAACCGAGTTTGCCAGCCCGTGGCACCTGTTTCTGGTGGCCTCCGAGTTCGGCCTCTCTTTTGAGCTGGACCGGCTGTGCCGCCGCACGGCCCTGGAGGCGGCCCAGCATCTCGACACCGACAGAAAGATTTTTGTCAACACCCTGTCCATGACCATTCACGATCCCGAGTTCCGGGGCCTTTACCTTCAGCAGCTGTTTGAAGACCTGGAGATCAAGCCCCAGAACGTGGTGTTTGAAATCAGCGAAAAACTGGCCATCGACAACTACGACCTGTTCCGTGGGGCCATGCGCGACTATACCGACGTGGGCATCGTGCATGCCGGCGACGATATCGGTACCGGCTATTCGGACCTGGAGCGCATCATGGAGCTCAACCCCGGCTTCATGAAGGTGGACATCTCCTTTGTCAAGGGCGTGGACAAAAGCTACATGAAGCAGGAGATCATTCGTGCCCTTGTGACCCTGTCGAAAAACATCGGCTCCCAGGTGATTGCCGAGGGCGTGGAAACAAAAGAAGAGTATGAAGCCCTGAAAAAGATCGGTGTGCCCTTTGCCCAGGGATTTCTGTTTGCCGGTCCTTCCCGCACACTCTCTGATATCAACAGGCCGGTGTAGTTCCAATGTTTCACGAAAGTTTCGACACGAATGAGTACTTTTAAAAGACTGTTGCGATAAAATCCAGGTGCAGTCTCCACAGAAGACATCGCGCGCTCCTTTCGTCTTGCTATACCTCATTTATCCAAAAAACCCCTTGCGGACCGGGCCGTCTATCCGATACACTCGGGTGGAATTGATTTGTCGAAGCGCCGGGGAGCTGCCGATTCTGATAGCGATCCCGATTCCGAAAAAAATATAAAAAGGAGGAAGCCGCATTATAAAAAGAATGCGGCGTGGAGCAAAGATGAGCATCAACACTGTATCCCAAATCGACGAGTATGTTCCCATTTCCAATGTGTTAATCAGCGTGTCGGACAAGACCGGCCTTGAGGAGTTTGTCACCCGGCTGGTGCGCATCAATCCGGATGTGCATATCTTTTCCACGGGCGGCACCTACCAGAAGATTTACGAGATTTTCGGCAGCGCGGCAAAATCGGTCCTGACCCAGGTATCGGATTACACCGGCCAGCCTGAAACCCAGGGCGGCCTGGTCAAGACTCTGGATTTTAAAATCTACCTGGGCCTGCTCACCGAAACGTACAACGAATCCCATGCCCGGGACATGAAACGCACCGGCGCCGTGGCCATCGACATGGTGGTGGTCAACCTTTATCCCTTTTCCCAGACCGTTGCCAGGCCGGATGTGACGCCGGAACAGGCCAGGGGCAACATCGACATCGGCGGGCCGTGCATGGTGCGGGCCTCGGCCAAGAATTTCCTGCGGGTGGCATCCGTGGTGGACCCGGCGGATTATAATACCGTGGCCGATGAAATGGAGCACCGCCAGGGCGCCCTCTCCCTGGACACCCGGTTCGAGCTGGCCCAGAAGGCCTTTGACCATACGGCCGCCTATGACCGGGCCATTGCCGATTACCTGAAAAAGCAGACCATCAACGACGTAAAGGCGTGTTACCGCATGTAGCCCGGCGGGCGTAAAACAGCACCAGGAGAGACCCATGGCCGACGATATCAAGAAAAGTTACACCACCATCATGGACGATCACTTTCCGCCGCGCATGGAGATCGCCTTTGCGGATGACGACCGGCGGCAGACCCTGTTTTTTGAAAAAGCCACATGGACCATCGACGGGGTTGAAAAGGGACTGCGCTACGGTGAAAACCCGGGCCAGGAGGCGGCCCTTTACCGGCTGGTCAACGGCAGCCTGGTGCTGGGGGATACTGAAACCATTGCGCCAGGCCGGTATCTCGCCTCTGACGTGGAGTTGCTTCAATCCGGCAAACACCCGGGCAAGACCAACCTCACCGACACCGACAATGCCTTGAACATTCTGCGTTACTTCAGCGACAGGCCCACGGCTGTGATCGTCAAACACAACAATCCCTGCGGCGTGGCAAGGGCCGCCTCCCTGGAAGAGGCGTTTGCCAAAGCCTACATGGCCGATCGCATCGCGGCCTTTGGCGGGTGTATCGCGCTCAACCGGCCCGTTGATAAACCCACGGCCGAGGCCATATCGGCCCAGTACGCCGAGGTGGTGGTGGCCCCGGATTTCGAGGAGGGGGTGCTGCCGGTTCTCTTTTCCCGTAAAAACCTGCGGGTGATCCGCATTCGCGCCATGGACAAGCTGGAAAGCTTTGTGGGAAAGCGGTTTGTGGATTTTAAAAGCCTGATCGACGGCGGCATTATTGCCCAGTGGTCCTTTGTGCCGACAGTTCGCACCAAAGCCGACCTGCTGCCGGCCCAATGTGAATACAAGGGGAAACTCTACACCATCGACCGCCAGCCCACAGACCGGGAGTATACCGACATGCTGTTTGGCTGGCTGGTGGAGTCGGGTGTGACCTCCAACTCGGTGATTTACGTCAGGGACGAGGTCACCGTGGGCATCGGCACCGGCGAGCAGGATCGGGTGGGCGTGGCTGAAATCGCCAGGGACAAGGCATACCGGAAGCTGGCCGACCGTTATTGCTTTGAGAACCACGGCATTTCCTACGCCGATCTTTCCGATCCGCAGAAAAAGGCGGCCATAGACGAACGGGTGGCCAAAGAAAAAGGGGGCCTGATCGGGGCGGCCATGATCAGCGACGCCTTTTTCCCGTTCCGAGACGGCGTGGACGTGGGATTAAAAGAGGGGGTGTCTGCCGTGATTCATCCGGGCGGCTCACAGAACGATTACCAGTCCATTGAGGCCTGCAACCAGGCCGGCGCCGCCATGGTGTTTACCGGCCAGCGCAGTTTTAAACATTAACCCGAGACTTTCTGGAAATTAAAATTCACCGCAAAACCGGGGGATCATTCATGCACGAAATGGGTATTGCCATGCAGATTGTGGAGATTGCCGGCGGAGCCATTCCTTCGGGGATCGAAAATCCTTCGGTGGCAAAGGTGAACATTCGGGTGGGCAAGCTGACCGCGGTGGTGCCGACAAGCCTGACCTTCTGTTTCAACATCGCCACGCAGGATACGCCCCTGGCCGGCGCCGAGCTTGTCATTGAGGAGGTGCCGGTGGTGGCCCGGTGCAAGCAGTGCGGCCATGAATGGATCATCACAGGTCCTGATTTTTCGTGCGAAACATGCAGGGCAGGGGAGGTGGATATTTTGTCCGGCCGGGAGCTGGATATCGTTTCCATCGAATTAAAAGAATAACATTTTTATCAAAATCGGTATCGGTATCGAAATCGACTCCCGGAAGCATCCTAAAATCAACCCATGACCCGCGGCTGGCCGTTAAGGCGTGCCGCCGGCCTGCCACATCATAAGGAGAACGCTGATGAAAAATTCAATGAGCAACATTCTGGCCGCCCTGTTTACGGTGGTGGCGATACTGGCCGCCGGTTTTGCCGTTCTGGTGGCGGTGCAGGCCGCCTGGATCAACGGCACGATTGAAACGCAGACGGTCATGCCCGGCGAGTATATTTTTGACAGCACCTATCCGGTCAGCCTGGAGGAGATTTCCGGCGCCAGGGATTTGGCCGATCAATTCATGACGGAAGAGGGTCAGCTCCGGCCGGGTAGTGAAGTAAACCCTGAAACCTATATGACCGATACATTTACCATCAGCGTGGCTACCCTGGCCTATTTTAACTACCTGGGGGCCCTTTTTGCCGACAGCCCGGACCTGCCGTCCCACCTGGAAAAGGTCAAGGCCCTGCTGTTTGAGCAACTGCCCGAAGAGAGGGCCGGCATGCTTTACAGCCTGTATGAAAGTTACCTGACCTGCGAACTGGAGCTTTCTGAAATGCTCGCCGACCGTCCGGAACCGAAAACCGCCGCCGAAGTGGTGCGGCTGCTGGCCGAGGCCCAGCAGTTCCGCAGGGAATACCTGGGTGCGGACGTGGCCGATGCCCTGTTTGGTGCCGATATCAAGACCCGTGAGTACGCGCTTCGCAGAAGCGCGGTCGCCGGGGATACCCACCTGTATGGCCAGGAAAAGGAGGCCCGCATCGACCGGCTCACCGAAGAGATGTGGGGAGACCAGGCCCAGGCGATAAATGATTACTCTCAGCCCTTTCACCGCTACCGGGAAAAGCTTCAGGTTTACGCCAGGGACATGGCGGAAATGGAGACCGATACCCAGCGGGAAGAGATGGTAAAAGCGTTTCGCAACCGCTATTTTTCCCCCGAGGTCGTTGCCCAGCTTGAGGCTATTGATGTTCAGATGGCTCAGCAGCAGCAGGCGGACGAGCGGTTTGAGCAGGAGAAACAGCAGATCCTGGAAAATGACAGACTGAGCCAGGAGGAGAAAGACGCGGCCCTGCGTGCCCTGGCCATGGAGGTGTATGGCGAGCAGCTGCTTCCGCCGGATGAGCATCCATGACACTGTTTTCCGCCGGGCCGTTCCAGCGCCGGCTGCTGCGCTGGTATACGGCCCATCAGCGGGACCTGCCGTGGCGAAGATCGAAAAACCCTTATCACATCTGGGTTTCCGAGGTGATGCTGCAACAGACCCAGGTTGCCACGGTGGTTGATTACTACCGGCGGTTTCTGCAGGCCTTTCCCGATATCGGGACCCTGGCGGTCGCCGAGCTTCAGGATGTTTTAAAGCTGTGGGAGGGTCTGGGCTACTATGCCCGGGCAGCCAACCTTCACAAGGCCGCGCGGCAAATCGTTGCCGGCGGTAAAAAGCGCGTTCCCCGCACCCCTGAAACCTTTGGCCGGCTGCCCGGCGTGGGGGACTATATTAACGCGGCGGTCTCCAGCATCGCCTTCGGCCATCCGCTGCCGGTGGTCGACGGCAATGTCAAGCGGGTCCTGGCAAGGCTTTTTCTTTTGGACGAGCCGGTCAACCGGCCCTCAAACCACAGGGTGTTTCTTGAAAAGGCCCGCCTGCTGCTGGCTTTCAAAGATCCCGGCACCTTTAATCAGGCGATGATGGAGCTGGGCGCCCTGGTGTGCAAACCGGGCCGGCCCCTGTGCGACCAATGTCCTGTAGCATCGTTCTGTGGGGCCCATCAGGCCGGGCGCGTCACCGATTTCCCCAGGCGGCTGGCCGCCAGAAAAAACCCTCACCATCATCTGGCTGTGGGGCTGGTAAAAAAAGGAAACCGGTTTCTTATTGTGCGTCGGCCGGCAACCGGTCTTCTGGCCGGGCTGTGGGAGA
Source organism: Desulfosudis oleivorans Hxd3 (assembly GCF_000018405.1). Classification (NCBI taxonomy): domain Bacteria; kingdom Pseudomonadati; phylum Thermodesulfobacteriota; class Desulfobacteria; order Desulfobacterales; family Desulfosudaceae; genus Desulfosudis; species Desulfosudis oleivorans. The sequence goes on from NC_009943.1 coordinate 1,812,805, forward strand.
TGCCCGGGGGCCGAGTAGAAAAGCCTGAAAACCCGGCCGATGCCTGTTGCCGGGCCGTTCTGGAGAGCGTCGGTCTCACGGTTTTCCCCGGCCCGCGCCTTGCCCGGGTTGCCCATGCCTACACCCATTTTAAAATCACCATGGACCTGTTTGCCTGCGACGTTGTCTCCGGCCGAGTAAAAAGAAACGGGTACCAGGCCCACCACTGGATCCGCATGAAAGATATTGGCCAATATCCTTTTCACAGGGCCATGCACAAGGCCTTTGCCGCACTGGCGGGCGCCCTCCCTCCTTGATCCTTTTGTGTCGACCGGACTGGAACTCTTAATTTAATCGATCGCCGGTGGTGTGCCCCCGTCGTTTTCATCCAGTGCCTCCCGCACTCTGGCGGCCAGCTCTTTGGCTGAAAAGGGTTTCTGAAGAAAGTGAACGCCGTCGTCCAGCACGCCGTGGTGGGCAATGACATTGGCCGTGTAGCCGGACATGAACAGAAGCCTGATTCCGGGCCGCAGGGACAGCGCTCTGGTGGCCAGGTCCCGGCCGTTCATTTCAGGCATGACCACGTCGGTCATCAGCAGGTGAATGTCGCCGGCATGCTCCCTGGCCAGGCGCATGGCCTCTCCCGGGGTGGAAGCCGCCAGAACCGTGTAGCCCTGGAGCCTGAGCATGGTCGCGGTCATGTCCAGCAGCAGGGCTTCGTCTTCCACCAGCAGGATGGTTTCGTGGCCCCGGGCAAGGGGCGCAAAGACCTTTTTGACCGGTGCCGGTGCCATCCCTTCGTCTGTATGCCGGAGCAGGTAGACCTTGAAGGTTGTTCCTGTGCCCGGTTCGCTGTATACGTTGATAAATCCATTGTTCTGCCTGACAATGCCATAGATCGTGGCCAGGCCCAGGCCGCTGCCTTTGCCCATCTCCTTGGTGGTGAAAAAGGGCTCGAACAGGTGGGATATGGTTTCGGGATCCATGCCGGCACCGTTGTCGCTGATGGCCAGCAGGGCATAGGCGCCGGGTATGCAGTCCGGGTGTTCAGCGCAGTAGGCCTCATCAAAATCCGCGGTACCGGTTTCAATGGTGATTTTTCCCGTGCCTTCAATGGCGTCCCTGGCGTTGACGCACAGGTTGGCCAGAATCTGGTCGACCTGGGAGGGGTCCATTTTTATCAGCATTGGATGTGCGCCCGGATGCCAGGCCAGGTCAATGTCTTCACCGATAAGCCGCAGCAGCATCTCCAGCATGCTGGCCACGGTGGCATTCAGTTCAAGAACCTTTGGCGCCACAGTCTGTTTACGGGCAAAGGCCAGAAGCTGGCGCGTTAGGCCGGCGGACCGGTCCGCGGCCTTTTGAATCTGTTCCAGGTGGCCGCGCATGAGATCGTCATCGGCCAGGGTACTTAATGCCAGGGCCGCGTGGCCCAGAATAACATTGAGCATGTTATTAAAATCGTGGGCCACGCCGCCGGCCAGCCTTCCCACGGATTCGATTTTCTGGGCCTGAAGCAGCTGGGCCTGAAGTTTTTCCTTTTCTTCCGCGGCCCGCCGGCGTTCGGTGATGTCGATGCCGATGCCGGTGAGGTAGGGCTGGTCGTCAATGGTTAATCGACTGCCCGTGAAATACATGGGAATGGTGGTGCCGTCCTTTTTCTGCAGGTCGGCCTCGGCCTCTCCGGAGCCCTTTTCCATGGTTGCCTGAACTCCCTCAAGTATGGCCTTGATGCTTTTTTCATCATTTTCGAACCACTTGAGGATATGCATGCCGTTTAACTCGTCGGAAGTGTAGCCCGACATCGTTTCATGTTTTTTGTTCCACCGGACCAGCCGCTCATTGGTGTCATACAGATACAGCATGCCCGGTGCACTGTTGAAAATGGCCTCGATAAAGGTTTTTTCCCGCAGCAGCTCATCTTCCATCTGCTTGCGTTCGGTGATGTCCTCGTAGATGCCCAGCACGGCAAAAGGGAGACCGGTTTCATCCACCAGGGGTACTTTTGACACGTTGACCCACAGGCGTTCGCCATCCGCCTGCTGCATCGGTTCAACCACATGAAGGCGTGGACTGTTGCTTTCCAGCACCTCCCGGTCGGATGCGCGGTAGCTTTCTGCCGTCTCCCTGGGCCATGGCAGCTCAAAATCGGTCTTGCCCACGATCTGACGGGGGTGGTCAAGACCGGCGGCCTTTGCAAAGGCCCTGTTGCAGCCCAGGTAACGACCTTTTGTATCTTTCCAGAAGATGGACTGGGGCACGGTGTCGATCACCCGGTTGAGCATGGTCCGGCTCTCCCGAAGGGCCGCATCGGCCTCTCTGTGCTCGGTAATGTCCTGAATCAGGCTCAGACACCGCGAACGGGGGCCGGGCCCCTCCCAGTGGAGGACCGGCGTGTTTCTTAGCCAGCGCGTGCGCCCGTCCTGATGGACGAACCGGTGCTCGACGGAGACCGCATCCCTGCCGGCGGCGGCAAGATTGATCATTCCGGTGACGCGGTCGCGGTCCTCGTCCGGTATACGGCTCAGCCAGAGTTCAGGGTCTTTTTCAAAGGCATCGGCGCCAAAGCCTGTTACCGCCTCACAGCCGGGCCCCTGTTTTGTCGCCACGGCCACGCCGTTTTCAATGATGACCGTATAGACGTAGTCCTTTATTGCCCCGGTGGCCTGTCTGTCGTCGTTCATTGGCGTCTCTCATGGCGGTGCCAGACCGCCTTTCAGTTCTTGCCGGTATCTGAAACGCTGTCGATTCGCAGCAGTATGCTTTCTCCTACCTTTTCGGTGGATATGTAAAACTTGAGTATCTTTATGCCGGCTTCTGTTTTTATGCTTTGAAAGGCCGGTATATTTTTATACCCCTTACCCGTGGCAAGGGTATCCATCACCGTGTTTCTGATTGCGCAGGTTTTACAGTGCAGGGTGTTGCCACAGCCGCCCTCCTCGTCGGCATAGGAGCACTCAAAAGCATCGCCCCCCAGGGCGTTTTCGATTTCTTCCATGTTTTTGCCCAGCATCTCCAGTCCGCTCTGGTTGGCACCGGTAACAACACCATCAGGATTGAGCACAAAAACAGGCTCCTGCACGTAATTCAGTACCTCCTTTGCCGTGCGCGGCTCAAAGCCGGAGAGTTTAATCGCGCACTGGGAGCAGATCCCGTGACTGATGTCTCCGTCCGACGCATATGCTTCATCAGACCCGAGTGCTTTTTCGCACCAGGCGCAGACCTGTTTCATGGTGATCCTTTCTGCTGATAAACACGAAGTCCACCGGACCCACTATTTTTACTTGATACCGGCCAGCACCGTTTTTGCCTCGGGCCAGTCGTACAGGACCGCGTCCCATACATAGGTGGGGTGTTCCGTGGTCAGGCACCGGTTCAGTTCGGTGCGGGCCGCCGCTGTTTCATTCTTTGCAAGGAGAATGCGTCCCATGGTCAGGCTGGCAAGGGTGAGGTTCGGATCCTTTGCAACGGCCCATCGGGCAAGGTCAACGGCTTGTTCCATGTCCTTTATGGGCCAGGGCGATTCGGAATATATCTTGGCCAGAATCACGCCGGACAGAACTGCCAGACGGTGGTTCGGATCGGTGTCAATGGCCTGGTGAAGATAGGCCTTGGCCTGCTTGACCTGGCCGGCGGCGGAAAAGAGCCCTGACATGTCGGCCAGCCGGGCATAGGCGGTGCCGGCCCAGTACATGCCGCCCACCGACTTTGAATTGACGGCCAGGGCCTGTTCGGCAAGCAGAATGGTGCGTTCTACCATGGTTTTCCGTTCTTTTTTATCCGTCACCTCTTCTGATTTTTTAAAGATTACCTCCGCCAGTCGCCACATGGCCTCGTCATTGTCCGGCGCCAGGGCCAGGGCCTCTTTGTGGACCGCGATGGCTCTGTCCAGGTTGGCAAGGTCTACATGCATCTGCCCTTCAAGGGCCCACCCCTGTTCCATGAGGCTTTTAAAGCGGTCCGCTGCTTCATCGGCCCGGGCATGGGCCGACGGCGCCAGCGCAACCAGAATCAAAATAGAGAAAAAAACTATCGGTAAATAGAACCCTCTTTTGCTTTTCATAAATAGCTCCCGTTTTCTGCCAGGTTTTTTCCACTGAAATTGGTATAGCGTTCGGCACGATGGCGCTTTCGATACCGATTTGGTTTATAAAAGGAATGCCCCCGCATTTCTATGATTCTTCGCCCGGCTTCTCCCACTCCCCGTCCCGATACTTCTCCCGAATTGCCTTGAGCTCATCCTTGATGGTCTCATACTCCTCTTTTTTGCCCAGAAGCCAGGCCATGTGCTTCATCTGGCCCTCTTTTGTAAACTCCGGGTCAAAATAGTGAAAGTCCAGGTCCGGGCCGTTCTGGCGGGCCCGTGATTTGCAGATTGCGCATTCCAGGTCGCCGTCGGCATGGGGCCGGAACAGGTCGGAAAAACAGCGGGGGCAACGGCCCGGGCCGGCCTGTTTTTCATGATCCGCCGGTGGCCGTATCAGGGCCTCGGCGATGGCCTCGACCTTTGCATCAAATGAACCGGCCCTGGCCACTTCTCCCGGATGGGTCCCCACAAAGCTTTCCACGCTAACCACGTTGAGCCCCAGGGAGGCGGTCTGAACGCACAGGGCGGTCTGTGCGATGCCGTTGTATTTCTCCAGACCCAGGGTCAGGACCACGGCGGTGGAGATATCCTGAAACGCCTGAAAGTAGTGGGCCGCCTGCAACACCCGGTCCGATATCATCTTCACGATCCCCACCGGCCCCAGTGCGTAGTTGGGGGCCGCCATGATCACGGCATCGGCCTGTTTAATCTGTTCCAGCAGCCATGCCAGGTCGTCTTCGATCATGCATGTCTTGCCCGGTATCAGGCAGGCATAGCACCCCCGGCACGGGGCAACAGAGAGTTTCGGCAGCCGGACCAGGGAGAGCTGCCAGTTATCGCCCATTTGACGGGCAACGGCCTTTGCAACGATTTCCGAGTTGCCTGTCTTGCGGTAGGACCCGATCAGGCCCATCAATTTTTTTTTCAATCGCTTCTCCATTTATTAAGGCCATCTCTAAAAATTCGCAAAGGTTTGTGCCCCCTGCCTTACACGCAGTGTTTATGCTTTTTTTGCGTCCTTTGCGTCTCTGCGTGGAATTTAATTTTTCGAAGTTCCCTTAAATGCGGTGAAAAGGAAACATCACATGCCCACGCCGTCAATGGGGGTAAAACAGTGCGTGCAGCAGCCGTTCTGAATCATGTACTCCTGAAGCTGAAAATGCCCGGCCCGCTTGACCAGGGTTTCTCCGCAATTGGGGCAGTAGGTGTTGCTGCCGGCGTGGCCGGCAACATTGCCGATATAGACATACTTCAGCCCCGATTTTTTACCGATCTCATAAGCCTCGGTCAGCCTGCCCACCGGCGTGGGCGATACATCGGGCATGTTGTAGGCCGGGTGAAACCGGCTGATGTGCCAGGGGGTGCGGGGGCCCAGGGTGTAGACGATAAAGTCGGCCATGGCCTTGATTTCCGCCGGGCTGTCGTTTAATCCGGGAATCAGCAGGGTGGTGACCTCCAGAAAGATGCCCCGGGCCTTGAGGTAGGTAAGGCTCTGCTTGACCGGCTCCAGCCGGGCGCCGCAGAGATCCTTATAAAATTCATCACTGAAGGACTTCAGATCGATGTTGGCCGCGTCCAGCCAGGGCGCGATTTTGTCGATGGCGTCGGTGGTCATATACCCGTTGGAGACAAACACGGTTTTCAGGCCGTTTGCCTGGGCCAGCCTGGCCGTGTCATAGGCGAACTCAAAAAAGACCGTGGGTTCGGTATAGGTAAAGGAAATGCTCTTGCACTGGTGGCGCAGGGCATCGGCCACCACCTCTTCGGGAGAAAAGAGCGTGCCCTCGATTTTTCCTTGTTCCCTGGGCATCTGGGAGATGTCCATGTTCTGGCAGAAGGCGCAGCGGAAATTGCACCCCACTGTTGCGATGGAGTAGGTGAGGGTACCGGGCAAAAAATGGTATAAGGGTTTTTTCTCAACAGGGTCGGGGTGGATGGCGATCAGTTTGCCGTAAACCAGGGTCTCCAGGGTTCCGTTGATGTTCTGCCGGACTTTGCATTTCCCGTAGCCGTCGGTCCGGATATGGCAGCGGTGGTTGCACAGGCCGCAGATGACACTGCCGTCTTCCTGCTTTTCATAAAGAAGGGCTTCCACGGTGACACCTCATGTGCTTGGCGTTGTTTTTTGCATTCAGGGTTCCGGCCGGCAGGGAGCCGGCAACTGCCTCCCCGCGCTTGGGCGGGGCGTATTTCAGTTCCAGGGGCCGGGTACGAAACCTTGGTACAAGCTGGGCTGAGACCCCGACAAACGCGCCGAAAGGGGTGCGCCGGGCCAGCCTTGAGGCATCCAGTATCTGGGTCAACCGGCCGGCGGACAGGGGCAGGTGGCAGACACTTTTCCACTCAATGGGCACGTTCCCCAGCAGTCCTCGCAGCATGGCGGTCAGTTCCCATACGCTGAAGAAGCGCGCCCTGTTGTAAATAGTGTCGGTAAAGACCCCCTTGAGGCGGCGCTGAAGGCTGATCAGGGCATACCGGTTGAGCACGCCCACAAAGAGCCGGTCCTTGGCCACCCGGCAGGCCTCCTCCAGTGCCTGAAGCGGGTTGTTGACAAATTCCAGGGTGGTAAAGAGAACGGCATGGTTAAAGGCGTTGTCGTCAAAAGGAAGGTCTTCGGCAACGCCCCGGTGAAGGCAGGCCCGTCTGCCCAGTTGCTTCTCCGCCACCTCCAGCATATAGGGAGACGGATCAATGCCCGTGACCTGAAGGCCCCTGTCCATAAAGACACGCATGATCAGGCCGGTGCCGCATCCGATATCCAGCACTGACTCTCCCCGGGCCGGTCTGAGCATGTCGAGCATCAGGCCGGTCTGAAGCCGGATAACGGATGCATGCCGTTCATCTGCGGCCCATTTTTCATAGGCCTCCGCGTCCCTGAAGTCGAAGACATATCCCATGGGCGTAGAATAAAGAAGTATAAGGGTTTTTTCAAGGGATTATCCAATCCCTTCATTGAAATCGAAATCGGTATCGAAATCGGCATCGGTATCGAAACGAAAAGAGCGATTAAGCGCAAGATTAAGATTAAGAGAAAGAGAAGGATCGAGGTGTTAAAAACTATAATGAATGGGGGCGGGTTTATGGTACATTCAAAGGGTTTTACAAATGAATTTTCAAAAAGGAAAGCTTATGAAAACAGCGGTGACACAACTTCTGGAATGCGAATATCCGGTATTGCTTTCCGGCATGACCGGGGTCAGCACGCCGGAACTGGCCGGCGCGGTGAGCAATGCCGGGGGACTGGGGCTGCTGGCCACGGCCGATCTTACCCTGGAGCAGACCCGGCAGGCGGTCCGGCGGACGCGCAGGATAACGGACCGGCCTTTTGGCGCCAACGTGCCGCTTCTGATTCCAGGCGCTGAAGAGAAGATGGCGGTGCTGGTGGAAGAAAAGGTGCCGGTGGTCAACTACACGCTTGGCAGTGGAGAACAAGTGGCTGATGTGGTCCACCGGTACGGCGGAAAAGTCGTGGCCACAGTGACCACGGCAAAACATGCCCTGTCAGCTGAAAAACACGGGGCCGACGCCCTGATCGTGACCGGCCATGAGGCCGCGGCCCATGGTGGAGCCGTGGCTTCCATGGTGTTGATCCCCGGCATTGTGGACCGGGTGAACATCCCGGTAATCGCCGCCGGCGGCATTGCCGACGGCAGGGGGCTGGCCGCGGCCCTTGTGCTGGGGGCCGAAGGCGTGGCCATGGGCACCCGTTTCATGAATACCCGGGAAAGCCCGGTTCACGACACCATGAAGCAGCTCTGCAACCAGAAAGCGGTGGAAGACACGGTTTATTCAGACCGGATCGACGGCCTGCCCTGTCGGGCACTGGACTCTTCGGGCGCCAGAAAAATGATGGCCGACCGGCTTTACCTGTTCAAGGCCCTTGCCAACTCCCGTTTCGCGGCCCGGGCATACGGGTTCCCATGGATTGCGGCCATGGCCGGCATCCTGTTGTCCGGCTATCGCCGGTCGAAACAGCTGGCCCGCATGGCCAATGCCTTTCGCGCCGTCAAACTGGCCATTGATGACGGGGATCAGAAACGGGGGGTCTTTCTCATGGGCCAGGTGACCGGCCTTATTGACGAAACCCTGACCGTCGGCCAGGTCATGGAGAAGATTCTTATTGAAGCGGCATCGGCCCGAGCAAGGCTGGCGGCAGGAATGGGGCAGGAATAGGGTTACTGCCGAATACCGGCGATCTCCGCAAACGGGGGAACCGGAATACCCACGGCATAGGCAACGGCCCGCAGCAACTCGGCCTCGGTGACCGATACGGTGCCGTCAAAAAGGACGCACTGGCAGCAGGCGTCAAAAATCGCCTTTTTTACGCCGAAAGAGGCCCGGGCAAACCGCTCCAGTGCCTGATGGAGGGCGGCAAAGGAAAGATCGGCTCTCAGGGTCATCTTCTCCCCTCTCAGGGGCAGGGCGACCACGGCGGCCTGAAACGCGCCTTCAGCCGATGACCGCTTCCTGTGCCCTGCGTGGGCCAGGGCGGAAAGCAGGACCGCGACATCATCCGCCAGGGGACTAATGTTCCGGTAGGGCACTTTCGGTCCGGAAGGAACAAGCACAGCCTGGAGCCGGTAGTGGATCACCTCTTTTAAAACAAATTCAAAAAGGCTCATTTTACCGTCTGCTTCCACCAGTATGCGAATATGCTCCTGGAAAACGGCATACTGCTCTGGAGACATTTGCCGCAGTGCGGAAACAGCAATATCAAGGACCGGGAGTCGCAACTCCGGGGCAAGGCCCTTTATGCGAGGCGTCACAATCGCCAGCTGGCGTAAAAGCGGATCAGAAGCTGTTCGGCCAAGGGCCCGAATTTGGTTCTGCCGCTGTTCAGGAGCTTTGTCCAACAACAGGGCGCAGACAACGGCCCATGCCCCCAGAATGTCTTTGGCCTCTTCTTTTACCGGTTCGGGGATGGCGGCCAGCACGGCGGCGCTATAGGCCACGTTGTCCGGCGTGATGTTGCCCACGCTGTTTCTGACCGTGTCCGCAGGGGTGGGCCGGTCCCGGCCGGACTGCATCGGCGCCAGGGGCTGGATTCCGTTCACAGGGTTTGCCGGAATGGTTTCGGTAATGAATACCCCTGTAAAGCCCGGTTCTATTTTCTGAATGCGGTCGACCAGGGGAGGGTGGGTGGCAAACAGGGACCAGATGGCCTTGCTGAAAAACATGTGACACGCTTCGCCGGCTCCAGGCGACTCGATCTTTGACCCATCGGGAAACCCGCCGATTTTTTTTAAGGCATCGGCAATACCGGTACTGCGGGTAAACTGGACCGCCGAGGCATCGGCCAGAAACTCCCGCTGCCGGGAGACAGCGCTTTGAATCAGCCGGCCGATCAGCACGCCCAAATATCCGATGACCAGCAGCAAGAAGGCGAGAATCAGGACCTGGCCCCCGCCTTTGCCGCTTCTGCCGGAACGGGAGGAACGAAAGTTGGTGCTGCGCAGAATGGTCTCACCGATGGCGGAGATCACCATGATGCCGCCGAGGTAGCCCATCAGCTGGATATTAAGCCGCATGTCGCCGTTTAAGATATGGCTGAACTCGTGGGCGATCACGCCCTGCAGCTCTTCCCGGGTCAGCTGCTGGCAGGCCCCCCGGGTAACTCCGATAACCGCGTCGCCGGGGGAAAAGCCGGCGGCAAAGGCATTGATGCCGGCTTCTGTTTCCATTAAATAGACCGGTGGCACCGGTGTTCCCGATGCAATGGCCATCTCCTCTACCACGTTGAGCAGCCGCCGCTGGTCCGGATCCTGGGTGGAGGGGCTGACCAGGGTGCCGCCCATGCGTTCCGCCACATATCCGCCCCCTTTTGAAAGGGCCGATATCTTTATGGCGCTGCCGATAAAGATAACGGCCAGGGTGATGACTGTAATCGTGAAAAAGAGCTGGGGGTGAAAGAAGGAGATGTGCGGATCGGAGCTGTTATAAATGACAACCCCCATCACGGCGGCATAGACCGCAAAGATCACCAGGCAGACGGCAAGGATGAAAAGTCCCACAAGCATGCCGGTTTTTTTCTGGCCCTGTCCTGCTGATCAAAAAAATCCATGAAAGTCCCTCAAAAAGCGGCCTGTCTCAGGTGGAAGGCGATACCGATTAAAAGGAGACTCTGGGCGCTTTTCTCTCTTCCGGTGCCTCGGTGGATTCCAGGAGCTCGGCCGGCGCGAAATTAAACATGTTGGCCACGATGTTGTTGGGAAATTTTTCACGACCGATGTTGTAGCTGGTCACCGCGTCGTTAAAGGCCTGCCGGGCAAAGGCGATCCGGTTTTCCGTTGAGGTGAGCTCTTCCTGCAGGGCCAGCATGTTCTGGTTGGCCTTCAGGTCGGGATAACTTTCCGCCAGGGCGAAGATGCGGCCCAGGGCTCCGGACAGGGCCCCTTCGGCGCTGGCCAGCCCCTGCATGGCAGCGGGTTCTCCAGGGGCCTTGGCGGCCCTGTCGCTGGCGTTCATGGCGCTGCTTCTGGCCCGAACCACTGCTTCCAGGGCCTCCCGTTCATGTTTCATGTACCCTTTGGCGGTCTCCACCAGGTTGGGAATCAGATCATAACGCCGCTTCAACTGGACGTCGATCTGGGCAAAGGCATTCTTGAAACGGTTACGGAGCGTGACCAGGTTGTTGTAGAGTCCTACAACAACAATGATCAGCACCAGAATGAGACCCAGAAAAACAAGAATTGGGATCATGGCTCCTCCACACGTGACGGGTTATGGGGGGATATCCCCCTGTATCAGTCCTTGAAAACCAGTTTCCCACCGATATGGCCGGCCACACCGGCCGCGCCCAGCAGTACAATGTTGAGCAGCACAAAAGACCACTTGCCCGAAGAGGCCGTCACCTGAGGATCGATCATCAGCCAGGCCGCGCTGGTAAAGGCCAGCACCGACACCAGGCCGGCGCAGGCGATTTTGGTAATAAACAGGGGTGTGATTGCGCCTTTGTATTTCTTTTGCCACTCGACCCATCCGGTAAACAGCACCACGGGCAGGGAGAGTACCACCACCACCATGTTCAGGTAGGCGGCCCTGGCAAAGACCTCCACGTTGAGCAGGGCGGATATGAGAATAAACAGCACCGACACCGGGATCACGCCGTTGGGAATGTGGGTGGCGATGGGGTGAGCGTGGTGCTTGACCACCAGGCCAAGCAGGAAGTCAAAGGCCGTCTGCCGGGCCGGGGCTTCAGGTTCAACTGCCGCGGTCGCCGGCGTCTTCGGCTGTCCTGCTTCCGCCGCCGGGGCAGCGTCGGTCTCGGTTATTTCGGTAAACTGGCTTTTGTCCGCTCCGCACACCGGGCACTTGTCCGGCGGGCTGTCGCCTGTATGGATGTAACCGCACACCTCGCACTTCCACTTTCGCATTTTGATCTCCTTGTGTTCCGTTTCCCAGGGAATCAGGCTGTTTCAGCCAATCAAAAGTCGATCCACATATCCGCTTCATTTCCGCAGGAGGTGCATACCCCCCGGCCCTTTACTTGGACCTTTTCGTGGGTGTGAGTCTTCTCCGCCGCCTCTTTTTTGCTTTCCGCCGCCTGCACCTCGATCAGGGAGCAGGTGATCTCCATCTCGCCTTCATTGCCGCAGTGTTTGCAGACACAGTTCTGCTTGAATTTTTTTGTCATGATCTTCTCCTTGGTGCCGTTTTTTCAGATATCTGCTGTTTTTGTGCCAGTGAGGGGGAATCTTACCAGTAATTTTATTCAGAGGCAATATTCGGCCCCGCAGGCGGTGCTTTAATAAAAAACACCATGCGCATAAAGAATCCGCAGGCCGATAAAGAGCAGTACGCCCGCGCCCACACGGTCGGCGTACCGGCGCAGCCAGGGAATGTCACCGGCCCGGCTTCCCATCATCAGGCCACCAACGGTAAACACGGCGGCGGTGATGCCGATGACAGTCGCCGGCATCCACACCGATACATTCAATACTGAAAGGCTCAACCCCACAGCCAGGGCGTCGATGCTGGTGGCAATCGACAGCAGCACCAGGCGAAGCCCCCGGGTGGGGTCGGCCTTTGTGTGATTCTCACCGGCGTCAAAGGATTCCCGGATCATGTTGAAGCTGACAAAGGCCAGCAGAAAAAAGGCGATCCAGTGATCATACCGTTCAATCAGGCCCCGCACCGACAGCCCGGCATACCAGCCGACAATGGGCATCAGGGCCTGGAACAGGCCGAAGTGCCAGGCCAGGCGAAAGTAGTGACGAAGGCCGATGCTGCGCAGAAAGACCCCTGCCGCAATGGAGACGGCAAAAGCGTCCATGGCCAGGGCAACGGCAATGCCGAAAATGGTGAGCGTGTTCATCGTCCTCTGGTAGTCTGTTTCATGGTGGCGGTCAGCAGCAGGGGTGCCGCCGAAGGGTGTTCTTCAAGCAACGGGATAAGGGCGTTTATCGTGGCCCGTGCCGCGTCGGAAAAGTCGTTCCGGCCGGTATAAGCGGAAAGGCGGTAAAAATTTCGTGCCGCCACTGAACCGGCGCTTGGCATCACATTGTCGGTGTCCTCCTTCATGCGAAGGAGCAGGTGGGGATCATGGCCCTTACCGGTCATGAAGATACCGCCGTTTTTCGAATCATAAAAAGACGCCAGCACCTCTTCGGAAAGGTCGATGGCCCATGCCAGCCAGAAAGCATCTGCATTCGCTTCATAAAGATCAATCAGCCCCTGGGCCAGAAACGCGTAATCTTCGGCCATGCCGTCGATGCGGGCCTCTCCGGCACGCCAGATGCGCGCCAGGTGATGGGTTTGCGGATCATACAGGTGCGTTTGAATAAACCGGGCCGCTTTGACCGCGCCATCCCGGTATTGCGCCTCCCGGGTCACCCGGTACAGCTTCGCCAGACCGGAGATCATCAGCCCGTTCCACGCGGTGATGATCTTGTCGTCGGTATCCGGCGCTGGCCGGTGCTTTCGGTGGGCCAGCAGGGTTTGCCGGGCTGTTTGCAGAAGGTCTTGTGTTTCCTGTTCCGAAAGACCGAAGGTTTTAGCGGCCTGGTCCACCGGGCCGGTCCCGTAAAGCACGTTTTTGTGGGAAAATTCCGCGGCATGGGGGCCGGAAACGTTGCCTTCGGGCCGCACACCGAAGTGGGACATGAATAGTTTTGCCGCGGGGGCATCCAGCAGGGATTCGATCTCCCGTGCCTCCCATACGTAAAAGGCGCCTTCAACCTTCTTTCCGGCACCCGCCGATTCAGGGCTGTCCGCATCCTGGGCGGAATAAAAGCCGCCTTCCGGATGGGTCATCTCTTTTAATATATAGTCTGCCGTTTGCCGGGCGCGGCAAAGCAGGCTGTTGTTTTCGGTAAGCGCATACGCGTCTGCCAGGCAGGCCAGCAGCTGGGCGTTGTCGTAAAGCATTTTTTCAAAATGGGGCAGGTGCCACCGCTCGTCTGTGGAGTAGCGGTGAAAGCCGCCGCCCAGTTGATCGTAAATACCGCCCCTGGCCATGGCCGAAAGGGTGTGAATCGCCATGCCCAGAGCCTTTTCCCGTTGTCGTGTATCAAGGCCGAGATCGGCGGCCGGGTCGGTCGCGGCACAGGCAAGCAGAAAATTGATAATGGCGGGCATGGGGAACTTGGGCGCCGGACCAAAACCGCCGCTTTGGGAGTCGTACATGCCGGTAAATGCATCCAGGGCCTTTTTATAAATTCCCGTCAGTTCAGCATCGCCTTCGGCCGGCCGATGCCGGGTGCCGGTGAGCGCTGATTCAAGAAAAGTGGTGATGCTGTCGGCAGAAGCCAAAAGGGAGGATCGTTTGTCCGGGTTTTCCCAGGCGTCGGCGATCTGCTGAAGCAGGTCGGGCCAGGTGATCATCAGGGTCCGGCCCGGCCGGGGCGGGAAATAGGTGCCCCCGAAAAACGGGGCAAGGGCATGGGGCTCCAGAAACACGTTTAACGGCCACCCGCCGGAGCCGGTGATGGCTGAGACCGCGGTCATGTAAAGCCGGTCAATATCGGGTCGCTCTTCCCGGTCCACCTTGACGCAGACAAAATGGGCGTTCATGAGAGCGGCCGTGTCCGGATCGGAAAAGGATTCATGGGCCATCACGTGGCACCAGTGGCAGGTGGCATAGCCGATGGAAAGCAGAATGGGCCGGTCGGTCTGTCGGGCACGGGCAATGGCCGCATCCGACCAGGGGTACCAATCGACGGGATTATCGGCGTGCTGGAGCAGGTAGGGACTTTTTTCGTCTGCCAGGTGGTTGGACCCGGGAGTGTTTGCGTTCATGTCGCGCTGGTGTCCGAAAGCGCCCGGGTGCTTACCTTGTCGGTCAGGAGCCTGGCGCTGTCCATGAGCAACTGGGCCATTTTCCCCAGCTCCCGGGCAACGGCGGAATTGCCCTCGGTGGTGGCGCTGAGCTGCTCCATGCTGGTGTTGATCTGCTGAATTCCCATATTCTGCTCATGGGAGGCGCCAAATATCTCCTGGACCAGCTCCGCTGTTTTCTTCGCGTCCGGAATGATCTCCATGAAAAGCTCGCTTGAGGTGTCGGCAATCTTCATGCTTTCCGATGCCAGGGCATTGATCTCCTGGGAGGCGGAGCGGGTCTTTTCCGCCAGCTGCCGCACTTCGCCAGCCACCACGGCAAATCCTTTGCCGTGTTCACCGGCCCGGGCCGCTTCAATGGCGGCGTTTAACGCCAGCAGGTTGGTCTGGTAGGCGATGCCGTCGATGATGCCGATTCGTTCGGCGATCTGGCGCAGGGCCTCCATGGTGTCCCTGAAGACCACGCCGCCCTCATCGGTGCGCTGGGCCGTTTTCTGGGCGATCCGATCGGTCTGCTGGGCGTTGTCCGCGTTCATGGCCACCGTGGTACCGATCTCTTCCATGGAGGAGGATATCTCTTCCACGCTGGCCGCCTGGCTGGCGGTGCCGTCCCGCAGGTCATTGGCGGTCTCCATCAGGTCACTCGCCGACCGTGTCAGTTCTCCGGATACCTGGCGCACCGATTCCAGAATATCGGCCAGTGTCTCTTTCTGCCGCCGGTTATTGTCCGATTCCTGCCGCATTTTTTTCAACGCATTGTTGGCAATGGCGATGATGGCATTGGAAACAAGATAGATCAGCACCAGCATAATCAGAAAATAGCTGCTGGTCTTGGTGGCGTAAGGGAGCAGGGCCTCATCAATCAGGGGCCGACTTCTGAAGAGATAGGCCAGCCAGCCGGCGATAAAAAGCACGGTGCTGATGGTCAGAACCGTGCGCGTGGCAAACAGGGCCGCCAGAGCGATGACCAGGTAGGTGAAATGGAGGATGCCGGCAAAATTGTCGATGCCGTTAGGCTCCCGGTGAATATAGACAAGAATGAGAAGGGTCGTGAAGAGGACCAGAAAATGGGCTGCGAAATAATAGTGGCCCGCCCGCATGATGAACAGCACGGCGGCAAAAGCGCCGATGGCAACGATGTAGGCGATCAGGGAGGCCACCGGTTCATGACTGAGCCCCATGGGCAGGGTAACGGCCGCCACGAGCACGAACAGCACAATAAATGCCAGGGCCACATACATCAGGGCCGCGGCTTTCTGTTGCTGCAGAAAGGATGCGTTGTCGTACCGGCGCAAAAAATAGGATTTGGGGTTCATGGTCGGCCTCCGTGCGTTGAAAGATGAATTCCTAATATAATCGCATATTCATCAGCAACGGTAAATCTATTTTTACAAGGCGGCCGTTTCACTAACGGCTGCCGCCCTGTTGCAACATCACCGGAAACCAAAGAACCCCTGAATCAGGGCAGTGGTGTCGGCCGGTTTTTCCATGGGAATCAGGTGCCCGGCATTTTCAACAAGACGGTACTGTCCGTTGGGGAAAAGGCCGGCCGCCTTCTGCAGGTCGATAAAGGGCCGGTTCTCCGATGTTTCTCCCTCCAGCACCAGCACCGGGCAGTCGATGCCGGACATCAATGGCCATGGATCATAAGCCATGGACCCCATGAACAGGGAGGCCTCCCGCCGGGGATGGCAGGCAAGGGCGACCCCCTCGTCCTGTGACGGCACAAACCCGTAGTTCAGATACATCTCCAGCATCTCATCGTCCCACCGGGCAAAGAGCGGCTTGGAACGAAGATAGTCCTTGGCCTCGTCAAGGTCGGCCCACCCGTTTTTCCGCCGGATCGATTTGCCGGCAAGAGGGTGGTCTTCCACCCGGATTTTCAGGTTGTAGAGCTGGGAGGGCAGAAAGATCGGTTCAATGAGCACCATTTTTTTGGGTCGAACACCGAATTTCCCGGCAGCCAGGGTGATCACGGCTCCGCCCATGGAGTGGCCCACCATAAAGGGGGACGCAATGCCCAGGGTTTTGCAGAACAGGGAAATGTCTTCTGCCAGCTGGAGCCAGCTTAAGCCCCCATCTTCCGGCTCAGCGGCCCGGTGGTCACAAAAATAGGGGGCCATCACGCTGCAGGTGCCGGCAAATTCACGGGCAATGGGGTGCCAGATACCGGGCATAAAGCCTGTGGCGTGAAGAAAAATAAGGGTCGGCCCGTTGCCCGGGTAGTGAAGATAGTCAATGGATGTGTCACCGATGGAAACGTTTTTCTGTTCGGGTGTTGCGGCAGCCATTTTTCCTCCAGTTTATGCCAAATATTTTACGAGTCGTTTGTGCCGCATAAGAGCTGACACAGCCGTTCACTTAAAAAAAGTATGGATTCAATGTCCAGGTGTTCGGTCACGGTTTTGTCGAACAGCAGCCTGGCCTCTGCTGCAAACCCCTCTGCTTCTTCCGCGTCCCAGAACATCAGCATTACCGGCACCCTGGGCAGGGGAGCAAAAAGAATGGCCGCGTCCGCGGAACCGGTCTCGGCGGTCATGTCCCTTCCGCCCAGTATCCGGGCCGCGACAAGCAGCATGTCCACCCGGCCCTTGAAGGTATCGGCCAGGGGCGTCTCCACCTGGGCCTTCATGTTTTTGATTTTTGAGATGGTGTTGGGAAACTCGCCAAACCCCTTCCAGTGGCCCGATGGTAAAGCCGATCCGTTCTGGGCCAGGTGGTTGTAAATAAAAACCTGTTCCCACATATTCAGCTCTTCGCCGTCCTGTTGGATGATGCGGTCCGGCAGAATTAAAATGGTGCCGGCAAAATAGGGCAGGGCCAGGGCGGTCTGGCTGCCGTGCCGCACCAGGGTGCCGCCGATCCGTTCCTGCAGGTCCTCAATCGCCATAGAGGCGGAGCGCTCCCTGGCCCACTGAAGGGCGTCTCTGGCCGGGTTCTTTTTCAGCCACTTGCCCGCGTCATACTGGGTCTGGAGTTCTTTTTCGCAGGCAGACACGGTTTCAGGCAAAAGATGGGGACAGTTGCCGATGGGATGTTTTTCCGACACCACCATGCCGGCAAAGGCCATGCAGGTGGGAAACCCGCAGTTCCCGCAGTTGGTCTTTGGCAGCACATCTTTATACAGGTCTAAAACGGAAAGCGGCATCTGTTTCCTTACTTACTCTTACTCGTGTTCTTAATCGTGATCTTCATTGCGCCTGTTCTCGTGAAATGACCGGTTTTTGAGAACGAGCACGATGATGATTCACCCGGATATTTCACGAGTTGATTTGGCCGCAGATGCAAGGCGCGGGACAATGTCGAAAAATTTCATGAAATATTCGGGTTACCAGACTTCCGGAAAACCGATATCGGTAAAGGCCTTTTCCATTTTCAGCTTGTGGCTTCTTTCCATGGCGGCCAGGTCAAGAAAAAGCCTTTTCTGCTTTTCATCCCTGCACGCATCGCCCAGGGCCGTGTACTCCTTCATGGCGGCTTCTTCCTTTTTCATGGCCAGGGCAAAGGCGTCGGCAGGCTTCATATCCGTGGAAAGGGCCGGCATCTCAACGGTTTCAGCCACCTGAAAATCCCGGTCTTCATGGAAAAAGTCCCCAAACCGGTTGCTGGTGTAAAGGGCCCGGAGCAGGTCCCGGTGGCGTTTTTCTTCTCCGGCCAGTTCGGTAAACATCTGCTTGAGAGCCGGGTTCTCCAGCCGGGCCGAGGCCTCTTCGTAAAAGGTCTGGGCTTCCAGCTCGTTGTCCATGGCAAATCGGATAATATCTGTGAAGTCGTCAAATTCCATCAGGTGCTCCTTTGCGTTGAAATGAAAAATCAAATAAAGACGCGGGATGCCTCACCGAACACCATCAGCCGGCCGCTTTGCACGCAAACCAGGGTGATGCCCACCGACCGTGCCAGGTCCACGGCCAGGGCCGTGGGCCGGGAAAGCCCCACCAGCACCTGAAGGCCGGCCCGTGCCGCCTTCTGCACCATCTCGTAGCTGAGGCGGGAAGAGACAATGCCCAGCGCCGCGTCAGAGAGGCGGCCTTCCATCATCACCCGGCCGATGGCCTTGTCCAGGGCGTTGTGGCGGCCCACGTCCTCTGCCAGGGAAAGCAGGGCCTCCCGAGCGTCAAGGATCATGGCCGCGTGAGCCCCCCGGGTTTCACGGTTGAGGGACTGTCTTCGGGGAAGGTCATCCACCAGGGCCATCAGGCGGGCCGCGGGAAACCGGGCGGTGACGGCAATCGGCACCACCACCTGACGAATGTCATCCACCACCGCCTTGCCGCAGATACCGCAACTGGTCTGGCTGACAAACCCTTTTCGTTCCAGCAGTTCGGCCACCTGTTGCCGGCGGGTATCGGTAAGGGTGACCGTGGCCACGTTGGTGCCGGCTTCGGTGCAGAAACCGATGGTGACAATATCACCGGGCCCCTCCACCAGCCCTTCGGCCAGGCAGAAACCGGCCACGTGTTCCTTTTCTTCTCCCGGAGTCCGCATCACCACAGCGTAAGAAGCCCCTTCGATCCTTATGGAAAGGGGCTCTTCAACAATCAGGCCCACCTGCTCCCGGATCAGCGTGCCATCCCTGACTTCCACCATCGACTGTAAGATATGTCTATCCAACCGTCAGCACCCCTTGCATACATAAGTGGCGCACTCCCGTTCGGTGAGCACTTCCATGCAGAAAAGAATTCGCTGCTCCCCCTCCCGCTTTTTCTCCGGCAGGGACAGGAGGGGCAGGACTTTTATTTTTTCTTTCAGGGTGTCGCGAGAAAAAATCGCGTCCAGCCCCTCGCCGATCACCCTGCCTGTTGCCACGTCCATGACATGGGTATCCTCGCCGTTGGAGATCACCGCAAAAGGAATCACGTGGGGCGCCAGCAGCCGTGCCGCCGCAAGAAGGGGCCGCTGGCGGGACACGATATCACCCGGCCCGAACTGAACGATCATAACGGCCTTGTCCTTCAGAACAATGACAAAATCAAGGGTCACCACGCCGGTGTCGTTGTCCACGGTCACGGACAGGGGCACCCGGGTGGTGATGTCGGTTTTTGCATACCCCTTTTTCCCCACCAGCAGTTTTGCGATTTTTTGTCGAACCTGTTCGTCATGGGTATCCGCAACCGTCTGCCCGGTAATAAAATCGGTGGCTGTTCCCAGGATGAGGTGGCTTTTGCCCATGGACAGGTTCCCTTATTCCGTATCCCCGATCAGGGGAAGTACCTTGTCCAGTGTAAAAATGGCCAGGTACTTGGGCCCCTTTTCCGCCTCGCTTTCCGGCGATGTCTTCCTGCGTTTCAACTGATAAAGCCGCTCGGTCTCTTTTTCTTCAGCCACCTTGGTCAGGTAGAGCCGCCGGCCGGCACTCTTTGAGCCCGACTCGGCAAAAAGGTAGCAGGCATGGGGGTTTTCCTGAAGGTTGGCGTGGGTGAGGCGCTGAAGCATGATAAAGCCGATGGTGCCGTCTTCAAAAAAATGGGGCCGGGAATAGATCGCCGCGTTGGCGCGGCCCGCCTTGTCCGCCGTGGCCAGCACGCCGGTTCCCTTTGTGCTTTCAAAATAGTCTTTAAGATCCATTGCGTCTTCCTGTTATTAATTGGTTGATTATTTTTTATATCCCCACACGGCGTACACCGGGTCGGACTCCGGAAAGTCCGGATAATACTTGTCATCCGCCGGACGTGCCAGCCCCCGCATGGAGAAAGTGCTGATGTTATCATATGTTTCGGGAACAAGAAAGTATTCCGAAACCAGGCCCATGCGTTCAAACTCATGAATCTCTTCCCATATCCGTGTGACCTTGGGGGGAAACCAGCGGTTGGAAAAGGTCACCGCAAACACGCCGCCTTGGGTCAGCACCCGGGCCACCTCGTCAAACACGGCAAACGGGTTGGTGAGATACTCAATGGATGCGGTGCATACCACCGCGTCAAAGCTTTTGTCATCAAACGGCAATACCGGTGTTGTGTTGAGGTCATGGACCACGGAACCGGTGAGTCGCTGGTTGGCGGCCAGCTCTTCGGCGTTCATGCCCAGCCCCGTGACTTTCGCAAAAGACCGGTCCTCTGGAAGATGGGAGTTCATGCTGCTCATCAGATCCAGAACCCGCGTGTTTTCCGGCACCAGGCGGCGATACAGGTCGGTGATCCCGGCCCGTGCCCGGCTGTCGATGTGGTTGACCATGCGGGACTTTTCATAGAAAACAGAATCCGGCCGGGCGTCGCTCCGCGCAAACGGATGGGCGGCAAAAAAGTCAGTGGCCCGGCCATTGGCCCTTGCCTGAATGCCGGGACCGTCGGTGACCGTCTCAAGCCATGCCACGGAAGATCCGCCCCGTTCGGCGATTTTATCAAACACTTTTGCCACCCGGGCTTTCATTTGTACGGGCTTTCCCGCCAGGGGGTGGTTGAGGTCGGCATAAAAGCGGGTGCCCTCTGTTTCCAGGAAGCGAAAGGGCGCCACATTGTCTTTGAATATGCCCGGCATGCCGGTAAGCCGTCCCTTGGGATAGAAACGGCCGTAAGCCGGCACAATATCATGGCCGTTGTCGCGGTTCCCGTTAAATTGATTCAGGACGACGGTCTTCACCAGGCCGGGATCATGACGTGGCACCAAAAGGTCGGACGATATCTCAAGATCGACGATATCACCCGGTTGCCTGCCGGTCATGGCCTCGCAAAACCCGTTGGGGAAAAAGTCGCGCCAGAAGTTTACCTTTCTGGCCAGGTAGGTGTCTGTGTGGGAAACATTCCCGTGATTCCACGCCATTTCAAATTCGATGGATGCCAGGGCATCAGGCGTAATCGACTTCATTGTGTCTCTCCTTATCGTTTTCTGTCGGTATCGCTATGAGAATAAGCATGAAACATGCCATGTAAATGGCAAAACCACCCAATACCGTTATGTTTTGAAAATAGAAGAAAAATAGTTGCATCTGGCGAATGCCGTCTTATTTTATTTTCAACACGAGACAGAGAAACCGTAACATTTTTGATACGAAAGTGAATCAATGAAAAAGACAGGAATTATAATCATGGCAATAATGATGAGCATGGCAGGCGCTTTTTCTCAGGCTGACGGCGGTCCGGCGGACGGGAGTGAAAAGGTGAAAACCGCCACCTTTGCCGGCGGCTGTTTCTGGTGCATGGAACCCCCTTTTGAAAAACTGGAAGGCGTAAAGAATGTGGTGTCGGGTTACACCGGCGGACAGACGGCCAACCCCACGTATAAAGAGGTGACCTCTGGAAAGACCGGGCATCTGGAGGCGATCCAGGTGATCTACGATCCGGAAAAAATATCCTACCAGGAACTGCTGGATGTGTTCTGGCGTCAGATTGATCCCACCGACACCGGCGGATCGTTTGTGGACAGGGGTTCCCAGTACCGGTCGGCCATTTTTTATCATGACGAGGCCCAGCAGGCCGTGGCCCTGGCATCAAAGGAGGCGCTGGCCGCCTCGGGCCGTTTTGCCGCCCCCATTGCCACCGGGGTTCTGCCGTTTACCGCTTTTTATCCGGCGGAAGAGTATCACCAGGATTTTTATCGCACCAACCCGTCCCACTACAAACGGTATCGCGCCGGTTCCGGCCGGGACCGTTATATTCAGACCATCTGGGAAATACCCCCCCTGGAAGCGTCCCGGCAGTGGAGTCCGGGCACCTATACACGGCCTTCTGATGCCGAACTGAAACAACGGCTAACCGGGCTTCAATACGATGTGACCCGGAAAGACAGGACCGAACCCCCTTTCAAAAATGAATACTGGGACAACAAACGGGCCGGTCTTTACGTGGATGTGGTGTCCGGTGAACCTCTGTTCCTGTCTGCGGACAAGTTTGACTCCGGCACCGGGTGGCCCAGCTTTACCCGGCCCGTGGCTGAAGATGCCGTGGTCTACAAGAGGGATCGCAGCCTGCTGATGACACGTACCGAGGTGAGAAGCCGTCATGCCGACTCTCACCTGGGCCATGTGTTTGACGACGGCCCGCCGCCTTCAGGAAAGCGCTACTGCATCAACTCCGCGGCCCTGCGGTTTATACCGGTTGATGAGCTGGCGGCCCAGGGGTATGGTGAATATGTAAAGCGATTGGAGTAAACGCCGGGTCGTGTCATTCCGGCTCACCGGTCCGGCTGAGCCGTTCGATCAGTTCCGGCCTGACCCGTGTTCCCAGGTCCAGGGCCTTCCGGCAGTGGGTTTGGGCACAGTCAAGCAGCCCCAGGTTGAAACAGGCAATGGCGGCCAGGTGATGGGCCTCGCCATTGTCCGGCGCCAGGGCCACGGCCTGTTGCAGAACGGGAAGGGCCCGGCCTGAGTTCCCCACATTCAGAAGGGCATTGCCCAGGTTGACGGCGTGTCTCGCCAGGTCCGGCCGAAGTGCCATGGCCTTTTCAAAGCACGGCAGGGCGGCATGATGCCGCCCGATTTTACCATAGGCGCTGCCCAGGTTGTTCCATGCGGCATAGGAGGCGGGGTTTTGGGCTGTCACGCTTTTCCACAAGGCCACTTCGTTTTTGTAGTTTTCCACCAGCCCCAGGCTTTTGAGACTCAGCAGCACGATGACGGCAACGGCCGCCGCCCGGCCCACCCGGCGGAAAACGGCTGCTGACCCCGTTTCGGTAAAAAAGCGGACCTTGATGGACCTCCCTGTAAGACAAACCGCGGCAACAACAGTGGCAAAGATCACCGGCGTGGCCAGGTAGGCAAAGTGGTCGGCCACAAAGGAAAAGCGCATGGGATAGACATTAAAGAATCCCAGCACCGGAAAAAGAGCGGTCCCGTAGAGGATCATCAGGGCCGGTCCGTCTCGGCGGGTCTGTTTCCGGAAGGCAATCACACCGAACACCGCGCCTGCCACCAGTACCGGAAAAAGCCACTGCCACCAGGCAGTGGCATCTATGGTCCATCTTGGGTAGAAGAAGATAAATTCAAAAGGCGCCAGGATTTTGTACAGGTAAAAAATAAGAATGCGCGCGGCCAGCAGCCCGTGTTCCACGGAATTCAGGTGCCAGAGCTCTCCC
This sequence comes from Desulfosudis oleivorans Hxd3, assembly GCF_000018405.1. Taxonomy (NCBI): domain Bacteria; kingdom Pseudomonadati; phylum Thermodesulfobacteriota; class Desulfobacteria; order Desulfobacterales; family Desulfosudaceae; genus Desulfosudis; species Desulfosudis oleivorans. Next base: position 1,836,152 of record NC_009943.1, read on the forward strand.
GTGGCCCCCACCCGGTTTGCCTCAAGCCAGGCCGTGTGCAGCCCGGCGCCCGCGCCCATGACCAGCAGGGGGGCAGCCGCTAACAGATCCCGCCGGGTGACGCCGCCGGTTTTCCACCATGCAAAAACCAGGGGCACCACGGCAAACCAGGCGGCTGCCGATTTGCTCAGCAGGGCGCACAGGTAAAACAGGAGCGTCCCAATGTAGTGGCTGGTGCTGCCGGTCCGGTAGTGCCGGAGATACCAGAGCGTCGCCATCAGCAGAAAAAAAAGGGCCAGCAGGTTTTTGCGCTCCGTTATCCAGGCCACGGTCTCCACCTGAATGGGATGCACGGCAAACAACAGGGCCGTGGCAAAGGCGATGCCCGGCGCCAGGGCGGAGAATACCGCCAGCACCAGAAGGGCGTTTACCGTGTGCAGGGCCAGGTTGACCGCGTGGTATCCGGCCGGGTCGGTGCCCCATATCATGTGCTCCAGCCGGAAGCTGGTAAACACCATGGGATAGTACTGGGGCATGTTGTGGGTCAGCCAGATATCCTTCAGCCCGCCGGGCCGGGTCACGGCCGGGTTGTTGTACACATACTGATCATCATCCCAGATATAACCGTTTTTCAGCGACGGCCAGTAGACCATCAGACAGAGCACCGCCACCACCAGGCCCTGCATGACTTTTTTTCTGCTTATGCCCTCCACCATGCGGTGTTTCTCCTGGTTTCCGTACGACAACCCCTCTACATCGTATACAGATCATTGGACATGAACACCGGGTCGGTGGTCAGGTTCACGCCCAGCCGCCGGATGCCCTCCTCGTCGCCGGGGGAGGGCAGGTGGGTCATGTGCATCTCGCACCCCCGGAACTCCTTTAGCCCTTCCATGGCCAACTCCACGGTATGGTTGCTGATGGCGCTGATGGCCAGGGCGATCAGGGTTTCCTGAAGGTCCAGGCTCATGCTTTTCCCGCCCAGGATGTTGGTTTTCAGGTCGGTCACGGTGTCGCAGATGTTCTGGGGCAGCAGGTGGATCTTGGCCGGAATGCCGGCCAGGTGCTTCAATGCCCGGGTGATCACGCTGGATGCGCCGTGCATGCGGGGAGAGTTACTGCCCGCGATAATGGTGCCGTCTTTCAGTTGAATGGCGGCGCCGAAACATGCCCCATTGCTGCCCAGCCTGGGGTCCTGTTCCGCGGCTTCAGCCGCTTCCCGGGCCGGGCCCACCACCGGCCGGTCCTCCACGGTAAGGTTGTACTCCTTCATCAGCAGTTCGGCCCGCTGAAGGGTCTTTTTGTCGCTCAGTCCCAGGACATATTCGCACTGGTACCGCAGGTACCGGCGGATCAACTCCTGTTTGGCGGCGGTCTTTGCCCCTTCATCATCGGTGATGGCAAACCCCACCCGGTTGACCCCCATCTCCGTGGGAGACCTGTAACAGCAGGTGTCGCCGGAAATCTTTTCAAGAATCCGCCGCAGCACCGGAAAGATATCCACATCCCGGTTGTAGTTCACCGCCTGGGTGCCATAGGCCTCCAGGTGGAAAGGGTCGATCATGTTGATATCGGCCAGGTCCGCCGTGGCCGCCTCGTAGGCGGCGTTCACCGGGTGTTTGAGGGGCAGGTTCCACACAGGGAAGGTTTCGAATTTGGCATACCCCGCCTTGATGCCACGCCGGTTGTCGTGGTACATCTGGGAGAGGCAGGTGGCCATCTTGCCGCTGCCCGGCCCCGGCCCGGTCACGATCACCAGAGGCGCGTCCGTGGGAATGTAGTCGTTGACGCCGTAGCCCTCTTCACTGACAATCAGGTCCACGTCCGTGGGGTATCCTTTTGTAAAATAGTGGATGAAAACATCGACCCCCCGACGTTCCAGCTTGTTTTTGAAGATCACGGCGGCCGGCTGCTTTTCAAATCGGGTGATGATCACCCCCCGGACCCGCACTTCCCACTTTTTCAGGTCATCGATGATTTTCAGAATGTCGGTTTCATAGGTGATGCCGAAATCGGCCCTCAGTTTTTTCCGCTCAATATCACCGGCGTGAATGCAGATCAGCACTTCGGCCTGATCTTTGAGCTCCTGGAGCAGGCGGATCTTGATGTTGGGGTCATATCCGGGCAGGACCCGGGCCGCGTGATAGTCAAACATCAGCTTGCCGCCGAACTCCAGGTAGAGTTTGTCGCCGAACTGCCGAATCCGCTGCCGGATTTCTTCCGCCTGCTCCCGCAGGTACCGGTCATTATCGAAAATCGCTTTTTGTGTCATTCAGGCTCCTGTCTTCCTTTATATATTGTCAAAAACGGTCCGTTCCCATGTTCAACAGCGGTGCCATGGCCGGGAAAGGAAGTGGGCTTCAGTTCTCAGCCCAGCCATTCTCTTTGTTCTTACGGCTGTGCTTTCGGGCCTTTTTCCATTCAATATCTTTTTTTCTGCCTTTGGGGCGTCCCGGTTTTGCGGTGCCGTAGTTTTCATCCGGCGCCGGGAAAAAAGTGCCGGCCCGGGTCTGCGTGCCGGGCAGCGGCGCTTCGGCCGGTTCAGGTCTGGGTTTGGAGGGGCGGGGTGGGGCCACCGGCGGACCGGTAAAGCAGCCGACGGGAATAAAGTCAGCCAGAAACAGGTCGCCCTCGGTCTGCCGGAACGCCACGCCGTTTTCCAGGGCGGCCCGGGTCTCCACCACCAGCACCACCGGGTCCGGGTCCCGGCGCTTGCCGATGCGCTGGGCCATTTCCCGGTCCGGCGACAGCACTACTGCCTCGGCAAAGGAGGGGGTGATGCCGGCCTGGGCCACCCGGCCATGGGCCCGCTGTCGAACGCAGGTGTAAAGAAGTTTGGGAAGGCCTGAAACCGGTTCTGCCGGTGCGCCCGGCGTCTGATCCTTCGTGCGAATTTTGTCGTCCTGTATTTCAAAGGGCACGTCGTCAAGGGTCAGCACAAGCGTATTGAGCATGGACGCCCGCACATGGCGCCACCCCTCCTCCTCGTGCAGGGCCTTGATCAGCTCCTTGATCTTGACGTATCCCGACGCGTCCGGCACCAGGCCGAACTCGGCCGGGGCCTGGCCCAGCATGTAGGCGATGACCCTTGCCAGTTTTTTGTTTTCCTTCTGGTTTGCCATTTATTTTCCCCGGCCCTCCTTGACCGGCCTTCCGGTTTTCTGGTATTTGTAGGCCTTATGTCCAACCCATGTCAAGAAGGAAGAGAGCCATGAACCAGACCCGGTCAAAAGCCCTTTTTAAAGAGGCGGCAGTCCTTATTCCCGGCGGCGTGAACAGCCCGGTGCGGGCGGGAAAGGCCGTCGGCACCACGCCTCTTTTTATCGACCGCGCCCAGGGCGCGGAAATTGTGGACGCGGACGGCAACGTCTATATCGACTATATCGGATCATGGGGCCCCATGATTCTGGGTCACCGTCATTCAGCGGTAATGGCGGCTATTGAGACGGTTTTAAAAAGAGGTTTGAGCTTCGGGGCCTCCACCGACCTGGAGGCCCGGCTGGCCCGGATGGTGGCGGACGCCGTGCCCTCCATCGAAATGGTGCGCATGGTCAACTCCGGCACCGAGGCCACCATGAGCGCCATTCGCCTGGCCCGCGGCATCACCGGCCGGGACGGGCTGGTCAAGTTTGACGGCTGCTACCACGGCCATGCCGACATGCTGCTGGTGGATGCCGGTTCCGGCGTGGCCACCCAGGCCATTCCCGGCAGCCCGGGCGTACCGGCTGACGTGGTGCGCCATACCATCTCCCTGCCGTACAACAATACGGCGGCCCTGAAGGATTGCCTGGACCGGAAGGGTGAGCAGATCGCCTGCGTGATCGTTGAGCCGGTGGCCGGCAACATGGGCATGGTGGAACCCGATCCCGGGTTCTTGTCCGCCCTCCGAAAGGAGACGGAAAAACACGGCTGCCTGCTGATCTTTGACGAGGTGATGAGCGGTTTCCGGGTGGCCTATGGCGGGGCCCAGGCCCGGTACAGGATCACGCCGGACATCACCTGCCTGGGCAAGGTCATCGGCGGCGGCATGCCGGTGGGGGCCTACGGCGGCAGCCGGCAGATCATGAAACACATCGCGCCCGAAGGCAACATCTACCAGGCCGGCACCCTGTCCGGCAATCCCGTGGCCATGGCCGCGGGCATTGCCACGCTGTCGGAACTGAAGAAGCCCGGCGTTTATGAAGCGCTGGAAGCCAGGACCCGGCGCCTGGCCGACGGCCTGGCCCGAGCCGCGGCTGATGCCGGTGTACCGGTACAGGCCCATGCCGTGGGCGCCATGCTGGGGCTTTTTTTCGCCGACCGGCCGGTTACCGATTTTGCATCGGCAAAGACCAGTGACCTTTCCCGGTTTGCCGCCTATTACCGGGCCATGCTGGAAAAGGGAATTTTTCTTGCCCCGTCACAGTTCGAGGCGATTTTTGTTTCCACGGCCCACACCGACGATCATATCGACAGGACAGTGAATGCGGCAAAGGCGGTGTTCGCGGATTTGTGATCGGTGCGGAGACTGATTTCTGAGCGCCTCTGCGAAAAAGACCTATTTGCTTTCCTTGAGGTACCGGTCCGTCATATCCAGCAGATCCTGCATCTTGAAGGGCTTGGTGATGTAATCGTTCATGCCGGCCGCAAGGCAGCGGTCCCGGGTCTCCGGCACCACGTCGGCGGTGATGGCGATAATGGGAAGGGCCTTGCGGGCTTCCCGTATTTTTTTCGTTGCCTCATAGCCGTCCATCACCGGCATCAGGCAGTCCATGAAAACCAGGTCATAGTGTTTCCGCGCGCACGCGGCCACGGCCTGTTTCCCGTTTTCCACCACATCACAACTGATTTTATGCCGGGTCAGCATGGCCACCAGCACCTTCCGGTTGACCGGGTTGTCGTCCACCACCAGGGCGTGGCCCTTATATGCCGGCGTTTCCTCCGGTGATGGAGCGGAAAGCCGGGTGTCGCCCGGCACTCCGGGGTTGTTCTCAACGGTCCTGTTTCGAATGCTGGTCAACGCGTTATAAAGATGAACCTGCCGGACCGGCTTGGTCAGGTAGGCATGATAGCCGTAGTGTCGCAGAAAGGAGGCGTCTCCGGTCCTTTCTCTGGGGATCAGGCAGAGCAGGGGTACGGTGGCGGCGCAGGCCTCCTGCCGAATGGCCGCGGCAATGGTTTTGTACTTATGCGGGTTGCCGTGCAAAAAATCGGTGATTACCGCGTCAAAGGGCAGGGCGCGGGCCGATGTCTCCAGCCACTGCACCGCGTCCTTCCGGCTGTCGCAGTGTTTGCAGACCCCTCCCCACCGGTGAATATACCAGTCCAGGACCTTGTGGCCGGTGGGATCATCGCCCACCACCAGGCACCGCATGCCCTGAATGCTGTCTGTGGCGGAAAAGGATGAGCCGGAAAGGGATGCGGGGGTGTCGAACCGGCAGGTGAATCGAAAGGTGTTGCCCCTGTCCCGGCCGCTTGCCACCGTAATATCACCGCCCATCAGGCCTGCCAGATGCCGGGAGATGGCCAGGCCCAGGTTGCCGGTGGCCCGGGTCACAGCGCCATCGGCCCGGTCCGGAGCAGGGGAAGGGGTGCCCGGTTTTGTTTTTGCCGGCTCCGTGCCGGTGTAAGAGATTTCAAATTCGATCACCGTACTGTCGTTTGTTGTGGGGCGTTTTTTTACGACAAAAACAATCTCGCCGGATTCGGTAAGCTTGAGGGCGGTGGTGCCCAGATTGACCAGCACCTGGCGCAGCCGGGCCGGATCCCCCACCACCTGTTTTGGTACGGGGGTATCGATCAGTACCGCCACTTCCAGTGGTTTTTGCTGTACCCCGGCGGCCACCAGGTCGGCGGTTCCTTCCACTGTGTCGTGCAGGTCAAAGGGAACGGCCGCCAGCTTAACGGCGCCGGACGCGATATCCGAAAAATCCAGAATATCGTTGATCAGGGCCAGGACGGCGTCCGTGGAAAATCGGATGGACCGGATGTGATCTTTCTGCTGTTCATCCAGACGGGTTGCCTCCAGCAGCGCGGTAATTTTCAGAATACCGGTGAGAGCGGTCCGAATCTCGTGGCCGATATCGGCCGGGAACACCAGACCCTGAGCCGTTGGCCCTTTGTCGCAAAGGTCAACCAAAGTATTCTCAAGAGCCTGGAGAGCCTGGGCGCTGGATGTTGAGCCGTTTTCTTTCATTCCGGGTTATCCTTCTTCCCGGCCACCAGTACCTCCACCGGCAGAAAAGGCGAGGTACCGGGATAAATACGGACCTGCACCATACCAGCGGGCCGAAGAAATTCCATCCACTCCTCTGCCGCCACATTGGCCCAGAACCCCAGGTTGTTCATTCGGCTGGCGATCCTTGCAAACCGGGCCTGCCAGGGCCAGAAGTCCGACAGCACGGGAACGGCCAGGGGCGTGTCGAAAAGGACGCGGATTTTTCCCATCAGGGTTCCGGCCCGGTGAAAGTCCAGCCTGTCGCTGATGGTGGATGCGATCAAATAGCCGCCGGGTTTTATGGTCCGCGCGATTTCCCGGAGAATAAAGGGCTGTTCGGTCCGGGCGCAGTAGTTGCCGGTCAGGGCAAAGATCACCATCTCCTGGCTGGCTGTGGCAAGTGGGGTCCGCTTGCGAAAATCCCAGCGCCGCACCGCCAGCATCTCTTCTGTTGCCAGTCCTCGCGCGATCATCTGTTCTACGGTGTCACGCAGCAGGGCCAGGTTGTGATCGGCAAACTCGGTGACCAGAATGCGTGCCTCCGGTTTTTTTAAGCGGAAGTACTTCATATCCACTTCCCGGTAGGTGCCTTGAATTTTGGGCGGCGCCGTGGATTCCCAGATGCCGGCGGCCAGTCCCACCTTGAGCAGGTCCCGGCCGCAGCCCGCGGAAAGAATGGTTATTTTCGGATCAGGAGCGCAAACAAGATCCCGAACGGTTTTTTCAATATAGCCCCAGAAGCCCCCCCGCCTTCTGCCTTCGTACCACTCGTAGCGGAACAGGTCCAGGTACATGGGGCTTTTTTTGAACCGGCGGGTCCTGGACAGGTAGGCATGCCAGAAGGCGGTCTCAATTTCCGCGGCCACCGGGTCCTGGGGCGGGCACACGGGAAACAGGTGGCACTGTTGTGAATAGATTTTTTCAGGAATAAAGCCGTGTTCGTCGGCATGGGCTTCCACCTGGTCCCAAGTCGTGGTCATGATGTTTTCCCCTGTGATGCCTGCTTTTTGGGCCTGTCTCCGTCGATGAGTGTCGCCTGCTGCCACGAACACACGACACAAAATGGTTTTTCGCGGTTATTGGCTATTTTTTTAGTGTGATAACAGAATATTGGAACCGTGTCAAAATTTTTTGGTAAAAAAAGAAAAATCGCTTGACAGGGACCGGCTCACAGGTTTATCGTTTTCTCCATCAATTGATGGAAGCGATAGCTTGAATTTTTCATTCAAAATTTACACTGACTCCATGGCCTGCGAAACTCATACCGCGGAGCCGGTATTGTAAGGAACCCCATGCCCACCCCTCTTGAGAAAGCCCGGTCCAATCCAGACTCCATGAAGGCCAGAATATTTGCGTCGGCCCAGAAGCTGTTTGCCGAATACGGATACGACGGTACCACCACCCGCATGATCGCCAAAGACGTGGGCATCGATATCTCAACGCTTTATTACCACTGGGGGGAGAAAAAAGAGCTCTACATGGCGGTGCTGGAGCATTTCAAAAGAGAGATCGGTTCCAAGCTCAAGGAGATTGAGGCCATGGTGCGGGGCAAGTCTCTTGAAACCCGTCTGGACGTGGCCATTGATGAGATGTGCGACTACCTCTTTGATCGCATTGAGGTGACCCGGCTGATCCTGTTCAGTTCCTTTATTAAGTCCAGGGACACCGACGACCTGGGTGTGGCCATCTCCGATCACATTTCCAACATCGCCGTTGCCATGGGCCTGGCTATGGACAAGAGCAGCATCACACCCGAGGCCAAGGCCCGGGTCATGGCCATGGTGCTTTCCCTGTTCAGTTTTATTTCCGGCGAAATCTTTCTGCGCCCGATTTTAAACATCGACGCACCGGAATATGTCAGGACCGTCAAGGAGACGTTAAAATTTACGCTGATCCCCGCGTTCACGCGGTAGGAGAAGGGGCATGGACTGGTCCGCGGGTACGGACCGGATTCAATAAAAAGCAATGACGGACGTTCACTCAAAACACTAAAGGAGGTCGATCATGGCGTTAAATCCAAAGGCCGTCGGAATGGATCTGGATCCGGTGGTCAGGGAGTACACGTGGAAGGACGTGGTTTTGTACGCCCTGGGCGTGGGGGCCGGGTTTTCGGACCTGGACTACTGTTATGAAAAAAACCTGAAGGTCATTCCCAGCTTTTCCATTGCCGCGATTTTCGATTTTCTCATTCAGCTGGGCATCAAGTCGGAGTTGAACCTTGCCGGCCTGCTGCATGCCGAGCAGGAGCTGATTTTTCACAATCCCATTCCCGTCAACGGTAAGCTGACCACAAAGGGCCGCATCACCAACATGTATGACAAGGGGCCCAAGGGCGCCATCATTGTGGGCGAAACCGACACCTTTGCCGAGGATGGAACCAAACTCTTTACCAGCATCGTCACCCTGTTTGCCCGGTTTGACGGGGGCTTTGGCGGGCCGGACGCACCCAAGAACCCGATTGTTATGCCCGATCGCGCCCCTGACCTGGAGGTGGAGGATTGCCCGTCGCCCAACCAGCCACTTCTGTACCGGCTCTCCGGCGATGTGAATCCACTGCATGTGGACACCGATTTTGCCAAGATGGCCGGTTTTCAGCAGCCCATCATGCATGGCCTGTGTACCCACGGTTATGCCTGCCGGCTGCTCATCGGCAGCCTGATTCCGGGCCAGCCGGAAAAGGCCCGCCGCATGGCATGCCGGTTCACCCGCACCCTGATCCCCGGTGATCCCATCAAGCTCCAGGTGTGGAAAGAGGGCGACGGCAAGGCCTTCTGGCGGGTGGTCAATCCCAGGACCGGCGATATTGTCATCGACCTGGGCGTGTTCGAGTACGGCGATATTCCGAAAGATGAAATCCGGTTTGACGACCGGGTGGCCATTATCACCGGCGCCGGCGGCGGCCTGGGGCGGACATATGCCCTGGAACTGGCCAAACGCGGCGCCAAAGTGGTTGTTAACGATCTGGGCGGTGCCCGCGACGGCTCAGGCAAAGGATCCTCCTCCGCAGCCGACAAGGTAGTTGAAGAGATCAAGAAAGCCGGTGGCGAGGCGGTGGCCAATTATGACAACGTGGCCACGGCCAAAGGCGGCGAAAACATCGTTAAATCGGCCGTAAAAGCGTTCGGCAAGGTCGATATTCTCATCAATAACGCCGGTATTCTGCGGGACAAGAGCTTCCTTAAAATGGAACCGGAAAACTGGGACGCCGTCATGGCCGTGCATCTTCAGGGCGCTTACAATGTGACCCGCCCGGCTTTCAAGGTTATGAAGGAAAACGGTTACGGCCGTATTATCATGACCACCTCGGCAGCCGGTCTGTACGGCAATTTCGGCCAGACCAATTACTCTTCCGCCAAAATGGCCCTGGTCGGGTTTATGAATACCCTCAAACTGGAAGGGGGAAAGTACGATATCAAGGTCAATACCATTGCGCCCATCGCGGCTTCCCGGCTGACCGAAGATATCATGCCCCCCGATATTTTCGCCAAAATGGCTCCCGAATATGTCAGCGCCATGACGCTTTACCTGTGCAGCGACCGCTGCCCGGTAAACGGTAACATTTACAATGCCGGCATGGGCTTTTTCAACCGGGCCGCTGTTATAACCGGCCCCGGCGTTGTGCTGGCCGGTGGTGAGGATGGATTCCCAACAGCGGAAGCTATTCGCGACAATCTGCCGCGGGTTTCTGCTTTAAAGAACGGCAAACCCTATTACCAGCTGAATGATCAGGTCGGCGATGCCATGACCGCCCTGATGAACCCGCCATCCGCCGACACCGGCGACACCGCGGCCCCCCAGGCGGAGGCCCCGGCAGCAGCCGGATCGGTTAAGGACTATTTCGCTTCCATGACCGACCATTTTGTCAAAGAGGCGGCCGCGGGTGTTGATGTTGTTTTTAACTTCCTGATTTCCGGTGGCGGCGGCGGTGACTGGCACTGCATCATTAAAGACCAGACCTGCACGGTGAAAACCGGCGCAGCCGGTAAGGCCACCTGCACCATTAAAATGGCGGACGGCGATTTTCTTGACATGATGTCCGGCAGGCTGGCGCCCATGGCGGCCTATTCATCGGGCAAGCTGGTTATTGAAGGCGATGTCATGAAATCCCAGCTGATTGAAAAAGTGTTTAAACAATAACATCTGTCGCTGAAGAGAAATAAAATAATTACGACAACCGGAAACAAGATAAGGAGACATATAAAATGATTGGCATTACTTCTTATGGCGCATTTGTTCCGCGTTACAGACTGAGCCGCAGCTCCATTTTCCAGACCATGGGATGGTTTGCCCCGGCGATCATGATGGTCGCCCAGGGTGAACGGTCCATGTGTAACTGGGATGAGGATCCGATTACCATGGCGGTCGGCGCGGGACGGGATTGCTTGACGGAATATGATAAACAGCAGATCGACGGCCTGTACCTGGCGTCAACCAGCCTTCCGTTTATGGATCGCCAGAACGCCGGCATTGTATCGACGGCGTTGAACTTAAGCGAACATATCGCCACCGCCGACTTCACTTCTTCCCAGCGGGCCGGCACCTCTGCGCTGATTCACGCCGTGGAATCGGTCAAGAGCAAGGAAAAAAACAATGTGATGGTCATCGGTACCGATGCCCGGGAAACCAAGCCCGCCTATTTTTATGAAATGTGGTATGGCGACGGTGCCGCCAGTGTAACCATCGGCTCCAAAGACGTGATCGCGGAATACAAAGGATCATTTTCGTTGACCCGTGATTTTGTGGATCATTATAAGGGAAAAGGCCGTCGCTTTGACTATTTCTGGGAAGAGCGATGGGTAAGGGATGAAGGCTTTTCCAAGATCATTCCCGAAGCGGTCAACGGCCTGTTCGAGAAAATCGGAATGACCGGCGATAAGGTCGACAAGTTTGTGTTTCCCTGCTTTTTCGCCAAGGACCGGAAAAAAATCGCCAAGCTGTGCGGCATTGATCCGTCCAGGGTCACTGATCCGCTGCACGAGGTCTGCGGTGATACCGGCGCGGCCCATGCCCTGCTGATGCTGGCCGCGGCACTGGATGACGCCAAGCCCGGTGAAATTATTGTCGTGGCCGGTTTTGGCCAGGGGTGTGACGCCCTCTGTTTCAAGGTAACCAAAAACATTGCCACCCTTGCGCCCAGGGATGGCGCCCACGGCACTCTTGAGAACAAGCTCTCCATTGATAATTATGCCAAGTTCCTGGTTTTCCGTCAGTTGATCGAACCGGATATGGGCATTCGAGCGGAGGCGCCGCTGCAGACGGCGTTGACGGCCCTGTATCGCAACCGGAAAATGTTGCTTGGCCTGGTGGGCGGCAAGTGCCGTGAGTGTGGTACGCCGCAGTTCCCCAAGTCCAAGGTCTGCGTTAACCCTCACTGCGAGGCCATGCACAGTCAGGATGATTATGAGTTTGCCGGCCAGCCGGCCCGGGTCAAGACATTTACCGGGGATATGCTGTCGGTCAGTGTGGATCCGCCCAATATTTACGGTATGGTTCAATTTGACAACGGCGGCCGCATGATGGCGGATTTTACGGATTGCAGCATTGACGATGTCAAGGTCGGCCTGCCGGTGGAAATGGTTTTCCGTCGGCGGGTGGTCGATCCGGAACGCAAATTTTCGTCCTATTTCTGGAAGGCCAAGCCCATTGCCGGTGCTGCCGTGGACGAAGTGGACAAGCTTACCATGGACGGCCGGGTGGCGGTCATTACCGGTGCCGGCGGCGGCCTGGGCCGGGCCTATGCCCTGGAATTCGCCCGGCGCGGCGCCAAGGTGGTGGTCAACGACCTGGGCGGCTCCCGTGATGGTTCGGGTAAAGGATCAAAGTCACCGGCTGAAGTGGTGGTCAAGGAGATCCAGGACCTGGGGGGTGAGGCGATTGCCAATTACGACAACGTGGCAACAGCCAAAGGCGGTGAAAATATTATCAAGGCCGCGGTCAAGGCCTTTGGTACCGTGGATATTGTCGTCAATAACGCCGGTATCCTCAGGGACAAGAGCTTTCTCAAGATGGAACCGGAAAACTGGGACGCTGTTCTGGCGGTCCATCTTACCGGTGCCTATAACGTCACCCGGCCGGCCTTTGCCATTATGAAGGAAAAGGGTTTCGGCCGTATCATCATGACCACGTCCGCTGCCGGTCTTTACGGCAACTTCGGGCAGACAAACTACTCCTCGGCCAAGATGGCCCTGGTCGGTTTCATGAATACCCTTAAGCTGGAAGGGGGCAAATACAATATCAAGGTCAATACTGTCGCTCCCCTGGCCGCTTCCCGGCTGACCGAAGACATCATGCCCCCGGAAATTTTCGAGAAAATGAAACCGGAGTATGTGGTACCCCTGGTCACCTACCTGGCCAGCGAGGAGTGCGAGCCCACCGGCAATATCTTTAATGCCGGCATGGGATATTACAACCGGGCCGCCATAATGACCGGCAACACCGTTCAGATCGGCGATAATGATAAGCTGCCCACGCCGGAGGATATTCATAAAAACTGGGATGCCATCAACAGCCTGGAAGGCGCGAAAGAACTGTCCGACCTGAATACCGCCATGATGGATCTGCTGTCAGGCCCCCAGGCGTCCGGCGGCGCTGAAAAAGCCCAGCCGGCCGGTGATGCAGGAGACGTCACCCCCCAGGTGGTTTTTGATATGATGCCCGGCGTCTTCAAGCCGGAAGCCGCGGCCGGTGTAAATGTGGTCTTCCAGTACAGCATTTCCGGTCCCACCGGAGGCGACTGGAACGTCACGGTCAAAGACCAGAAATGCCAGGTGAAAAAAGGCACGGCGAAAAAGCCCACCTGTACCATCAAGATGGCGGACGATAACTTCGTCAAGATGGTGACCGGCAAGCTCAATCCCATGAAGGCATACTCTTCCGGGGATTTGAAGATCGAGGGCGATATCATGAAATCTCAGCTGATTGAAAAGCTGTTTACCTTAAAATAATGGAGGGTGAAGATGGCTACAGGTATCAGAGACAAGGTAGCAATCATCGGCATGGGCTGCACCAAGTTCGGAGAACGCTGGGATGCGAATGGTGAAGATCTGCTCGTTGAGGCGTTTGAAGAGTGCCTGGCGGATTCCGGCCTTGAAAAAAAGGATATTGAAGCCGCCTGGTTCGGCACCTGCCTGGAAGAAATAAATGTCGGTAAAACCGGCATGCCGCTGTCAACCACCCTGCGGCTGCCTATGATTCCGGTGACCCGGGTGGAAAACTACTGCGCCACCGGCACCGAGGCCTTTCGCGGGGCCTGCTATGCCGTGGCGTCCGGGGCCTATGACATCTGCCTGGCCCAGGGGCTGGAAAAACTCAAGGATACCGGTTACGGCGGACTGCCCAACCCGGGCTCCGGCGCCGGCACCCTGACCTGGCAATGGTGGCCGAATATTTCAGCGCCGGGCTGTTTCGCCCAGCTGGCCAGTGCCTATGCCGCCAAGTACAAGGTATCGGACCGGGACCTGAAGCGGGCCATTGCCCACGTGTCGGTGAAAAGCCACGCCAACGGCGCCCTGAATCCCAAGGCCCACCTCCAGAAGGCGGTGACCGAGGAGCAGGTGATGAATTCGCCGATCATCGCCCATCCCCTGGGACTTTTTGACTGCTGCGGCGTGAGTGACGGTTCGGCCTGTGCCATTGTCACCACACCGGAAATCGCCAAAAAGATGGGCAGGAAAAAAGCCGAGATCATCAGCGTCAAGGCACTTCAGGTCGCCCTCAGCAGTGGCCAGGAAGTGGGCTACAATGAATGGGACGGTGAGCACTTTATGACCACTTCCGTATGCAGTACCCGGGCCTATAAGGAAGCCGGTATCCAAGACCCCAGAAAAGAGATCAGCATGATGGAGGTCCATGACTGCTTTTCCATCACCGAGCTGGTTACCTATGAGGATCTGCATATTTCAGAACGGGGCCAGGCCTGGAAGGATTCCTTGAATGGCGTCTATGACCGGGACGGTGAAGTGCCCTGCCAGATCGACGGCGGTCTGAAATGTTTCGGTCATCCCATTGGCGCGTCCGGTCTGCGGATGCTCTATGAAATGTACCTGCAGCTTTTGGGCCGGGCGGACAAGCGCCAGCTGGACAATCCTAAAATCGGGTTGACCCATAACCTGGGCGGTTTTCCGTTCCAGAACATCTGCGCCATCTCCATTATTGGCAAATACGGCGAATAGGCAGACAACGACGAACAGGGGCGGCCCGGTGCCGCCCCTGCTTGCCGGCCATCAACTTCAATTGCGCGAGGGACCATGGATTTTACACTCACCAAATCCCAGAAGGAGATTCAAAAGGCCGTCCGGGATTTTGTCAAAGGCGAGTTCGACAAGGATATGGGGCTTGATCTGGAAAAGGAGCGCGCCTATCCGGCCGAAGTGCTGGCCGCGGCGTGCGACCTGGGGTTTATCGGCATCCATTTTCCTGAAAAATACGCGGGTGCCGACCTGGGCCTGTTTGAAAACTGCCTGATCGGCGAGGAGCTGTGCCGAAAGGATTCCACTCTGGGGCTGGCCCTGATGCTCACGGGCTACGGCGCTGAATGTATTCTCCGCTTCGGGAGTGAGGCCCAGAAGGAAAAATATTTGCCGGTCGTGGCGGAAGGAAAAGCCTTTTCCGCGGCGGCATTCCTGGAAGCGGGTCAGGGATTTGATCTGCGCACCGTTCAGACCACGGCCCGTAAAGAGGCCGATGGCTGGGTGATCAGCGGTGCCAAGTCCCTGGTGCTAAACGGTGGCACGGCCGGGTTTTACGTGGTGCTCTGCCGCACCGATGACGCGGCCCCCGCGCCGGACGGGCGGCTGAGCATGTTCGTGGTGGACGCCGGCCTGCCGGGAATCTCCTGCCAGGATGCTGGACGCCGCATGAGCTGCAACATGCTGTCTGCCGCGGACGTGACCTTTGACAGTGTCAAGGTCGGGGCCGACGCGCTGCTGGGTTCGGAAGGCAAGGGGTTTGTCCAGGTGAACGCCTATTTTAACGAGCTGCGGGTGGTACTGGCAGCCCTGGCCGTAGGCATCGCCCAGGGGGCCTATGAAAAGGCCCTAGCTTACATCAAACAGCGGGAGCAGTTCGGCAAGAAGCTTGTTGAGTTTCATATCACCTGGCACAAGGTGGCCACCATGGCGACGCAGATCGAGTGCGCGCGCACCTTTGTCTACCGGGCCGCCTGGACCTTTGACCAGGGCAAGCTGGATGCGGGGCTGTCCGCAATGGCCAAGATGACGGCGGCCAAAGCGGCCGTGGATGTGGCCTACGAGGCGATCCAGCTGTACGGCGGTTACGGGTTCATGACCGAGTATGAAGTGGAACATTTTTACCGGGACGCCAAGTTTATTGACCTTTTCTGCGGTGCCGTGGGTGTCCAGAAAGATGTGATCGCGGAAACCATTGTCGGTAAAATAAAATAACGCACGGGTGGAGGACATTATGGATATACTGCATTATACGGAAGCCCATGAAGCGTTCCGCAAGCGGCTCCGCGCATTCTGTGAAAAAGAGATCACCCCCCATGTCGAGGAGTGGGAGGCAAGCCATATCGTGCCCAAAAGCGCCTGGAAGGCCATGGGTGCCGGAGGGTTTTTGTGTACCAACGCGCCGGCTGAATACGGTGGCCACGGCCTGGATTTTCTCTATTCGGTGATCGTGGCCGAAGAGCTGGCCCGGACCAACCACACCGGGCTGGCCGCGCCCCTGCACAGCGACATCGTGGTGCCCTACATCGTTTCCTACGGCTCGGAGGAGATCAAGAAAAAATACATTCCCGGGTGCACGTCCGGCGACATCATCACGGCTGTGGCCATGACCGAACCGGATGCCGGCAGTGACGTTGCCGCCATGACCACCATCGCGGTGGAAGAGGGCGACGAGGTAGTGCTCAACGGGTCCAAGACCTTTATCACCAACGGCATCAACGCCGACCTGGTGGTGGTGGCGGCAAAGGACCCGGCCGCGGAAAACCCCCACCAGGCGGTTTCCCTTTACATTGTGGAAGACGGCACCCCCGGTTTTACCCGGGGCCGGCACCTGGAGAAGATGGGCTTCCACAGCCAGGACACGGCCGAGCTGTTTTTCACCAACTGCCGCATCCCCAGGAAAAACCTGCTGGGCGAAAAGAACATGGGGTTTGTCATGCTCATGGAAAAGCTTCAGCAGGAGCGGCTGATCTGCGCGGTCATGGCCCAGTTTGCCGTGGAGATCATGATGGAGGCCGTGGTGGGGTACTGCAAGGGCACCAAGGACACCACGGGCAAGCCCTACTCAAAACACCAGGCCGTCAACTTCCAGCTGGTGGAGATGATGACCGAGGCCCATATCGGACGGGTGTTTATGGAAAAGCTGGTGGCCGACCACATGGAAGGAAAGAACGTGGTTCGGGAGACCTGCATGGCCAAGTACTGGCACACCGACCTGACCCAGACGATCTCCAACCAGGTGCTGGACCTGATCGGCGAGGAGGCCACGGCCGAACGGAGCCTGATTCTGAGGGGCTGGCGGGACCTGCGGGTGCTGCCGATTTTTGCCGGCACCAACGAGATCATGAAGCTGGTGGTGGGGAAGATGTCGGGCCTGTAAGCCGGCGTACCTGTTTTATCATCGAAATCGCTATCGGGATCGGGATCGAAATCGATAAACGTCAACCTCGATCCCGATAGCGATAGCGATTTCGATCCCGATACATTAATGAATGAGGAAAGGATTCTTCCATGCTTGCCAACGGCTCCCTGACCGGCATCAAGGTGATCGATCTTTCACGGCTGTTGCCCGGCCCTTACTGCACCATGATCCTGGCCGATCACGGGGCCCGGGTCATTGCCATCGAGGACCGGCGCTTTCTGGCAGACGGCCTGTTTTTAAACACCGTCAACCGGAACAAGGAACACATCACGTTAAACCTGAAAAGCGAACAGGGGAAAAAGATATTCTTTGATCTGGTCAAAGACGCTGACGTGGTGGTGGAGGGCTTCCGGCCCGGCGTGGTGGAAAAGCTGGGCGTGGATTACAAAACCGTGGCCGAAAAAAACCCTAAAATCGTTTACTGCTCAATTTCCGGCTACGGCCAGACCGGTGAATACCGGGACAGAAGCGGTCATGACGTAAACTATCTGGCCCTGTGCGGCGTGCTGGACCTGATCGGTGACAAGGACAGGCCGCCCGCTATTCCCGGGGTGCAGTTCGCCGATATCGCCGGCGGCGGCATGAGCGCGGCCATCGGCATTCTGCTGGCCCTGGTGGCCCGGCAGACAACCGGCAAGGGCCAGTACATCGACATCTCCATGACCGATTCCATGCTGGCCTTTCTTCCCACAGCCCTGTTCATGCACCATGCCATCGGTGTCTTTCCGGAGCGGGCCAACGCCCTTCTGTCTCACCGGTACGCCTTTTACAACACCTATGAAACAAAGGACGGCCGCCACATCTCCATCGGGGCACTGGAGCACCGGTTCTGGAAAAACCTCTGCGCCCACCTGGGCCTTGATGCCTTTATTCCCCTGCAGTATGATGAGCCACGGCGGCAGGAGATCATCGACACCCTAAGAGACATCTTCCGGGCCAAAACCCTGGACCAATGGAAAACCGATCTGGCCGGTGTGGACTGCTGCTGGGCTCCGGTCCAGTCCGTGGCCGAAGTGCTGGACGATCCTTTTTTTGCCCACAGAGAAATGGTGGTGGACAGCGGTGATCCGGATGCCCGCAAAGCCAAAACCATCGGGGTGCCGGTCAAGCTTTCCGACACGCCGGGCAGCGTGCGTACCGTGCCGGACAGTTTCGGCCAGAGCACGGTTGCCGTGCTGGGCGAACTGGGATATACAAAAGAACAAATCGAAACCTTTTTTAAAGACGGAGTGGTCTGATGCATGTGATGCTCCAAACCCTGGGCAGTTCCATCGGCAAGAAGCTGCTGATGGCGCTCACCGGGTTCTGTTTCTGCGGTTTTCTGGCGGTTCACCTGGCCGGCAACCTGTCGGTGTACGGCGGCCCCGCTTTTTTCAACAGCTACGTCGAGCACCTGCACTCCCTGGGGGTGCTGATTCACGTGGCGGAAATCGGCCTGCTGGCCCTGGCCCTGGTCCATGTGACCACCGGCATTCTTCTTTTTATCGGCAACCTGCGGGCCCGGCCGGTGCGCTATGCCGTGTCCCGGCGGTCCGGGGGCCGCACCTGGGGCTCGGCCACCATGCCTTACACCGGCTTTGTCATTCTGGCCTTTGTGATCTATCACCTGATCGGGTTCCACTTTGCCGACCATTCCACGCGGACCGTATTCCAGATCATGACCGACGCCTTTGCCTCTCCCGGCGTGGCGCTACTGTACAGCGCCGCCGTGCTCCTGGTGGGCCTGCACATCAGCCACGGCTTCTGGAGCCTTTTTCAGACCTTCGGCGCCAACCATCCAGCCTACATGCCGGTGATTGAGAAGATCGGCATGGGGTTTGCCGTTTTTGTGGCCGTGGGGTTTGGTTCCATTCCGATTTATCTGTGGTTATCATAAAAAACAAGAAAGAGGATTTTTATGCACCTTGACGCGCACATACCCGCCGGACCGCTTGCGGAAAAGTGGGACCGTCACCGGTTTGAGTTGAAGCTGGTCAACCCGGCCAACAAGCGCAAGTTCACCGTCATCGTGGTGGGCACCGGCCTGGCCGGTGGCGCGGCTTCGGCATCCCTGGCCGAGCTGGGGTATAACGTAAAGACCTTCTGTATTCAGGACAGTCCCCGGCGGGCCCACAGCATCGCGGCCCAGGGCGGTATCAACGCGGCCAAGAATTACCAGAACGACGGGGACAGCGTGTGGCGGCTCTTTTACGACACCATCAAGGGCGGCGACTTTCGTGCCCGGGAAGCCAATGTCTACCGCCTGGCCCAGCTCAGCGTCAACATCATCGATCAGTGCGTGGCCCAGGGGGTTCCCTTTGCCCGGGATTACGGGGGCCTGCTGGCCAACCGCTCCTTTGGCGGGGCACAGGTGTCGCGCACCTTTTACGCCAAGGGCCAGACCGGCCAGCAGCTGCTGCTGGGGGCCTACGGCGCCCTGGCGCGCCAGATCAAGGCCGGCAAGGTGACCATGTTCCCCCGCCGCGAGATGCTTGACCTGGTAATGGCCGACGGTAAGGCCCGGGGCATCACGGTGCGCAACCTGATTACCGGCGAGATTGAATCCCATGCCGCCGATGCCGTTGTACTGGCCTCCGGCGGTTACGGTAACGTGTTTTACCTTTCCACCAACGCCATGTCCAGCAACGTCACCGCCGCCTTTCGGGCTTACAAAAAAGGGGCCTGTTTTGCCAATCCCTGTTTTGTGCAGATTCATCCCACCTGCATCCCGGTCCACGGCACCTACCAGTCCAAGCTCACCCTGATGAGCGAAAGCCTGAGAAACGATGGCCGGGTGTGGGTACCCAAAAAACCCGGGGACCGGCGGGCCCCTCACGAGATTCCGGAAAACGAGCGGGACTACTACCTGGAAAACAAGTATCCCAGCTTCGGCAACCTGGTGCCAAGGGACGTGGCCTCCCGTAATGCCAAGGAGCAGTGCGACCAGGGCAAGGGCGTGGGCTCCACCGGCCTGGCCGTTTACCTGGATTTTGCCGATGCCATAAAGCGGGACGGGGAAAAGGCCATTGAGAAAAAGTACGGCAACCTGTTTGCCATGTACGAAAAGATCACCGGCGAAAATCCTTATAAAACCCCCATGATGATCTACCCGGCCGTGCACTACACCATGGGCGGGCTGTGGGTGGACTACAACCTCATGAGCAACCTGCCCGGCCTGTTCGTGCTGGGCGAGGCCAATTTTTCCGATCACGGCGCCAACCGGCTGGGCGCCAGCGCCCTGATGCAGGGGCTGGCCGACGGCTATTTTGTGATTCCCTACACCATCGGCGGGTATCTTGCCGGCACGCCGCTGGAGAAAATCACCACCGGCCACGTGGCTTTCAAGGAATCCGTAACCCAGTGTGCCGGTCAGGTCGACCGGCTGTTGTCCATCAAGGGCCGTCGCACGGTGGACGATTTTCACAGGAACCTGGGAAACATCCTGTGGGACCACTGCGGCATGGCCAGAAACGACGAAGGCCTGGCAAAAGCCAAAGAGATGGTGGCCACGTTGAAGCAGGAGTTTTATGAGGACGTCACGGTTCCCGGCAGCGGGGCCGATCTGAACCAGTCCCTGGAAAAGGCCGGCCGGGTGACCGACTTTTTCGAGTTTGCCGGCCTGATGATCGACGATGCCCTGGCCCGGCGGGAGTCGTGCGGGTGCCACCTGAACGAGGCCTTTCAGACTGAGGAGAACGAGGCCCGGCGGGACGATGAAAACAACTGCCACGTATCGGTGTGGGAATATGCCGGCCAGGATAAAGGCCCTGTGTTTCACAAGGAGCCCCTTGTGTTTGAAAACGTCAAACTGACCCAGAGGAGTTACAAATAATGGACCGCATCAATCTGACCTTGAAGGTATGGCGCCAGGAAAACGGCGACAGCAAAGGCGGGTTTGAAACATACACGGCCAGGGATATTTCCACGGACATGTCGTTTCTTGAAATGATGGACGTGGTCAACGAGGAACTGGCCCTGGCCGGCAAAGAGCCCATCGCCTTTGACCATGACTGCAGGGAAGGGATCTGCGGCATGTGCGGCGCCGTGGTCGGCGGCTTTGCCCACGGCCATGAAAAGGGCACCACGCTCTGCCAGCTTCACATGCGCCACTTTTCCGATGGCGACACCGTGGTGATCGAACCGTGGCGATCCCGGGCCTTCAAAGTGGTAAAAGACCTGGTGGTGGACCGCAGCGCCTTTGACAGGATCATTCAGGAGGGGGGCTATATTTCCGTGAACACCGGCGGTGCCCCGGACGGTAACGCCATTCCCATCTCCCAGGAGGCGGCGGAAAAGGCCATGGACGCGGCCTCCTGTATCGGGTGTGGGGCCTGCGTGGCGTCCTGTCCCAACGGCGCGGCCATGCTCTTTGTGGGTGCCAAGATCTCCCAGCTGGCCCTGCTGCCCCAGGGCCGGCCCGAAGCCGGACAGCGGGTTCGGGCCATGTTAAAGGCCCACGACAGCCTGGGGTTTGGCAACTGTTCCAACGAGCGGGAGTGTGAGGCCCGGTGTCCAAAGAATATTTCCATTGTCAACATTGCCCGCATGAACCGTGAGTTTATCAAGGCCGGGCTTTTAGCAGAATGAACCTGATCGGCATCATGGCCGACAGTCATGGAGACGTGAAGTCCATGGTCGCCGGCATTGCCGCGCTTCGCGCCCTGGGCTGTGAGCCCCTGTTTCACCTGGGCGATATCTGCGACTCCGCCTATCCACAGACCACGGAAGCCTGCGTGGCCCTGCTGCGCGATCACGATGTGCTGGCAATCAAGGGCAACAACGAGCACACGGTTTCCGTCAATTACGCGGGGCAGGAGAGCCCGGTGGTCAGTGATGCCACGGCCCTGTACATGGGCCGGCTGCCGCTGGTGCGCACCTTTTTCGGGGCACTGTTTGCCCACTCCCTGCCCTTTGAAAAAGAGCTGGGCCTGTCGGCCATGGTCCGCACAATGGAAACCGCCGAAGCACGGGCCTTTTTCAATTGCTACCCCCACGGCCTGCTGTTCCGGGGCCACAGCCACACCCCCCAGCTGCTGTGGCAGGAAAAAGGGAAAATCCTTACCGAGGCGATTGCCCCGGACCAGCAGCTCCATCTTGTCGACCGGCTGCCCTGCGTGGTCACCTGCGGCGCCCTGGTGGACGGCCTGTGTATGGTATGGCAACCGGAAGATGGGTGGATCCGGTCCATCGCCTGTTCCTGACCCTGCCAGTCGAAGGGCAGCCTGTTTCTGATGGGCCCGGCTATTCAATCAACTGTTCAACAAAAACAGGGGCGCAATACGTTGCGTCCGTCTGAAGGTCATTGCGAGCGAAGCGAAGCAGTCTTTTTCAAAAAACGCTTTCAATAACGCTGCTGTGAAACCGTATTGACACTCCCGGCCGCTCTTGCTATCAATAACGTCACATCCCAACCCACCTTCAACCGGATACAAAAAGGAGCCTGCCATGCCCGCAACACCATCCATGAAGGGAAGTCTTATCTCCGAGCTGGCCACGGATGTCCGCAAACTGATTACCGACGGCAAAGTTTCACAGGCCGAGGTGGAGCGCCGCCTCACGCCCGAAGATCTTGCCATTCTTGATTCCGGGATCATGGTCTCAGGCTGGTATGACGTGCAGTTTTATGCCCGCTGCTCCCGGCTGGTGCGAGATATTCTGGGCCGGGGCAGCAACGAGTATCTTTTCAGGCGCGGCGCGGACCGGGGCAAAGCCCTGATCGACGCCGGTCTCTACCAGCAGATGGACTACGCCAACCGGGCCAAGGTTCAGCTTCAGCAGGGAGTGTCATCCGAAGAACGCTTTAAAAATTTCGGCCGGGACTTAAAGCTCCTGGTCACCCTGAGCCGAAGCCTGCTCAACTTTACCCAGTGGTCCACCATTGTGGACCCGGCCCACAACGACCGTTACCTGATCGTTGTGGAAGGGGCCGAAGGCTATCCCGACGAGCTGGCCTGGGCCACTGAAGGGCTGATCGATTCGATCTCCGCCATCCACGGCATGGGCAACCGCATGTGGCGCCACCGCCGGGTGGGCAAGGACCGGATCGAGTTCCAGATGACAAGGGCGATTTGAGGGGAATGAGAGATACTTAAACTTCGTGTGCCTCCTTTCCTTCGTGATCTTCGTGGTGAGATACAGCCTCGATGAGCCGGAAAAGATCACGATCACGAGTATGATTACGAGCAAGAGAAAGGTTAAGAGGGGTGGCGGTTTTCGATTTCGATAGCGATCCCGATCCCGATTTCGATGACCTGTTCTGAGAGGAGGGGCAGGATATGGTGGCTGAAAATTTTATGGGTAAGTATCTGGCTGATTATACTTTTGAAGATCTGATTGGCATGACCCGGAAACAGTTGATGGCGCTTTTTTATCAGCTTGACGCGCCGGATATGGGGGAGATGCGCGGGGAATACCGGGCCATGCTGCTGGACAGCGGGTATATTATCAACCGGATTCTGGCCCGGCTTTATCTTCATTTCACGTGGGGAGACTGGCAACACAAGGCGTTTGAGCCCCTGGGCGAGGCCCACGGCCACGGGTACAATACATTTATCACGGACCAGACGATCCTTTATGAAAACTACTATGCGGCCGCTTTTATGAAACTGGTAAGCGTTTTTAAATCCTTTTTCCGGACAAACTCGCCCCGGCGCCTGGCCCGGATCATGCTAAACAGAACTTCCATGGTCACGTCGGTGTTTGACGGCCGGCCCTCATTCCAGCTTCGTTACAGAGATTATAATACTTTTTTCACCAGCACCATGACCGACGAGGTGCGAAAGGTCAATGACCGGCTCTATCTGGGCATTGGCAGGCTTACCGTCACCTTTGGCAAATACAACCCCATGCCCTTTGTTCTTATCGGCCCGCCCGGCCCTTGGACAGGGCCGGACATCCCCTGGCCGGAAAATACAAGAAGGTAGAATCACGCCAACTCCCCTGAGAAAATCCGGGCCCGACCGGAAGCCCATGTCCTTGACATTTTATCCGGATGCTATAATGTTTGAAAACATTCACAGGGGGTTACCCCCGAAATATTTTGTCCCGCGCCGTGCACCTGCGGCCGAATAAACTCGTGCAATATCCGGGCTAGTCAGTTGATCTGAATGGGACTGAATTGTGGTGCGGTAAAAAAGGAGAAACAAAAAATGCTGGAGCTCAAGGACATCACCCTGCGTCTGGACGATGGCCGTGCGGTACTGGACGGCGTCAGCGTCACATTGCAGAACAGAAAAATTTATGCTGTTACAGGCCCGAACGGCAGCGGCAAGTCGTCGCTGGCCCGTATCATTATGGGGCTGCAGCAGCCCACGGCGGGACGGATACTGCTTGACGGGCAGGATATTACGGATATGGACATCACCCAGCGGGCCGGGCTCGGCATCGGCTATGCCTTTCAGCACCCGCCCCGTTTCAAGGGCATCAAGGTGCGGGAGCTGATCAAGCTCGCCGACGGCAGCAGAAACAAGGCGGGCATCTGTGACATGCTTTACAGCGTGGGGCTGTGCGCGCAGGAGTACCTGGAGCGGGATGCCGACGCCACCCTTTCGGGCGGTGAGGCCAAGCGTATCGAAATCGCGACGGTGCTGGCCCGCCGCCTGAGGCTTGCGGTGTTCGATGAGCCGGAAGCGGGCATCGACCTGTGGAGTTTTCAGAAGCTGGCCGATACGTTCCGCGAGATGCACGGGAAATCCGACACCACCATCGTGATCATATCCCATCAGGAGCGCATTCTGGAGCTGGCCGATGATATACTGCTCATAAAGGAGGGGCGTCTCGCTCCCGTGCCGCGTGACATAATCCTCACGTCCAATAATTCAGAAGCGAACTGCCGCTGCCGGCAAAGCTGCGGAAAGAGAGGAGAGGCTCATGTTGAGTGCGCTTGACAAACAACTGCTGGAAAAGGTCGCCGACCTGCACGATGTGCCCAAAGGCGCTTATAACATCCGTCGCAACGGAGAGGGCGTTCAGCGCAACACTACCGCCAACATCGACATTGTGACGAAAAAGGATAAACCGGGCATCGACATTCTTGTGAAGCCCGGAACAAAAGGCGAGAGCGTCCACATCCCCGTTATTCTTTCCGCCGAGGGCATGAAGGATGTGGTATACAACACGTTTGAAATAGGTGAAGACGCGGACGTGCTGATTGTGGCGGGTTGCGGCATCCATAACGCGGGCGGCGAAACGGAGCAGCACGACGGCGTACACGAATTCTTTATTCGCAAGGGCGCGCGGATCCGCTACGTTGAAAAGCACTATGGAGAGGGCCCGGGCACGGGCAAGCGCGTGCTCAACCCCAAAACCGTTATTCACGCGGAGGATGGCGCCGTGGTCGAGCTGGAACTCGTGCAGATCATGGGCGTGGATGACACCCGGCGCGACACCGAAATCACCCTGGCCGACCGGGCAAAGCTTGTCGTCACGGAACGGCTGCTCACGGATTTTTCGCAGAAAGCGGCCTCGGGCATTGATATCCGTATCAACGGCGAGGATGCCTCGGCCCAGGTGATATCGCGCTCGGTGGCACGGGGAAATTCCCGGCAGGAATTTTTGTTCAATCTGGACGGCTACAGCCGGTGCCGCGGGCATATCCAGTGCGACGCCATCATCATGGACAATGCCGTGGTGATATCGACGCCGAAAATCGGGGCTTTTTGCGAACACGCGCAGCTCGTTCACGAGGCGGCCATCGGACGGCTTGAATCCCAGCAGCTTTTAAAGCTCATGTCGCTGGGGCTTTCGGAAAAGGAAGCCGAGGACACGATACTCAAGGGGTTCCTGAAATAAAAACCGATTCCGATTTGAATAACAAGAGAGGCCTGAGTGATTCCCACTCAGGCCTCTCTTGTTCCAGGCATTTTCCGTGTAATCACATCTTTGTCGCTGCTTTGTATTCCCGTGTTCGCTCGGCAAGGATTCCCGCGATATCGGGTTTGCCGATGCTCTCTTCGATCAGCCGTTCAAAGGCGCTGCCGATGACCACGCCGTCGGCATGTTGCGCGATTTTAGCCACGTCATCGGCGGTGCTCACGCCAAAGCCCACACAGATGGGAAGCGCGGTGTGACGTTGGACTTTTGCGCACAGGTCGGCGATGTGGGTGGTGTCCAGCCCGCTGCTGCCCGTGACCCCGGTCATGGAAACAAGGTAGAGAAACCCGGAAGCCGACGCCGCTATGGCCCCGATGCGCCCGTCCGGCGTGGTTGGGGCCAGCAGCCGGATCAGGGCAAAATCGTCGCCCTTCCAGCAGGAAGTGAGTTCCGCCGACTCTTCGGGCGGCAGGTCCACCACCAGGACCCCGTCAGCCCCGGCCTGTTTCGCGTCACGGTAAAAGTTTTCCGCTCCATACCGGAAGATGGGGTTGTAATAGGAAAACAGGATGATCGGACCCTGGAATGTTTTGCGCAAGGTGGCCGTCATATCAAAAACGGTTTGCAGGTTCGTTCCATTGGCAAGGGCCCGCTGGGAAGAGCGCTGGATCACCGGCCCGTCGGCCGTGGGGTCTGAAAAGGGTACGCCCAGCTCCAGGATATCGATACCGGCTTCGCACATGGCCCTGATAATGGCCTCGGAGGTTTCAATGGCAGGGTCTCCGGCGGTGACAAACCCCACAAGGGCCTTTTCTTTTTTTGCGGCCAGGCGGTCAAATGTTTCAGTAATACGGTTCATGGCCTATTTCTCCTTTTCCATGACGGATGATACGATCCCCAGGTCTTTGTCTCCCCTTCCGGAGAGGTTGACGATGAGAATGTCTGTTTTGGGCCGCCCGGGCGCTTCCTTGATGACGCAGGCAACGGCATGGGAGCTTTCCAGGGCCGGAATGATGCCCTCGGTACGGCAGAGCAGGTGAAAGGCGGCCATGGCCTCTTTATCGTCGATGGCCGTGTATCTGACCCGGCCCGTGTCCTTTAAAAAAGCGTGTTCCGGCCCCACGCCCGGATAGTCCAGGCCGGCGGAAACCGAGTGCACCGGCGCGATCTGGCCGAACCGGTCCTGAAGCACATAGGACTTTGAGCCGTGCAGCACGCCGGTCACCCCCCGGTTCAGGGTGGCGGCGTGGCGATTGGTGTCAAGGCCTTCGCCGCCCGCCTCCACGCCCACCATCTCCACGGTGTCGGAAAGAAACGGATAAAAAATTCCCAGGGCGTTGCTGCCGCCGCCCACGCAGGCCACCAGCAGGTCCGGCAGCCGGCCCGTGACCTCCAGTATCTGTCGCCGGGTTTCATCGCCGATGATTCTCTGAAAGTCGCGGACCATCACCGGGTAGGGATGGGGCCCGGCCACGGACCCGATCACGTAAAAGGTGTCCCGCACCCGGGCCACCCAGTGGCGCAGGGCCTCGTTCATGGCGTCCTTCAACGTGCCGGAACCCGAGTCCACCGGTGTCACCGTGGCGCCCAGCAGCTTCATCCGCATCACGTTCGGGGCCTGGCGCTGGATATCCTCAACCCCCATAAAGACTTCACAGGTCATGTCCAGCAGGGCCGCGGCCGTGGCCGTGGCAACGCCGTGCTGGCCGGCCCCGGTCTCGGCGATCACCCGGTTTTTACCCATCCACTTGGCAAGCAACGCCTGGCCGATGGTGTTGTTGATCTTGTGAGCCCCGGTATGGGCCAGGTCCTCCCGCTTCAGATAGATGGCGGCCCCGCCCAGGTGGGCCGTCAGCCGTTTAGCGAAAAACAGGGGCGTGGGTCGGCCCACGTAATCGGCCAGCAGGCCCCCCAGCTCTTTTTGAAACGCCGGGTCAATCATGATCTGGCGCCGCTTTTCGTCCAGTTCCAGGACCGCCGGCATCAGGGTCTCGGCAAGGTACATGCCGCCGTACTGCTCAAAATGACCGGTCGTGTCCGGGCGGGCAGTCGCCGGCGTCTGGTGTGAAACATGGGAACGCATCAGAATATCCTCCTTAAGGGTCTTTCCGGGCTTGTGCCGGAAACGGTCTGTTGTATGTTGTTTATAAATAAAGCGATTTTGTTCATGTCCTTGATGCCGGGCGCGGCCTCCACGCCGGAGCTGACATCCACGGCATCGGGCAGGGCCGCCGAAACTGCCGCGGCAATGTTTTCCAGTGACAGCCCGCCGGCCAACACCAGGGGCGCGTGCCGGGCCACCGGTTTCGCATCGGCCCAATTCCAGGTTTTGGCGTTGCCGCCGGGAAGTGTGCCGGAGCCGCATTCAGCCAGCAGGGCCGAGGCCGTATGATAAAGCGGGCCGGTGTCCAACCCCGGGGTTTTTGATCCGAACAGGGCCTTGATCACGATCAGCCCCTGTCGGCGGAGCCGGGTCACAAGCTCCGGCGGCTCGCTCCCGTGAAGCTGCACGCCGTTCAGGCCGCAAAAACCCACTTTTCCCATGATGGTTTCATAGGATGCGTTGACAAACACGCCAACGGTCTGGATTTTTCCGGCCACGGCCGCGCAGATTTCCCTGGCCTGCTCGTCACTGAGGTCACGCGGACTTTTTTCAAAAAACACGCAGCCGATGGCGTCGACACCCAGGTCCGCGCACTGTTCAGCCTGCGCCGGCGTGGTAATGCCGCAGATTTTAATTTGGGGCATGTTGAATTTTGTTTCCATTTCATTCTATGCCTAATCCTAATCATACTCGTGCTCGTAATCGTTCTTTCCTGTCTTTTCGATCACGAGTGAGAGCACGAGCAAGAGTATGATTTTTCGTTTATGTTGTTAAAAGCTGTTTCAGAAAGCTCACCGTATCTTCCGCCCGGACAAGGCTTTCGCCGATCAGAAAGTTATATATACCGGCCGCTTTTGTCCGCTCGATATCTTCCCGTGAACCAATGCCACTGGCCGCCACCGGCACCTGGTCCGGCCCGAAATTTGAAACCAGCCGGGTGGCCACGGCAATGTCGGTTTTAAAGGTTTTCAGGTCCCGGTTGTTGATGCCGATCAGTTTTGCGCCCGCGTTTGTGGCAGTCTCAAGGTCGTTTTCATCATGGATTTCCACCAACGTGTCCAGGCCCAGCGCCCTGCACAGGCCGATAAGATCGGACAGCATGGTTTGGGTCAGAATCCTTACGATCAGGAGCACGGCATCGGCCCCGGCTGCCGCTGACTCGTAAACCTGGTAGTCGCTGAGAATAAACTCTTTTCTTAACACCGGCAGGGAACAGGCCTTGCGGGCCTGCTTCAGGTCGGAAAGGGAACCTTTGAAGTAGGGCGCGTCGGTGAGCACCGAAATCGCCGCGGCCCCGCCGGCCTCGTATTTTGCGGCACAGTCGGCAGGATCCAGATCGGCCTGAATGATTCCCCTGGAAGGCGAGGCCCGCTTGATCTCCGCGATGATGCCAGTCCCGCCCTGCGCATGGACCTGTCGCAGGTTTTCGGCAAAGGGCCTTTTTGAATCCCGGTCCCCGGCCATGGCCTTTAATTCAGCTTCCGGTACGCGAAGCCGGGCCGCAGTGACCGCTTCGGTTTTTGTCTGTACGATCTGTGTCAGAATGTCGGCCATCACATTATCCGTTGGATTTGGTAAATTCAATCAGTTGTTCCAGCTTCTCGTGGGCCTTGCCGCTGTCAATAATCTGGCCGGCAAGGGCCACGCCCGCTTTCAGGTCTTCGGCTTTGCCAGCGGCCACCAGGGCGGCCCCGGCATTGACCACCACCACGTTTCGCCGGGGGCCTTTTTCTTTTCCCGAAAGAATGTGCCGGGTGATTTGCGCGTTTTCAGAAGGCGTGCCTCCGGCCATATCTTCGGGTCTGGCCCGGTCCTCAAAAAAGTGTTCCGGGGAAATATCGTAGGTCTGCACCCGGCCATCGTTCAACTCAGAGACTCGGGTGGACGCGCACACCGAAATTTCGTCCAGGCCGTCGTGGCCGTGAACCACAAAAGCCCGCCTGGCGCCCAGCAGGTTGAGGGCGTCGGCAAACATCTCGGTAAGCTGGGGCGCAAACACGCCCAGTACCTGGCAGTTAGCCGCCGCCGGGTTGGTCAGGGGGCCCAGCATGTTGAAGATGGTGCGCACCCCCAGCTCTTTTCTGGGCACGATGGCATATTTCATGGCGCCGTGAAACAGGGGGGCAAACAGGAAACCGATACCGATTTCATTAACCGCTTCCTCGGCCACTTCCGGCTGAGTATCCAGTTTTACCCCAAGGGCCTCCAGCACGTCGGCGCTGCCGCACTTGCTGGATACCGACCGGTTGCCGTGCTTGGCCACGCAGATCCCGGCCCCGGCTACCACAAAGGCCGATGTAGTGGAGATATTAAACGTGTGGGCCCCGTCCCCGCCGGTGCCGCAGGTGTCCACCACAACAGGCGAGGCCGCCTGAATACGGGTGGCTTTCCGGCGCATGGCCTCGGCGGCGCCGGCCAGTTCCTCAAAAGTCTCCCCCTTGGTGGCCAGGGCCGCCATAAAGGCCCCGATCTGGGCATCGGTAAGGTTGCCGGAAAAGATATCGGAGAAAATCCTGTCCATCTCCTCCCGTGAAAGGTCTTTTCTATTAATGATTTTTGAAAGTGTCTGTGAAAACATCGGCGCCTCCGTTTCTATTGTTGTTACATCGTAAGAAAGTTCTTTAATATCCGTTTGCCTTTTGGGGTCATGATTGATTCCGGATGGAACTGGATGCCCACGGTGGGGTGTTGCCTGTGGCGCATACCCATGATCTCCCCGTCTTCGTCCTCGGCGCAGATTTCCAGACAATCCGGCAGGGTCTTTTTTTCCACGGCCAGGGAGTGATACCGCATGGCGGTAAAAGGGGAGGGGATGCCTTCAAAAATCGAGACCGGGCCGGTGGTCACGGCCGAGGTTTTGCCGTGCATGAGCCGCCGGGCAGCCACAATGGTACCGCCAAAGGCCTGGCCGATGGCCTGGTGGCCCAGGCAGACACCCAGGATGGGGGCGCGGCCTGAAGCGTGGCGAATCAGGTCAAGGGAGATACCGGCACTGTCCGGCCGGCCCGGCCCGGGGGAGATCACGATGTGGGAAGGAGCCATGCGGTCTACCTCGGCCACGGTGATCTCGTCGTTTCTGGCCACGAGCACTTCGGCACTGAGCATGCGAAGGTACTGGACCAGGTTGTAGGTAAAGGAGTCATAGTTGTCGATCATCAGAATCATAATCCGCCTCATTTAAAACGGCGACAGCGCCTGTTGTTTAAATCCAAATCGGTATCGGTATCGGTATCGAAATCGAACCCCATATTCTTCTGGATATTTATGATTTAATGGGTGTGTTGTCTGCCGGCCAGTTCCAGGGCTTTCTGAATGGCCCTGGCCTTGTTCACGGTTTCAACGCGCTCCTTTTCCGGGTCCGAGTCGGCCACGATGCCGGCTCCGGCCCGCACCGTGAGACAATCGTCTTCAATGCAGGCCGTGCGGATGGTGATGGCCAGATCCATGTTGCCGCTGAAGGAGATATATCCCACGGCTCCGCCATACGGTCCCCGGGGACCCTTTTCAAGCTCATCGATGATCTGCATGGCCCGGATTTTGGGCGCGCCGGAAAGGGTGCCGGCCGGAAAGGTGGCGGCCAGCAGGTCCCACGCGTCAAGGTCCCGTTCAAGGTCGCAGCGTACGTTTGAGACCAGGTGCATCACATGAGAGTAGCGCTCCACCACCATCAGGTCGGTGACCTGTACCGTGCCGGTGACCGCCACCCGGCCCAGGTCGTTTCTGCCCAGGTCCACCAGCATCAGGTGCTCGGCCCTTTCTTTTTCGTCCTTCAGCATTTCATCGGCCAGTGCCCGGTCCTCCTGTTCGGTCCTTCCCCGGGGCCGGGTGCCGGCAATGGGCCGCACCGTAGCGATGCGGTTTTCAAGCCGCACCATGGTTTCCGGCGATGACCCCACCAGGGCCGTTTCCCCGATGTGCAGAAAGAAAAGGTATGGCGACGGGTTGATGTACCGCTGGGCCCGGTAAAGGGTCCAGAGATCCGGGGCCGGGCAGCAGGAAAAGGGCTGGGACAGCACCGCCTGAATGATTTCACCCTGGCGGATATAGTCCTTGGTGACCCCGACCATTGTTCTGTAATCCTCATCTGTTCTTTCAGGGGCCAGCACACAGGGGGCTGCGGCTGAGTTGCCGGCCTCCACGGGCAGGGGCGCCTGCACCACGGCAAGCAGTTTTTCAACCCGCTTTTCCGCCGCCTCGTAAGCCGCGTCAATGCTTTTTGCTGATCGGGTAAAGGCAATGGCCAGGGCTACCAGCGTGTGGCGGATGTTGTCAAAGATGATCAGCTCGTCCGGAATCATGAAAGCGGCAATGGGCCGGTCTTCGGGGAGCCGGTTGGGAATCTTTTCAAAAAATGAGACCATTTCGTAGGTAAAATACCCCACCAGCCCGCCCCAGAACCGGGGCAGGCCAGGCATCTCGGCCGGCGTGTAGTCGGCCATGATGTTTCGCAGGATTTGCAGGGGCAAGCCGTTGTGTCGAATCCGCTGCACCGTGCCGTTGTCCAAAATCTCCACGTGGTCCCGGAACAGTTTTACATGGGCCTTTGCCGATGCCCCCAGAAAGCTGTACCGGCCCCACCGCTCGCCGCCTTCCGCGCTTTCAAACAGGAAAATCGGCCCTTTTCCGGTGTAGAGCTTTTTCAAGATAGAGACCGGAGTCTCGGTATCCGCCAGAATCTCGGCGCACACGGGAATGGTGTTGGCGGTCTGCGCCATCTCACGAAATGCCGTTTTGTCCGGAAACTGTTGAAGGATCATCGTTGTTGTCCTTGTCTGTTGTTCGAATAATAAAAAAAGGCCGCATGCTCTTTTGAGCCTGCGGCCTTTTTTATTTTAAAAACAAAAAAACCGCAGGCGTTCTTTTTGGTCGCCTACGGTTTGGTTTACGCTATGTCTGACAGTATCAAGCGCCGTGGGCGGACCGAACGGACCAGACCCACCACCACCAGTTACCCTGGTTTGCCTTGACGAAAGTTGACACTGTCTTGGATTCCATCTGCTTTTACTTTCACAAAAGTCTGTTTGATACGCCGTCTATTATGGTATGTATAAGCCGCTTGTCAAGCGAAAAAACATTGACGGCTTCGTAAAAAGTCCAATTTCTGCGTTGCGCTGCATCCCTCGTCACTGCGGCGTACGACAAGTACGCCTCATTCCTCGGGCTTTGCGACGCCTTGAACTTGAACTTTTTACTTTGCCGTTTTGTTTCGGACTTTTTACGATATTATTAATATTCGAAAGGCGGAAATCGATGATTGCCGAAATCCTGGCCACAGGGAACGAGGTGCTGTCCGGCACCATTGCCGACACAAATGCCGCGCATATCGCGCAGATCCTGGAAGCGGCCGGCATTGAGGTACGGCGTCACACCTGCGTGGGCGATGACCTTGACCATATCGCGGCGGCGGTGACGGAAATTTGCGCACGGGCCGATGTGCTGCTGGTCACCGGCGGGCTGGGTCCCACCGGTGACGATTTGACCACCGCGGCTGTGGCCCGTGCTGCCAAAAAAAAGCTGGTACTCGACCCCGATGCCGAACATTCCATGAAAACCTATTTTGTGCAGCGCAAGCGTTCCATGCAGCCGTCGGACGCCAAGCAGGCCATGCTGCCGGAAGGGGCACAGTGTATCGTCAACGACATCGGCACGGCCCCGGGGTTCATGCTTGCCATGGGCCACTGTCATGTGTTTGTGATGCCCGGCGTGCCCCACGAGATGAAGCAGATGCTTGAAACCGGGGTGATGCCCCGCATCGAGACATTGCAGGGCGGCGGCCGGCTTTATGCCGCGTCCCGAACCCTGACCGTGTTTGGCCTGCCCGAGTCCACTGTGGGGGAACGCATGGCCGGTTTTGGCGCCGCTCTTCCCGGCATGCGTTATGGTATTCGGGTCAGGTTTCCGGAAATTTTTATCAAGGTTTCCACCCGGCAGCCGGACTCGCGAACCGCCCAGGACCTGGCCGGACAGGCCTGTCAGTGGGTGAAAAAACAGGTGGGGGAGAGCGTTTTTTCCGATGCGGGCCTTGCTCTGGAAGCCGAGGTGGGCCGGCTGCTGGTTTCCGCCAAGGCCACCGTGGCAGTGGCCGAGAGCTGTACCGGCGGCCTGATCGCAGACCTTCTGACCGGTGTCCCCGGCAGCTCGGACTATTTTCTTTTTTCCGGCGTCACCTATGCCAACCAGGCCAAGGTCGATGTGCTGGGCGTATCACCGCAAACCATTGAAACCCATGGCGCGGTTTCAGAAGAAACGGTAAAGGAGATGGCCGACGGGGTCCGGCGGGTTGCCGGCGCCACCTTCGGCCTTGCCACCAGCGGCATTGCCGGGCCCTCAGGCGGCACCAAAGAAAAGCCCGTGGGCACGGTGTGCATCGGCCTGGCAGGGCCTGACGGGGTGCAGACCTCCCATGTCTGCCTGTCGTTTCAGAACCGGAGCATGAACAAGCGGCTGTTTGCTTTTCTGGCGCTGGAGACCCTGCGCAGAAAGTTACTGTAACGTTATTATCCAAATCGGAATCGGTACCGAAATCAAACTCGCAAAAAAATGATCCCGATCCCGATAGCGATTGATACGAATGAATCACCCATACACCATCATTGATACCGCTGTTGTGCGGGTGGGCAGTCTGATCGACGGCACGGGTAGACCTGCGCGAAAAGATCTGTTTGTGCGGGTGGAAAAGGGAATGGTTCAGGCCATAACGGATACGGTGCCGTCCGGACCGCATGATCTGATCGACCTGTCCGGCTGCACCGTGCTGCCCTGCCTGATCGACAGCCATGTTCACCTTTTTCTGTCCGGCAGCCTGGATTCGGAAGAACACCGTCGGCAGATGGCCGCCGGATTTGAGGATGCGTGCCGGACCATAGCGGAAAATATCGATTGCCAGCAGTCCTGCGGCGTGCTGACCGTGCGCGACGGCGGTGATGGCCGGGCCCATGTGTCGCGTTTTTTGCGGGATAGAGTTGAAAAGGGGCACAGCCTTTTTCTTGCGCAGACCCCTAGCAGGGGATGGTTCAAGGCGGGCCGTTACGGAAAACTGGTGGGCGGCGAGCCCCTGCCGGAAAGCGCTTTTCTGGAAGCCATCACCGGGCAGATGGCCGCCGGTGCTGATCATGTCAAGCTGGTCAACTCGGGATTAAACAGCCTGACCCGATTCGGTGTGCAGACGACGCCGCAGTTTACACCGGACGAGCTTGCCGCCATTGTGGCATTGGCCCACGGGGCCGGGCGGCCGGTGATGGTCCATGCCAATGGCGAAATTCCTGTTCGTCAGGCCGTGGAGGCCGGAGTAGATTCCATTGAGCACGGGTATTTCATGGGGACCGATAACCTGTTACGAATGGCCGAACGGCAGACCTTCTGGGTGCCCACCCTGGCGCCCATGCATGCTTTTGCCCAGACCACCGTTGATTTCAGCGGCGTGGCGGCCCGCACGCTTGAGCACCAGATGGGGCAGCTTGCCTTTGCCCGCCGGGTCGGGGTAAAGGTGGCCCTGGGCACGGATGCCGGCAGCCCCGGCGTTTATCACGGCACGGGTGTGATTCGCGAGCTTGAACTTTTTATGGCCGCTGGCTACACCATGGAAGAGGCCGTTGGCTGTGCCGCGGTTTGCAATGCCGACCTGCTCGGCCTGGCCGACCGTGGAAGAATCGCACCGGACATGCCGGCGCTGTGGGCCGTTGTGTCGGGAGATGCAGGTAGGCTTCCCGCCAGTCTGGCCCAGGCGGTTGTGTATGCGGGGAAGGGTTGACGGACAGGGATTTGTGCTTATTTTAATCAGGTAATGACAGCGCCGGGCAGAGCAGGCGCAACAGTGAAACCGGCGGGGAACGGCTTAATTTTCCTGCCATCCGGATTGGCATCGGTATCAGCGTCGGAAAAAATCGATTTCGATAGCGATCCCGATTTCGATTTGGATAAAATACGAACTTCGGCGGGCCGGAGTCATAACAGGGAGGACCCATGGGATCTTTTAAATACTACATTCCGGGACTGCTGCTGCTGGGCGGTTCCTTTCTGATCATCGCCTTCCCCCAGATTCTGGTGGCCATTGTGGCGGCCATGGTGTTTATGGCCGGTATCACGGCCCTGGGCCTTGGCAACATGATGAAAAACTACGAACAGGAGCTGAAAAACCGGGGTGAAGGCGGTTTTGCGGAGATGTTCTTCCGGCGGCGGGGCCGCTGGTAGTGAAGCGGTCACCCGGTTTTCGGCCGGGAAACCAGCACCACGCGCAGGTCCATCACATTGGTATTGGTGGGCCCGGTAATCAGAAGGCTGTTCAGCTTTTTAAAAAATGTAAAAGAATCGTTATCCGCCAGGTAGTGGGCCGGCGTCAGTCCGGCCTGTGCCGCCCTTGAGGCGGTGCGGTTGCTGACCACGGCGCCGGCGGCATCGGTGGGCCCGTCCGTTCCGTCCGTGCCGCCGCTTAATACTACGATATGTTTGTGTTCCGCGATATCATCTGTTAATGCCAGGCAGAATTCCTGGTTTCTTCCTCCCTTTCCCGCCCCCCTTATTGTTACCGTGGTTTCCCCGCCGGACAGCAGGCAGGCCGGCGGACAAACAGGGTTACCCGTCTTTAATATCTCTTTGGCCATGGTGCCGTGCATGCGGGCCACATCCCGGGTTTTTCCTTCCATCTTGGATGAAAGAATCAGCGTCTGGTACCCCAGACGGCGTGCCTTGTCCGCGGCGGCCGCCAGGGCCGCGGTGTTGTCCGCGCAGATATGGGTAACCACCTTTTCAAACACCGGGTCCCCGGGTTTGGGTGTCTCTGTTTTCAGGCCGGCAGCGCCTTTCTGAATATGGTGGATTACCGATGCCGGCAGGCGGTTTTTCAGTTGATAGGTGTCGATAATCCGCAGACAGTCGGCAAAGGTGGTGGGATCGGCCACGGTGGGGCCTGAGGCAATGGTGGAAAGATCGTCTCCCACCACGTCGGAGATCACCAGACAGAGGAGTGTGGCCGGAAACACGGCCCTGGCCAGCAGCCCCCCTTTGATCGCTGAAAGGTGTTTGCGCAGGGTATTGATTTCTGTGATGGTGGCGCCGCAGGCCAGCAGTTCATGCATGGCGGCCTGTTTGTCGGCAAGCGTGATGCCGGGGGCGGGCAGGGGAAGCAGGGCCGACCCGCCGCCGGAGAGCAGGCAGATCACCAGGTCTTTTTTTGACGCGCTTTGTGCCAGGGCCAGAATGCGTTGCGCGTTTTTCAGGCCCCCGGCATCGGGAATCGGGTGGCCGCCTTCCCCCAGTTCTGTTTTTTGCAGCAGATGGGTATGACCATATTTTACGCTGAGAAGGCCGCCGGTCAACCGGTCCCCCATCAGGGTCTCAACAGCGGCGGCCATGGGGGCCGCCGCCTTGCCCGCGCCGATGACGGAAATGTGATCAAAGGCACCGGGATCAAAAGTGCGATCCGCTACTTTCAGCTTGCCCTTTTCAAGGTGGCAGCAGGCCGCCACCGCCGCTTTCGGCTCAACCGCGGCAAGGCCGGCAAAAAAGATTTCCTCTGCATGGGCTTTCATTTTATCGAGGATGGTGTCGGCGGGGGACATGGGCGTTTTCCGGGTACGGTTTTCGGTGTGGACGGCTTTTTTGTTTTTTCATTGTACGTTTGTCCGCGGGGCCGGGTCAAGCCCATGCTTTGTTTTCTTGACAAGGAGACGGACTTGATTTTAACTTGAAGAACAATCAAACAGGGCCGGAATACGTCCGTCCTTTTTCCAAGGAGTGTCCATCCATTAATCATGAGGACACGATAAAGGTTTCCAATCCAGAAATGAGAAAAGGCCATTTGTGGATGGAAACCAAGGAGAGACCATGGAGCTTAGAGGGGAGTTTCTTATCGCCATGCCCATGCTGACCGACCCCAATTTCCGGCAGACCGTGGTGTGCATCTGCGAACATTCGGCGGACGGCGCTCTGGGCCTGATTGTAAATCGGATATATCCGGCCCTGACTGCCAAGGATATTTTTGAAGAACTGAAGATGAAATATGTCCCGGAAACCGGGCCGCTTCCCGTATACAACGGCGGGCCTGTGCACACCGGCGACCTGTTTGTGCTTCACGAACCGCCCTTTGGCTGGGAGGGATGCCGGCCCATAAGACCCGACCTGGCCCTGACCAACACCAAAGACCTTC
Organism: Desulfosudis oleivorans Hxd3; assembly: GCF_000018405.1. Classification (NCBI taxonomy): domain Bacteria; kingdom Pseudomonadati; phylum Thermodesulfobacteriota; class Desulfobacteria; order Desulfobacterales; family Desulfosudaceae; genus Desulfosudis; species Desulfosudis oleivorans. The sequence continues at coordinate 1,873,973 of NC_009943.1, forward strand.
TGGCGGCCATTGCCGAGGGGCAGGGACCCCGGCGGTTTTTGATCCTGCTGGGCTATGCCGGCTGGGGGCCGGACCAGCTGGAGGCCGAGGTCCTGGAAAATTCCTGGCTCACGGTGCCGGTAGACCAGCGTGTAATTTTTGACACGCCGGTTGCGCGGCGGTGGGCTGACGCCATGAAGCTGATGAACATTCCCGATCCCGCCTTTCTGTCCGGTATATCGGGCAGTGCGTAGCCCGCTGTATTCATTTTTTCGATTCATCTCACTTCAAATCTTACTCGTGCTCTTGCTCGTAATCGTGATCGGAATAAAAGGGGAAACACAAATACGCATTCGATCACGAGCAAGAGTGCGATGAAAGTAGAAAAAAAGATATACAACCATTTTCTCCCTGCTCACCGGATTTTTCCTGTTTCGATTTCAGGCTGTTTTTGGCGGTTAATATCTTGAAATGCAACAGGTGTCGGTGTATGGTAGACGCTTGTTTGTGAAGGCCCTGCCCCGAACATTCCATGCAGATCCGGGCTGAGGTGACGACTTCTGAACTTAAACCGTCGGAATGAAAGACAATGAAAACTTACACGGTCCTGAAGGAACGACTCAAGAGCCTGAATACGGCCCTGTTGGACACCATGGCCGAAGCCCAGGCCATGCCCGGTGTGGCGCCGGACGCGTTCGAGCGGTGGCAGGCCACCTGCCGGACCGTGCTGCGGCAACTGGATGATGATGTGGTTCGGGTGGCGGTGGTGGGACCCATCAAGTCGGGCAAGAGTACGGTGGTCAACTCGATTTTCAGGGGAGATTACCTGAAGCGGGGCGCCGGTGTTGTGACCTCCATGGTCACAAAGGTACGCAGCGGCGAACGGCTCTGCGCCCGGCTGGTTTTCAAGTCCTGGGAGGGGATCAATTCCGATATTGAACGGGCCGTTGTGATGCTGCCCACTATCCACATTCCTTCCAACGGCGATGGCCTGGATATCCGTGACAAAGCCACCCGTCAGGCCCTTGCCGGCGCACTGGACAACCTGCCCCGTGAGTACCTGATTGCCAAGGACAGCCGGAACATGAACAGTGTGCTTCTGGCCAATTATCTTGCAGGCTATGACGAGGTGGCCGCCACTATCGGCGACGACACCCGGACGAAGGTGTTTGAGCAGGACCAGTTTGCACGGCACCGGGATTTTGCAGCCGATGACCGGCTGTCGGTTTACCTGGAAGACATTCAGCTGGACATCGATTCCGTGGAGATGGATCCCACCATTGAAATCGCGGACTGCCAGGGCAGCGACTCGCCCAACCCGTTGCACCTGGCCCGGATTCAGGACTACCTGCTGTTGACCAACCTTACGGTGTACGTGGTGAGCAGCCGTACAGGCCTGCGTCAGGCCGACATCAATTTTCTTTCCATGATCGACCGCATGGGCATATCCGATCACCTGGTTTTTGTGGTCAACTGTGACCTGGACGAGCATGAAACCTTAAAAAGCCTGACCGATCTTGTTCAGCGGATTCGAAACGAAATTTCCCTGATCAAGTCCGACCCGGAAGTACACGTTTTTTCAGGGCTGCTCAATCTGTTCCGGTCCCAGAGCGCTGACCAGCTGAGCGAAAAAGACGCCCGGCGTCTGTCCATCTGGCAGATGGAGGATTCTCTGGTACGGTTTTCCGATGAGGGAACCGGCTCCTTTGAGGCATCGCTCTACCACAAGCTGAACCGGCAGCGCTATGCCTTGCTGCTGAAAAACCATGTGCAGCGGCTTTCCCTGGTTGCCTCGGGCCTTTCCCAATGGGCCTCGGCCAACCTCAGTCTGCTTAAGGAGGACGAGCAGAGCGCGGCTTCCATTTTTGAGGGCACCCGGCGGCACAAGGAGAAGCTGGACCGGGCCGGCATTCTTCTAAAAAGCACACTGGACGGATCGGCCCGCAAGCTGAAAAAAGACCTTAAATCCGATATCGACCGTTTCTTTGACCCAAAGGCCGGCGAGGTCATGCCCGAGTTGATCTCCTTTATCCGGAACTATCAGGTAGACCTGGGCAAATATGAACAGACCCTGGCCACGGCCGGGTTTTCCAATGTACTTTACATGGCGTTCCAGGAGTTCAAGCAGACCCTGGATGTTTTCATGGCAGAGAGCATCAACCCCAAGGTCCTGGGGTTTGTTCGAAAGCAGGAACAGAAGATCGCCGACTATTTTGAGTCCATTGCCGAATCCTTTGACAGCATGGCAAGAGATGCCATTGCCGAATACAAAAAGGCCATGAAGGACCTTGGCATTCCCACCCAGGCCGGGGACCAGGGGGCCATCAAAACCCGGGACATCACCCTGGTCAAGGCCCAGAGCGGGCTTCAACTGCCCCCTGCCGTGTTTGCCATGAACTACACGGGCAAGATCCGCACCGAGGCGGTGATGCGGCTGGGGGTGTATTCCGCGGGAAAGTTTTTCAAGAAGCTTTTGAAAAAGCCGGTCAAAACTGAAAAAGAGGGCGAATTGCGGGCCCTGAAGGACGGCATGGGCCGAATTTTGCGTGAAACTGAAAAGGGGATTGTTTTCCATTTTAAAAGCTACCGGGAGAACATCAAATTTCAGTATGTGTTGAAGCTGGCAGAGGCCGTGTCCGACAGTTTTTACAACGCGGTTCTGGACCGGTTCCGGGCCTACAGCGCGGACATCTCCAGTATTCGGGACGCGGTGGTGGAAAAGCGGGTAGACAAGGAACAGATGGCCCAGGCATTGGCATCCCTGGCCGAAACAGTTTTAGATAAGGGACAAAAGATTGTCGAACTGTCCGGAGATCTGGCCTCTGCCGCCGACGTTCAGGACATGCCTTCCCGGCAGGAATAGACCGTCTGACATCCCTGGAATCAATAAGTTGTCGTATGCCGGATCGACCGTTTTATGGAGGAGCAGAAAATGAGCAGAGTGATTGCGATTGCCAATGAAAAGGGAGGGGTGGGTAAAACCGCCATGGCCATCAATCTGGGGGCGGCCCTGTCACAGGAGAACAAGCGGGTGCTCGTCGTGGACATGGATCCCCAGCACAACGCCACCATCGGCCTGGGCGTGCAGGTGGATGACGAGACCCTTTCGGTTTACGATCTGATCGTGGAAACCGAGGATGTGTCGGCTGGCGACACCATTGTTCAGACCCAGTGGGAAAACCTCGACCTGCTGCCGTCCCATCCGGACCTGGCCGGCGCCGAGGTGGAGATCATCGACACCCCGGGCCGGGAGCGCAAACTGGCTCAGGCCCTGGCCGGTGTGGAAGACGCGTACGATTTTGTTCTTGTGGATACGCCGCCCAGCCTCTCCCTGCTCACGGTCAACGTGTTTGCCTATGTGCGGGAGGTGATCATTCCCTGCCAGATGCATCCCTATTCCTACGCGGCTTTAGAGAGCCTGTTCGACACCCTGGATATCATTCGTGAAGGGATCAACAGCGATCTTTCCGTGACCGCCATTGTGCCGACCTTTTATGACAAACGGACCGGTTTGAGTGAGATGATTCGGGAAAAGCTGTTAAAGGACGGCCGGTACAGCGACTTTGTCTCCCAGGCGGTGATCCGAACCAACACCGCCGTTGCCTACAGCACCGAGGCGGGCAAACCAGTGGTTTTTGCCAGCCGCCGCAGCTACGGCGCATGGGATTACACCCGTCTGGCCGAGGAGCTGCTGGCGGGGCAATAGAGGGGAAATCTTTTCTGGGTGGCACGGGCGAAGGCCGCAGGCCTTGCCCGTGGGTTGTGTCTGCGTCGTCCGTTTCCAGCACGGGCAAGCTTCGCTTCCCCCGGGGCGCCCGGCGCCCCTTGCAATGACGTTTTAAAGCACATGGTTTTTGAAATAGAGCTGGAAAGTTTTAACCGTATATTCCATGGCATATACGGGTTGATGCCAGTGAAAACAAAACCGCCCCCAGCAGGACCGGGGGCGGTTTGTATCTTAATAAGAGTGGAATGACAGGCGTGCCGTCATCCGTGGGATTCTTTGCCGGCGGACTTTCTTACATCTCCGGACCGGGTGTTTCGGCGGGCGTTTTTTCCGGCGTCACGATCTCCAGCAGTTCCACATCGAACACCAGAACGGCATTGGGGCCGATGCGGTCGCCCGCGCCCCTGGGGCCGTAGGCAAGGTCAGCGGGTACAAAAAGTTTGTAGGTGCTGCCCACCGGCATCAGTTGCAGGGCCTCGGTCCAGCCCTTGATCACACCGGTAACCGCCAGGGTGACAGGCTCTTCCCGCTCGTAGGAGCTGTCAAACTCGGTGCCGTCGATGGTGGTGCCCCGGTAGTGTACCTTGACCCGGTCTTCGTTCGTGGGCACCGGGCCATCCCCCTTTTTGACAACCATGTATTGAAGGCCGCTTTCCGTGGTCACCACATCGGGCTTTGCCTTGTTGGCCTCAAGAAAGGCCTGTCCTTCTTCAAGGTTTTTCTGGCCCAGGGCCTCCCGCTCCGCCATCTGCTTTTCCCGTAACTTTTTGGAGAAATCAGCCAGCAGGGATCGGGCGTCCGCTTCTTCAATAAGCAGGGTGTTGCCGTCGACCTTGTCTTTCAGGCCGGCTGCCACCATGTCGATGTTGACCTCGTCTTTAATCTTGACCAGGGCCTGGGCCATGTTCACGCCGATGGCGTAGCTGGCCTTGTCCTTGTCGGTTTCAAGGGCCGGTGGTGCGGCCTGGGTATCGGCGCTCTTCTGGCAGGCTGTCAGGCCGGCAATCATGGCGATGGTGACAAAAAAGGTAATCATTTTTTTCATGGGGAGGTCCTTTCGTGTGTCGGGTAAAAGTTGTTGAGTATTATGCCTGCCGGTACAGGCAATAACCAAAAATATTAACACCGGCTATGGCATTAGGCAATGGTTTTATGGGTCTGTTTTATGGGTCTGGCCGGAAGATGAGTGCGCGTTCAGCTCTTCGGCCATGCGGCGGTACTTTCCGGCTGCCTCCTGTTTTCCCTGGGCCTCCAGCACTTCGGCCAGGGCCAGGTAGGCGGTGGTGTCTTTGGCGGCAAATTTCAGGTAGCGGCCAAAGGCCGATACCGCGCCATCAAGATCGTTCTGCATTCTGCAGGCCCGGCCAAGGTCGTATAAAGCGCTAACGCCGCTGCCGTCGGCGGCCAGGGCCGCCTTCAGGTGGACCGCTGCCTGAACGGGATTTTTTGCCGCCAGACAGATATTTCCCATGGCATGGTGGGCGGCGGCAAAGCCGGGTTTCAGGCGGAGTGCCGCGGCAAAGCAGGATTCGGCTGCCGCGGTTTCCTGTATCGCCAGATGGGCGGTTCCCAGATTGTAGTGCAGTTCCGGCTGGTCCGGCGCGAGTGCGAGCGCTTTTTGAAAAAGGGTGATGGCCTCCGCTGTTTTGCCGAGCACCTGTTTGGTATGGGCCAGCCCGTTATAGGCCGCCAGTGAGGTGGGGTGGGCGGCGAGTGCCCGGGCAAAGTATGGTTCCGCTGCCTCCGGTTGTTTTTGCCGGTTGTACTGACGGCCAAGATCCAGAAGGATCGACAGATTATCAGGATTCAGCGCAAGGGCCTTCTGAAAAGCGGCCACGGCGTTTTCATTCTGACCGGTGCGGGACAGGGCCCTGCCCAGATCCTTGTGAAGTTCGGCCTGTTGATTATTGACGGCTATGGCGGCCTGAAGGTGGCGAATGGCCGCCTGAAACCGGCCCTGCCGGTAAAGGATGCCCCCCAACCGGTGGTGGCATTGAAAATCCGCCGGGTTGCGCGTAAGCATATCGCGGTAAACGGCAATGGCCCGATCCGGCCTGCCTGCACGAAGAAATTTCTCAGCATCGGCACGGGTCAGGGTCCCGGCATCCATGACCGGGGGCTCAGGAGGGCGGGCCTGCATGCGAGACGCGATGGGTGCAAGAGCGGCGATAAAGTGTTCCAGGCCGGAAAACCGGTGGTCCGGATTCTTGGCTATTGCCTTTAACACAATGGCCTCCAGGGCCGGTGGAATCTCCGGGTTATACAGGCGTGGTGGCGGCGGTTGTGCCTGAACATGCATAATCGCGGTTGCCGTGGGTGTGATGCCGTAAAAAGGCTTTTCTTCCGTAAGCAGCTCAAAAAGGACAACCCCCAGGGAATAGAGGTCGGTTCTGCCATCCAGTGCACGGCCCAGGGCGTGTTCCGGCGCCATATAAACAGCGGTGCCGCCGATGCGCCGGTGGGGCGGTGGCGGCGGCGCGTTTTTCTCAATCACCAGGGCCATGCCGAAGTCGCACAGCTTGGGCATGGGCGGGGTGCGCCGGCCATCGATCAGGATGTTTTCCGGTTTGACGTCAAGGTGCAGGATGTTGTGCTGATGAAGATAGGCAAGTGCCCGGGCAACGGCCATGACGACACTGAGAACACGCCCCATATCCGGCCTTTCCCTCCGTTCCATAATCAGGCTGTGGCCTTCCACAAATTCGGCAACCAGGTAAGGCTGATGGTCGTGTTCACCGTGATCGTACAGAGATATGATGCCGGGATGGGAGAGCCGTGAAAGCAGGCCGGCCTCTTTTCTGAGGGTCAGGGCGGCACTTTCCTCTTTTGCGTTGTCGGCCAGGGCCAGCTTCAGGATTGCCACGCGGTTGTGCCGCTGATCAAACACCTTGTAGAGGCGTGACAGTTTGGTTTCGCACAGCAGGTTCAGCACACGATAAGGGCCGATTCTGGCAACCATTCTGTTCCCTTTTAAAAAGCGTTGTCTGCCCTGAAAGGTTCACCCGTCCGGGGCTGTTGGAAAAAATTCGCAAAAGATTGAGGTTGATGGTACCAATGGCAGGTTCAGGGGTAAAGGGATTTGTGCGGCGAAAAGAGAAAAGGTAGAATGGCGTCATGTCACTTCCCGATTTGAAAAGAAAAAAGCTGCTGGCGCGACTGTACCGCCGGTATAACAGGCGGTCCTACGTATCGCCCGATCCACTTGAGTGTCTTTACCGTTTTGACGAGGTAAAGGACCGTGAGTTGGCGGCCCTGATAGCCGCCTGCCTGGCCTATGGCCGGGTGGCCCAGATCGTGAAAAGTGTTTCCGCCGTTCTGAATGTCATGGGGCCGTCACCTCACGACTTTATTTGCTCTGGCACACCGGCCCGGTTTGAAAAAGAGTTTGCCGGGTTTCGACACCGGTTTGCCGATGAGGTCCACCTGGGGGCCCTGCTGGCGGGAATGCGGCAGGTGCTTCTGGCATACGGATCGTTAAATGCCTGTTTTGTTGAGGGCCTTCGAAAGAAAGACCCCACCGTGATTCCGGCCCTTTCTGCTTTTGTCGACCGTCTCAACGCCGACGCCGGGGGCATCGGCCATCTGCTGGCCGACCCCCGGAAGGGCAGCGCCTGCAAGCGGCTGAACCTGTTTCTGCGATGGATGGTGAGAAAAGACAGTGTCGATCCGGGTGGCTGGGCCGGCATTCCCCGTGCAAAGCTGGTGGTGCCCCTGGACACCCACATGCACGCCATCGGCCTTGCCCTGGGCCTGACCCGGCGGCAACAGGCCGATTGTGTCACGGCGGTCGAAATGACACAGGGATTTGCCTGCTTTTCCCCCCGTGATCCGGTGAAGTATGATTTTGCCCTGACACGCTTCGGCATTCGACAGGAGATGAAGGTTGACGACCTGATCCGTATGGCGGACTGCGCGTAAGCAGGCGGAACAGGTCAAGGATCGGTCTGCCTTGGCACCGCCTGGATGTGAATGTTCTTTCAGCCGGTTTGCCGTGTTTCCAAATTGTTTGCATGGGCCGGCGCGTTCATGTAGAATTCAGGGCCTATGAAGACCTATTACGACTGTATTCCCTGCTTTATGAAACAGGCCCTTGGCGCGACCCGGCTGGTGACCGGGAATCCAAAACTCCACGAAGCGGTGCTTCGGGAAATGGCCAAAAAGATCAGCACGATGGACTTGAACCAGTCACCGCCCCTCATGGGTCGGGAGATTCACCGGACCGTTCGTTCCCTGACCGGCATAGATGACCCCTACCGGGAGGTCAAGGATTTTTACAACCGGTTTGCCATGGACATGTATGACGACCTGAAAAAAAAGGTCGCGGCTTCGACCCCGCCCCTGGAAACCGCCGTGAAACTGGCCATTGCCGGCAACATCATCGATTTTGGCGTCAGCAGCGACCTGGATGTGGAACTGGTGCGTCAAACCATTGACAACGCCTTATCCGAACCGGTTTTCGGGGACATAAACGTTTTTGCCGAAGCCGTGGCAAAAGCCGAAACCATTCTTTACCTGGGTGATAATGCCGGGGAGATCCTGTTTGACCGGATTCTCATTGAGACCCTGCCCACCGGAAAGGTGGTGTTCGTGACAAGGGGCGGCCCGGTGATCAACGACGTCACTTTCGCGGACGCAGAAACCGTGGGGTTGACATCGTTGGTACAGGTCATGGACAATGGCGCGGATGTGCCGGGGACCGCCCTCTCCGAATGCTCCGACGCATTTGTTCAGGCGTTTGAGAAGGCAGACATGATCATTGCCAAGGGCCAGGGCAACTACGAAACGCTTTCCGAGACGGATCAGGCGGAAAAAATATTTTTTCTCTTCAAGGTCAAGTGCCCGGTGGTGGCCCGTGATATCGGTCGTGAAATGGGCCGGGCCGTGGCCGTCTCCATAAACAGCGAAAAGGTCGGATATTGAAAATGAACGAGACCATGACCATTACCATGCAGCCGATCGGTGTCGTGAACACCGACGCCACAGAGATTCCCAGACACTGGAGCGTGTCCGATGTGCAGGGCCGGCTGGAGATCGACCCGCAATATGCCGCCGGACTCTCCGATATTCAGCCCGGTTCTAAAATTGTGGTACTGTTTTGCTTTCACAAGAGCCCGGCCTTTGATCCGGTCCGCCATCTGCGCCAGACCCCGCCCCACAGAGAAGGTCCCCTGGGCGTGTTTTCCATCTGCTCGCCGAGGCGGCCCAACCCCATCGGCCTTTCCGTGCTTGATGTGCTTGAGATTCAGGGCACGGTTATTCATGTCAGGGGGCTTGACATGCTGGATGGCACACCGATTCTGGATATCAAGCCCTATATTGAAGGCCGGCAGGACTGCCCCAGCTATACAGGCGACGGGTAGACCTCTTTTTATGGAATGAAGCCAATCAAGAAGTGACGATATGAAAAACTCAAGACGATTCATCTGTATTGTCGGCGTGGCCCTTCTGCTGGCGGTCATGGGCTGCCAGACGGAGGACACCTCCCCCGGCGCCCTGGTGCAAAAGGGAAACAACCTCTTTTTCAAAGGGGACTACCGGCAGGCGGAACAGGCCTACCGGCAGGCCATTGATACCGAGCCCTCCCTTGTTTCTGCCTGGATGGGGCTTGCCGAGACCCGTCTCAAACTGGGCGATGTAAAAGAGGCCACCGATGCCTATGCCCGGCTGCTTGAGATCGATCCCGGTCATGTCCCTGCCCGGCTGAACATGGCCCGGTTTGATCTTCTCTCCAACCGGCTGGAAGCCGCGGAACAGGGAGTGCAGCAGGTGCTGTCCGTGGAACCGGCCAACATTGACGCCCTTTTTCTGTTTGCCGAAATTTGTGAGAAAGAGGGCCGCTTCAAACAGGCCGAACAGCTTTATGGCCGGGTACTTTCCGTTCAGAGAGACAATACCGCCGCCCTGTTGCGGCTTGGCGCCATTTTCGCGAAGACCGGTGATACGGTTCAGGCCAGGGCGCATCTGGAACAGGCGGTGGCCGTGGACCCGTCCGCCATAGACCCCCGCCTGGTGCTGTTTAATTTTCATATGAGCCGAAAGGATTATTCGGCTGCTGAAAAGGCGCTGGCCGAGGCGGTGGCGGCCCATCCGGAGAACCCGGATTTGCATATCCTGCTGGGTAATTTTTATTTTTCCCGAAAACAGCCGGACCAGGCGGAACAGGCTTTTTTAAAGGCTGTTGAGACAGGCGGGGATCACCTGCCGGCTCGTTTGGCCGCCGCCAATTTTTACCGGGCTGTGGGCAGGCCGGACAAGGCCCTGGAGATGTACCGGTCAGCCCTGGCGGTCAACCCTCGCAGCCTTCGTGCCCGGCATGCACTGGCAGGGTTTTACCTGGAGAATAATCTCCTGGATGCGGCTGCAAAGGAAGTGGAAACCATTTTGCAGGCAAACGACACATACCTCCCGGCCCGCCTGCTCAAAATCCGGTTGCTGATTGTCCGACAGGAGTATGACCGGGCCATCTCCCTTTGTGATGCCTATCTGACGGAAAACCCGACCTCCAGCGACCTTTATTATGCCAAAGGCCTGGCCTTCTGGCACAAGGAGGACCTGGTTTCCGCTGAAAAGGCCGTTTCTCGTGCGATTGCCCTTTCACCGGGCAATATCAGCGCCCGGCTTCGGCTGGCCGATATCTATCTGAAAATGGGTGAAACGGAAAAGGCCCAGGCAGTTAACCGGGAATTGCTGGCTTTTCTGCAGGAGCACCTGAACCTGGAGGTCGTGCCCGCCGGCGCGGTCGATCCTGAAAGGACCCGGCCCCGGGGGCTGGACTCTTTTGGGTCTCTGCTGGACATCGCCGACGCGCATCCCTTTGGTGATGCTGAACGCCTGAGCGGCCTGATGGAAAGATATGAACAGACCATTGAAGGATTTGAGGCGGCATTGCGAAAAAATCCCCTTCAGGCCGGGCTGTTTGAAAATATCGTGTTTCTTAAGGGTGTGAAAGGAGAGTACGACAAGGCCATCGATCGATGCAACCAGCGGGTGGCCTCGCTTGAGCAGATGGCCGATATCGCTCCGGAACAGCGGCAGTCCCTTATGGCGGCTGTCTATGCCCTTAAGGGGGACCTGTATCTGGCCAAGGGTGATCGGGAAAAGGCAAAAACCGCCTTTCAGCAGGCTGTTTCCATGGACCCCGATACCCTGAAATCCTATTTTGCTTTGGCCAGGCTTCATATTCTGGAAAAGGACCTGGACGGCGCCATCTCGCAGTATCGTACCATCCTGAACAGGCATCCTCAGCAGGCCGGGCCTCATATGCTGCTGGGCGTACTTTACAAAATGAAGGAGGCACCGGAACAGGCGGAATATCATTACCGGGCCGCCCTGGACGAAGACCCTGAACTGGCCCAGGCCGCCAACAACCTGGCCTACCTGCTTTCGGAAAATCCGGACCGGCTGGACGAAGCCCTGGATTTCGCCCTGCGCGCCCGGTCCCAGGCCCCGGAGGATCCCTACATCATGGATACGTTGGGCTGGATTTACTACCGGATGGAGCGGTATGACAAGGCCCTTGAGCATTTACAGGCGGCGGCCGATCGCATTCCCGACAATGTCACGGTGAACTATCACCTTGGCATGACCTACTACCGGCAAGGCCAGTTTGAGCAGGCCCGTATTTTTCTTGACAGAGCATTGAGTCTCAACGGGAAGTTTTATGGAGCAGATGAGGCCCGAACCCTTCTGGATGAGCTGATGTAAACCGATTGCAGACGGTTTTTTCTTATTGACAGGCCAATGAAATATTTTCCCATAAAAACACTGATCATCTTTCTGGTACTGATGCCGGCGGTTTATATCTCGGGCGTTTTTCTGCTGGAACATCATGTCCAGAAGCAATATGCATCGGACATTGAGAACCTTTATATCGGTGACACACAGCCGTTGCTGGAAGGCCGCATACGGCTGAAAGACGCGGTTGCCGCCAACATAGACACCTACCTGCGCGGCCGGCAACTCAATCCATTGGGCATAAAGGCCGATGTCCTGGTCCTGGCCGGCAACCAGATCATGATCTATCCCGCGTTTCCCGACTCCGACGCGGAGGCTTTAAATCCCCTGTCCCAGGAGCAGGTTGCTTCGAATAATTTTCGCCTGATGAATGAAGGGCTGTCGGTGCGCGTGGATGTTTCCCTGGCCAGGGGGTCTTTTCTGGACGTGGGCATCATCGGCGGCTACCTGATGGTCGCCGGGTTCGTATTTCTTTATTTTTATCGGGCCGGCCTGCGCCGGGCAAGGGCGGATGAGGCCAGCCGCCAGGAGGAGATTCACCGCCTCAGAGAGGCCGAGAACCAGCACTACAGCCGGATCATGCTGTTAAGCGAGGAGAGAAAACGGCTGGCCGGTGAGATTGAACAGACCCGGAAAAACCTTTCTGAGTACCGGGCCACGGCCAGCCGGACCGAGGACCAGCTGCTCGATGAGATGATCGCCCTGGAGGAAAAGGTCAACATGAGCATGGCCCTTTCCGAGGAGCTGCGGCGTGAGAACGAAGCCCTGCGACAGGTCGCTGAAGCGCGCGATACGGAAAAACAGAAAACCGGGAAAAAGAGCGCGGCTTACGGAACGGTTGATAAACGGTTCAAGACCCTGTATAAGCAGACCCTTATGCATAAGCGGGCCCTGGACAGCTTCATGGGGCTGACTGACGACATGAAGATCAAGGCCGAAGAGGTGATCAAGCAGCTGGACAGCGACCCCTCAGGCGCGGATGTGAAAAGAAAAGTGGACTTACGAAAGAGCCGGGAAAAGATATTTGAAGTGGGGTTTGCCTACAACGGCAGGCTCTATTTCCGCAATATGGACGACGGACGCGCGGAGGTGCTGATCATCGGCACCAAGAACTCCCAGGTCAAGGACATGTCGTTTCTGGATACGTTGTAGGCCGTTTTATGTGGCCTCCAAATTTTCAGAGCTGTCAGAACTGCTTATCCAAATCGGGATCGGGATCGGGATCGGGATCGCAATCGGGAAGCCGTTTTGTTCCTGCTCCGGTTCCGAGGTGGTAAAAGCTGCCGGAAAAGTAATTTTTGAGCCCTTAGAATGAGGTATGAATGATATCCAAACGCGCCCGGCAGATCACCCCGTTTCTGGTGATGGATGTCCTGGAAAAAGCCGACGAGATGGAGCGGCAGGGCATCGATGTGGTTCACCTGGAGGTGGGAGAGCCTGATTTCGACATTCCGTTGTGCGTGAAAACAGCGGTGGAAAAGGCCCTTGCCGACGGCCGCACCTACTACACCCACAGCCTGGGCGACATTCGGCTGCGGCAGGCGATCTGCGATCACTACAAAAACCGGTACGGCGTTACCGTGACCCCTTCCCGGGTGATTGTCACCTCCGGCACCTCGCCGGCCATGATGATGGCGTTTGCCGCCCTGCTGGATCCCGGCGACGAGGTGATTATTTCTGACCCCCATTATGCCTGTTATCCCAACTTTATCACCTTTGCCGGGGGCCAACCCGTAACGGTTCCTGTTTACGAGGCCGACGGGTTCCAGTACTCGCCGGAAGCCATTGCAGCGGCCATGACCGAACGAACCAAGGCCATTTTCATCAACTCCCCTTCAAATCCTACCGGCACGCTGCTCTCCAGGGAGCGAATGGCGGCTATCGCCCGGTTTGAACCCTACATTATTTCTGATGAGGTCTACCACGGCCTGGTGTACGAGGGCAGGGAACACTCCATTTTGGAATTTACCGACAACGCCTTTGTACTTAACGGTTTTTCCAAGCTCTACGCCATGACCGGTCTTCGGCTGGGTTACCTGATCGTACCCGAGCCCTTTGTGCGCACGGTCCAGATTCTTCACCAGAACTTTATGATATCGGCCAACTCGGTGGTGCAGTTCGCCGGCATCGCGGCCCTGGAGCAGGCTGGCGACGACGTGGCCCGCATGAAGGCGATTTACAACGAAAGGCGTCTTTACATGATCCGCCGGCTGCGGGAGCTTGGGTTTACCATTCCGGTAGAACCCACCGGCGCTTTTTACCTGTTTGTCAATGCCGGGCACCTTTCTTCCGACTCTTACAGCCTTGCCTTTGACATTCTGGAAAAGGCCCGTGTGGGCGTGGCGCCGGGTATTGATTTCGGGAAAAACGGTGAAGGGTTTCTGCGGTTTTCCTACGCCAACTCTCTGGAAAACATCGCCGAAGGTCTGAACCGGCTGGAGCCGTATCTTGAACGGCGTTGATCAACCGGTGTCGCCGGTGCGAAAAGGCCAGGCCGTGGACCTGGAGATCGAAACCCTTGCCTTTGGAGGGCGGGGGCTGGCCCGTGTCGACGGGCTGGCCGTGTTCGTGGACCATACCCTGCCCGGGGACCGGGTGTCGGCCCGCATCACCCGCAAAAAGTCCAATTTTGCCGAAGCCCGGCTTCTGGAGGTCCTTTCCCCCTCGCCGTTCCGTGTCCTGCCCCAATGCCCTTACTGCGGTCACTGCGGCGGCTGCCGTCTTCAGATTCTCGACTATGACAAACAGCTTGACTGCAAGCACGAACAGGTGGCCGACGCTCTGCGCCACATCGGCCTGGTGGAAAACGTGCCGGTGCATCCGGTGATGCCCGCTGACCCGGTGTGGGGCTATCGCAACAAGATGGAGTTCTCCTTTGCCGACCGCCGCTGGCTACTGCCCGAAGAGATGGAGATGGAGAATATCGATACCTCCTTTGCCCTGGGCCTTCATGTGCCGGGTACGTTTCACAAGGTGATCGATGTCGACGCCTGCCTGCTGCTGCCCGAACCGGGCAACGCGATTCTTGGTGACGTGCGGGCCTATGCCAGGGCCTCCGGTGTTCCGGCATACGGCCTGAAAAGCCACCAGGGATTCTGGCGGTTTTTAATGCTGCGCCACTCCGTGGCCCATGACAACTGGATGGTCAATATCGTCACCGCCGCCGAAGACCGGCGCCTGTTGCAGCCCCTGGCCGACCTGCTGGCAGACCGATATCCCGAAGTGGTCTCCGTGGTCAACAACATCACCGCCAGAAAGGCCGGGGTGGCCCAGGGCGAATATGAGATTCTGCTCCACGGCGCCCCTTTTATTTCAGACCGGCTGGGCCGATTCTCCTTTGATATATCGGCCAACTCTTTTTTTCAGACCAACACGCGGGGGGCCGAGCGGCTCTACACCGTGGCCAGGGAATATGCCGGGCTGACCGGGAGCCAAACCGTGGTGGACCTTTACTGCGGCACCGGCACCATTGCCATCTGGCTGTCGGGTGCGGCAAAAGAGGTGATCGGCCTTGAAATCAACGACAGCTGCCTGGCCGATGCCGTAAATAACTGCCGGACCAACAATGTCTCCAATGTCCGGTTTGTGGCCGGAGACGTGAAGGAGACCCTTCCCCGGCTGGACTGCCGGGCCGATGTGCTGGTCATTGATCCGCCCCGGGCCGGCATGCACAAGGACGTTGTGGAGCAGGTCCTGGCCATGGCGCCGCCGCGCATTGTTTATGTGTCGTGTAACCCCGCCACCCTGGCCAGGGACGTGGCCATGCTCAGTGAAGCCTATACCGTGGCCGAGGTCCAGCCGGTGGACATGTTTCCCCACACTCCCCATATCGAGTGCGTGGCCCGGCTGGACAAGAAAGCATAAGATTGCATGGCTATCGGCCGGACGTGTGTAGCGGGAGCCTGGTAGGAGTCACTGAGCCTTTGGCCGTGGATCAAGAAGCTTGAAACCAAGGTCCGGCTCCATCAGGCGTCGGCCGGGCGTGTCCAGCAGTTCGATGAGAACGATCTCCATCACCTGCCATGTAACCACCCCGCTACGAATACACCCCGTGGTGGTTTTATCTTCCCTGCCGCAGGCCATGTGCATGTGCAGCATGGGGGCGCCTGTCTCATCCGGGAACAGGGTGCCCACCCCCGCGATTTCGCAAACATTGTCAAGAATTCGCTCCATGGGTGTCACCGGCCTGGCACCCCCGTCTTCCGGTCCCACCACCAGGGTGCTGCCTGTATCGGCGCCGCCAACGGCGATAAGGGCCGCGGCCGTTATTTCCCTGTCTGATGCAAAGTTTTCAACCACCTGGTGAACGGTTTCGCCGTGTTCCAGCCGCAGCACAAAAATTCGTCCCTGCCGGGCCTCTGAATATTTCATGGCCTGTTTTCCTTTCGATTTTGTCATATGGCGCCGCAACCCTGTTTTGCCGGCGCGCGTGAAGATGGATTATATATCCGGCGGGGGTGAATCACAAGATATCGCGGACCGTCGCCACGGCCAGCCGGTGTCAGCCAGGCCGATCCTAATAGGTTGGTATTGTGGGACTATAGGGCGATAACGGATGCGTGGACCTTAATTTTGCTTTACACGCAATCAGGCCTCTGCTACCATCTTTACACAATTGTTTAAAAAAAACAGGGGTGGTGGGGCGGTCAGCATGACTGTCTGCCGGTATTCTTTCACGGGTTCTCAGAATATTCAAAATCTGTAATCACCCCCTTGTTTCCGGATGCAACAGCGCAAGCTGTTTCCAGACGGCTGCTATTCGGGCGTTGTGCCCGGCAGCGCCGTTTCCCCCGACTTGCAGACGGCGGGGCAACATCGGCAGGAAGCAGGAGGAAGAAGATGAAAAAGACAATGATCATGTTTTTGGCAATGACCGTTCTGGCAGTGCTCCTGGTGCTGCCGGCAGGGGCAAGAATGACCATAACCAACGGAAACGGGCTGAACGGCAGGAACCACCTGGCCACCGACCTCTCCCTTTCTGAGCTTGAACAGGTTGTGGGCCGGGGGTTTATTTCACGGCTCACACCCGAGGAGATCAGCGATATCAACGCCCGGGGCCTGCTTCCTTCCCCTGAGGCGATCCGCGCCATAACCCGGGACCTTCTGGACACCACCATCAAGGGCATTCGCATCGTCATTGACAAGTCCAAGTTCACCAACCGGGAGCTTGCCGATGTGCTGGCCGGGTGGGAGCGGGAGCTGGCCGGAATGTAGACGATTTGAGTGCTAGTGCTGCAAACAGAAGAAAGACCAGCTTGAGAGAAGGGTGCTATGGCGGAAGGTGAACTGCTGACAGGCCAGGAAGCGAGGGAGATTCTCAGGGACCTGAGGAAGAACAGCACCATTCTCCAGATGCACCTGAAAGGCACCCATTTCAAGAAATTGACCGTTGTTACGGCTATTCAGCCAAAACCCGGCCGGCCCCTTCTTTATGTGGATCACCCGCCCGGGTTTGCCAAGGCGGCAGAAGGCGTCGATAACTGGGAAATCGCTTTTACCTTCACCGGCGCCCACGGCATTCCATACAGTTTTACCACATTTGGCGGCTTTTTCAGGGAAGAAGACAACACGATTGCGGTGGAGGCACCGGAGGCGGTTGAACGCAAACAGCGGCGCAAGCACCTGCGGGTCAAGCCGCCGGTGGGGACCGTAACAACCGCTATTATTGACGGCGAGGGATATGATATCCAGATTGTGAATATCAGCCTGGGCGGGGCACTGGTGATGTTCTCCAGCCCCGCCATAAAAGAAGACGTGGTCAAGCGGGGCCAGGAAGTAAAGGATATCACCATCGACCTGTTTCCCGGTAAAGCGGGCAAGGAACCGGTCAAGGTGGACCGGGCCGTGATTCGGCGAGTGATCACCGAGCATGTGACCAGCAAACAGCATTACGGCCTGATGTTTATCGACATGGCACAGAACGAGACCCTGCGGTTGAAGGATTACATCTATGTCAACCAGCGGCTGATGCTGCGCAAGGCACTTATTCCCTCCTGACCTGTTGATTTGCTGGAATATGCGCACAGGCTGTGAATACGCCTGTAAAGGTGGTGGCCGTCCTGATGGGACGGTTTTTTTGTGCCTGTGGAAGGACTGAAAAACGCATATGGGAGTCTAAAATGGCCGTATTTGAAAGCAACAACGCTTCGATTTATTATGAAGATACCGGCGCCGGTGCCCCGGTGATCGCGGTACACGGGCTGATTGAAAACACGGCTTACTGGAGCCTTCCCGGTGTTACGGCCCGGCTGGCCGGACATTACCGGGTGATTGCCATGGACATGCGGGGCCACGGGCGCACCGTCACCACGGGGGATAATCCCGGCTATGACGCTGACACCGTGGCCGGGGACATCGAGGCACTGGCCGATTACCTCGGCCTGGACCGGTTTTATCTTTTGACCCACTCCACCGGTGGTTTTGCCGGGGCCCGGTGGGCCATGGAACACAGCGACCGTCTGGCCGGTCTGGTGCTCACCGACACCACGTCAGCCACCTGTCCTTTTCCCGGCACCCCGGAAGAACGCGTGATCTTTTTTGAAAAGTTTGCCGCAAGCTTTGAGCGCCAGACCTGGGAAGAGGTGATCGCGTACGCAAAGAGAAAGCCTTTCCCCTTTTTCCGGGGCATTGCCGAACACCCGGACAACGGAGCCATGTGGGACATGGCCCTGGAGATTATTCGGCGGGGGGACAGGAATCGGATTGCCGCGTTTGTGCGCTCTTTTTACCAGGACCCGGACATGAAGGTGGAGGGGTTGCGGCAAATTCGCTGCCCGGTTCTTGTTCTGGTGGGCGAAAAGGACGACCTCTTTATCGAACCCGGCCGCGTCATGGCCGAAGCCATACCGACCTGCCGGCACGTGGTGCTGGAAGGGGTGGGCCACATGACCGCCATCGAGGCCCCGGACCGTCTGGCCCGTGAACTGCTGGACTTTCTGGCCGCCTGTCCCGGCTAACCCGGATCAGAATCAAAATTAAAAAGCAGCCGTTTCCGGCGGCATCCCTATATCATGGAGAATCGCATGAGAATTGAACGATTAACGGACCGGTGCAATAACTGCATGCTGTGTGTTGAAGAGTGCATTGCCGGTGTGTGGCGCGAGGTCAACGGCGTGCCCGAGCCGGTGTTTCCCCTGGCGTGCAACCTGTGCAGCCACTGTGTGGCGGTTTGTCCCCGGCAGGCCATTGTTCACTCCCGCCTGGACCAGGGCCAGGTGGACAGGGTGCGACGAAAGCTTTTGGACGCGGAAACCTACAGGGAGATCACGGTCACTCGGCGCAGCATCCGGCGCTACAAGGATTTGCCGGTGCCCCGCCAGGCCATCGAGAAGGTGCTTGATCTGGCCCGGTTCTCCCCCACGGCCAGCAACTCTCAGCACCTGAGCTATATCGTGATCACCGATCGCGCGATCATTCAAAAGGCCGCGGACCGTGTGTTTGCCATGGGTGTCAAAGCCTACCGATGGGCCACCTCCCGGCCCGGGAAAATGGTTCTCGGACTGTTGAAAAAGAACAAAAAAATAGCTTCGCTGCAGCGCTATATGGCTGCCATGGATTATTACATCGAACAGTCCGCCGCGGGCCGGGACTATATTCTTCACAACGCGCCGGTGCTTATCCTTGTGTGCGCGCCCAGGGGGGCAGATTTTGCCGTGGACAACTGCAACATCGCGGGTACCAATATCATCAACTATGCCCACACGCTTGGCCTTGGCACCTGCTATATCGGTTTTCTCACCCTGCTGCTGCGGCGCGGTAAAAAGCTTCGTGCCCTGCTGCGGGTTCCCGAGAACCGGCAGGTGGGGGTCAGTCTGGTCATGGGATACCCGGCCTATCGCCATTCGTTTGCGCCGGCTCGAAAAAACCCTTGCGTAACATGGGTTTAGTGATATATTGGGCAGCGTGCCGCAAACCTTCTGGAAAAGGGGCAGGCAAATCATCAACAGGCAGGACAACCGGAATTCGCGGAGGTTTTTATGCGTATGATCAGCAGAAAACAGTGGGTGGTGTTAACAATGGCGACAGCTCTGTGTGTGGCCCTTGGCGGCTGTGCCGGACTTAAGAAGGACAAGAATGCGTCATCCGATACGGCCATGACCGCACCGGCCAAGGAACAGCGGTATGAACCCGTAAAACCCACCTCGATTTATCATGACTTTCAGGATGTGCTTTTTCCTGTCGAATTGAAGCTGGACCGGAAACATTCCTCGGTTTATGTGACCGACGGCTTTAAAACCGGCATGCTGACCCTGTCCGGCAGCGTGGACGCCCGGTCCACGGTCACCTGGTTTGAGAACAACATGGTCAAGGACAACTGGCACCTGGTGGGGTCCTTAAAGGCCCAGCGAACCCTGCTGCTGTTTGTGAAACAGAACCGCTACTGCGTTATCAGTGTCACCGACGGTATGATGAAAACCCATGTGGAAGTATGGGTGGCGCCCACGCTTGAAGACAAGGGCGCCGGCCGGTTGCAGTAACCATCGACAGCGGGAACACGGTATGGAAATAAACGGCAAACAGATCGTGCTGGGAGTGTGCGGCGGCATCGCGGCTTACAAAAGCGTGGAACTGCTGCGCCTGCTGGTCAAGCAGGGGGCCCGGGTCCGGGTGATCATGACCGAAAATGTCCGCTATTTTGTGGGGCCGCTTACCTTTGAGGCCCTTTCCGGCGAACCGGTCTGCACCAGCCTGTTTGACGACAGGGAGGACGGCTCCATTCGTCACATCGAGTGGGCCCGGCAGGCCGACGCCGTGATCGTTGCCCCGGCCACGGCCAACATTCTCGGTAAATTGGCCGGCGGCATCGCCGACGACGCGCTGTCCACCTTCATGCTGGCCGTAACATCCCCCCGCATGCTCTGCCCCTCCATGAACTCGGCCATGTACGAAAACCGGGCTGTTCAGCGGAACCTGGACACACTTGAGCAGGACGGGTACGTGATTGTGGAGCCCGGCACCGGCGAGCTGGCCTGCGGTACTTCGGGCGTGGGCCGCATGCCCGAGCCGGCGATTCTTTTTGACCGACTGTGCGCCATGCTCTCGCCAAAGGATTTGACCGGCAGAAAGGTGCTGGTTACCGCCGGACCTACCTGTGAAGCCATCGACCCGGTGCGGTTTATCAGCAACCGCTCTTCCGGCAAAATGGGCTATGCCCTGGCAGCGGCGGCCGAGTACCGGGGCGCCGAGGTGGTTCTGGTTTCCGGGCCCACGAATCTTGCGCCGCCGGTCAACGTTGAGACCGTGGCCGTGGAAAGCGCGGACCAGATGGCCCAGGCCGTGTTTTCCCGCATGGCGGATACCGACATCATCGTGAAGGTCGCGGCCGTGGGCGACTACCGGGTGGAGACGCCTGCCGACCGCAAGATCAAAAAAAGCGGGCAGGCCGGGTTGCCCCTGGCCCTGGTGGAGAATATCGATATTCTAAAAGAGGTCGGAGCCCGTAAAAAAGCGGGCCAGGTGGTGGTGGGGTTTGCCGCGGAAACCCACGATCTGGCGGCCAATGCCAGGGCCAAGCTGGCCGCCAAAAAGGTGGACCTGCTGGTGGCCAACCCCGTGGCCGGTGATGAAACCGCCTTTGGCGCCGACACCAACCAGGCGACCCTTTTCTACAAAGACGGAACCGAAGAACAGCTCCCCCGCATGGACAAGGCCAAGCTGGCCCACGCTATCTTAGACCGTGTGGCAAAGCTGGCGGTAAAATAATTCTGAATATCCTATCTGACTGAAAAATGTAGCGGCGGCCGGGCGATTTTTTGATATCAACCGCCCCGGTGTCAGATTTTTTCAATCCGTGTGATCTCATCCTCCAGGGGTTTTACCTCCTCCTGGCGGTCCTGTTTTTCAAGCCCTTTTTTCAGCCGGTCCACCTCTTCTTTTAATTTCGGCAAAATTTCCTGCTGGATGTGGTTGCGCGTCTCTTCGCCGGCCCTGGCCGCTTCATCGGCCAGCCGTTCCAGTTCTTTGCCAAGCTCTTTAATTCTTTCGTTTTCGGGAAGTTTTTTTAACTCTTTCAGGACGTCCTCCAAATGACGGGACATCTGCGAAAAATTTTCATTCATGGCGGACACCAGCCTGTCTAAAAGCGCCCGTGAGCGAGGAACCCCCTCCACCACGGCCCCGCCCGGCAGCACCGCGCCGCCGGGGCGTTCCAGGATCATGTCCACAGCCATGCGGCTGTTGTCTTCGGGGTCGCGAACAATGGAAAAACTGGCATACTCGGTCACCCGGTCCCCGAACTGTTTATCGATCCGCAGGGAGACCAGGAAACGCCCGTTGTCCTGGTAATCAACATCGGTCACGTTGCCGATGGCCGTGCCTTCAGACAGAACCCTGTCGCCGTCTTTCAATCCATGGACCTGGTCAAACCGGACGGACACGGCCTTGCCGCTCCAGAACCATCCCGTGCACAGGGTCATGACCGCCAGCATCGTGGCCGTCCATATGGATATGGCATGCGATCGTTTCATAACTGCTCTCCTTTATGTTTTAAAAGGGACCTGCATCAGCCCCGGTATTATTATGTATCGCTTCCCACTATGCCACACCATACCGCGGAACTCAAAATCCACGTCAGAACCAATATCGGGAAGCCGTGGGAAAGCCCTGCCTTATGCCGTCACCCTCGGGCTTGACCCAGGGGTCCAGAATAAAAATGATTCAATACCAAATCAATAAGGAACAAAATCAATTTTACACCGGATTACCCGGTTCCGCCGTCGCCAAGGCTATGGCGGGACACGCAAGACGGGTAATGACGGAACAGGAAGGAGTGGCACGGGCCAGAGCCGCCAGGCAGACCGTTTGTAGTGACGCCGTCAGGCGTTTGACGGCCGGCCATAAACAATGCCCTTACGGGCACACTACAAACAGGGCTTTTCGTTTTTTACAGGATTACCGTGTGTGGTTCTTAGTGGCCGGTTTCGATCCCGATACCGATAGCGATCCCGATACTGATTTTGATTGAAAAAGGAGGTGAAGGCTATCCCTTTTGTTCCTGCTTCTGGATTCTGGCCCAGGTGTCCCGAAGCGTGACGGTGCGGTTGAACACCGGGCGGTCGGGCGTGGCATCTTTTGCGTCCGCGCAGAAATAGCCCAGGCGCTCAAACTGGAAGGCCCGGCAGGGCGCGGCCTGCGTCAGGGCCGGTTCCAGAAAGCAGGGGAAAAGGGGTTGCAGGCTGTCGGGATTTAAAAATTCGGTAAAGTCCCTGCCTTCGTCATCAGACGGGTTTTCTTTTAGAAATAGCCGGTCGTAGAGGCGCACCTCGGCGGCCACGGCATGACGGGCCGACACCCAGTGAAGGGTGGCCTTGACCTTGCGGCCGTCCGGCGCGTCCCCGCCCCGGGTGGCCGGATCATAGGTGCAGCGCAGCTCAACGATGTTGCCGGAGGCGTCCTTGATCACGCTTTCACATTTTATAAAGTAGGCGTAGCGCAGCCGCACCTCCCGGCCCGGCGCCAGGCGGAAAAACTTCTTGGGCGGCTCTTCCATAAAATCGTCGGCCTCAATGTAGAGTTCCCGGGAAAACGGCACCATGCGGGTGCCGGCGTCCGGGTCTTCCGGGTTATTGACGGCGGTCATCTCCTCGCCCTCTCCTTCCGGGTAGTTCTCGATAACCACTTTCAGGGGGTGAATCACGGCCATGCGGCGAGGGGCCGTTTTGTTGAGCTGTTCCCGAACGGCATACTCTAACAGGGCCACGTCCACCAGGCTCTCTTTTTTGGCAATGCCGATCAGGTCGCAAAAATTCCGCAGGGCCCCGGGCGGCACTCCTCTGCGCCGGATGCCGGCAATGGTGGGCATGCGCGGGTCGTCCCAGCCGGAAACAAAGCCTTCGGACACCAGGCGGGAGAGTTTGCGCTTGCTCAACACCGTGTAGGTGAGGTTGAGCCGTGCAAATTCGGTCTGTTTGGGCCGGGGCGGATCGGTGAGCTGTTCCACGAACCAGTCGTACAGGGGCCGGTTGTTGGCAAACTCCAGAGTGCACAGGGAATGGGTGACCCCTTCGATGGCATCAGACAGGGGATGGGCAAAATCATACATGGGATAGATGCACCATTTGTCACCGGTGCGGTGGTGGGACTCGTGGCGGATGCGGTAGATGGCCGGGTCCCGCAGGCAGAGGGTGGGCGAGGCCATGTCGATCTTGGCCCGCAGGATGTAAGTGCCGTCGGCAAACTCACCGGCCCGCATGCGCCGGAAAAGGTCCAGGTTCTCTTCGGCGGGCCGGTTTCTATCCGGGCTTGGGGTGCCCGGCTCGGTCAAGGTGCCCCGGGTGCGGCGGATATCGTCGGCGGAAAGGCCGCACACATAGGCCTTGCCGTCTTTAATCAACTGTTCGGCAAAGGCGTAGAGCCGCTCAAAATAGTCGGAGGCAAAATAGACCCGGTCTCCGGGATCAAACCCCAGCCATTTCACATCTTCCCGTATGGAGTCCACGTACTCCACGTTCTCCTTGCCGGGATTGGTATCGTCGAACCGCAGGTTGCAGACGCTGTTTGCATATGCTTCGGCAATGCCGAAATTGAGGCAGATGGACTTGGCATGGCCGACATGCAGATACCCGTTGGGTTCCGGCGGAAAACGGGTGACCAGACCGTCGGGATATTTGCCGGCGGCCAGGTCCTCGTCAATGATCCGTCGAATGAAATCCGTATTTTTTTCGCTCATGGCGCTGCTCCCGGGATTCTTGTTTCTGGCTTATATATAGGATTTTAACCGGTAACACAACATTATCGAAACCAACCCTTTTGATCTTCGTGTTCTTCCAATCTTCGTGGTCTTCGTGTTGAAGCACACTACCGGTTCAGCCGGCCTGCCGTTTTCAAACACGAAGGGTACGAAGAAAACGAAGCTCACGAAGGTAGTGTACCAAGCTTTCGTGAGAAACGATCAGCATTAAAGACACAACGGAAAGCCCCAAAGGACTTCTTCGCGTTCTTCCCAATCTTCGTGATCTTCGTGTGAGATACCCTGTCGGTTCAGTCGGCTTTTCATTTTTAAACACAAAGGCCATCCATGAAAAAGGTAACTAGCGGGTCATACATCCATGCTGCCGGAGCGGTAGCCGGCAAGATCAAGAGAGACATGGGAAAAGCCGATTTGTTTGAGCTGCTCCGTCACGGGCTTCCGCATGACCGCGGTGGCCAGGGATGCAACGGCTTCCGGCGCCACCTCAATGCGGGCTGTGCCGCCGTGGTACCGGACCCGGCAGGGGGCATACCCGGCGGTAATCAGCACATCTTCGGCCTGCTCAATCATGGCAAGAATTTCGGGCGTGATACGCGTGCCATAAGGTATGCGGGTCGCAAGGCAGGTGCCGGCCGGTTTGTTCCATGTGAACAGGTTCATCTGGCGGGAGGCCTCCCGTATTTCAGCCTTGGAAAAACCGGCCATGGCAAGGGGGGATATCACGCCGGCCTCGGCGCCGGCAGCCAGGCCGGGCCGGTGCTCGTTCAGGTCATCAGTGCTCACCCCGTCGGCCAGATGGAGGATGTCCATATTTTCAGCGGCTTTTCGAAGCTCGGCCCAGATTATTTTTTTGCACGCATAACAGCGGTCCGGCGGGTTTTGGACGAATGATTCGGCGGTCATGCGGCCGGTTTCCAACAGAATGTGTCGAATGCCGATCGTTTCGGCCATGCGGACCGCCGCTGCCCGTTCCCGGGCCGCGTGCATCGGCCCCACGGAGGTCAGGGCCACGGCCCTGTCCTGTAACACATGGTTTGCCATGGCCAGTAGAAAGGCGCTGTCCGCGCCGCCGGAAAAAGCCACGCCCAGGGGTGCGTGATCCTTGAGAAGGGCCGCCAGTTGCTGTTTTTTTTCTTCAATTGTCACGGTGTGATTGCCCTGTCAATTTTGTCTTTGATGGCTCATGGTTATCAGTAAAAAGGGTTTACAAGACCAGGGGCTTTTTATACACTGGCCTATGCTTTATCGCGTTGTCTTGCTCCGGCAAAGCGGTTCGTATGTTTTCAGATACGGTTTAGAAAGTCGATAACAGACGGCTATCATATATGATGTGAACCATATTTTCAAAGGAGTGAGTCGGTATGGGGAAAAAGAGCCTGTTTACACCCACAACGGACCCCGAGGCGAAAGAAGGTGCTGCTGCTGCGCCGAAGAAAAAGCGGGCAGCCAAAAAGCAGCCTGCAAAAAAACAGCCGGCAAAAAAGGCATCAACAAAAAAGCAGAAGGCCCCGGTTTCCCAGGCGGCTGGGGTTCTACCGGAAAACGATGTTGTTGAAACAACAACCTCAGAAGCCGTTGCACCGCCGCCACCGGCCGGAGACGGACGGCCCCAGCCGGCCGCTGTTTTTGAAAAAACCGCCGGCTGTTCAGCGCCGGTGCAGCCGCCGGCCATGGAAAACGGAGACGACGCCATGACGCGGCTGCTCTGGGGGGCGTCGGCATTCCTGGTCCTGGCCGTGCTGATTCTGCTGGTGGCCAGCTCCATGAACGCCGGTCGTTATTATGTGACGGAATCCAGAGGGGCTGTTGAAATATGGAAGGGCGATTTTACGCCGGGGGGCAAAGAGCGCATCATGGTGCTTCACGATGCCGCCTGGGACGTAAAGAAAAAACGGACCTACAGCAAGGCCGATGTATTTGCCTTTGCATCGCGGTTTTACACGGCCAAGGCCGGTGATCTGCTGGAGGCCGAAGGCATGCGGGACTATTCCCGCATTCTTTCCTATGTGGACAGGGCAATTGAGCTGAACGCCGACATGGGCCGAAAGGATCAGGTCGAGGTACTTGAGATTGTAAAAAAATACGTGCAGGAAGCAGCCATCCTTGATTCCGGCGAGCCTGCCACCCGGAGTGTGGTGACAAAAAGACTCAACGACGCCAGCCATGCGCTGGCCGGGCTTCTGTTCGAGGAATATCAGCAGTAGCAAGCCGATGTGGCTCTGATGGCAGGTGCTGTGCCTCTTCAATCTGCTCGATTATGCCTTCGGCATCACGGCGGCCCTTTTTCACTGTTTTATCGCGTTCTGAATCGTTGTGCGGCCCGGCACCCTGATGTATGTCTATACCGGTTCTGTCGACCACCAGCCGCCTTTTCCGATCCAGTGGGGACTTTACGGGGTGGGGCTGGTTGTCACCGTGGCAGTCACACTTTTTATCACCGCCATGGCCCGCCGGACACTGAACGCAAAAGAGGGTGTCTGTCCCGGAGTCCTCTGTTTACCCGTAGGCCAGGCCCACAGCCCCGGCAACGGCAAAAAGGAGGCATCATGTCTCACAATGGTTATCTGGACCGCGAATCGCTGGATGCCCACGACAAGCGGTGGCTCTCCAGGGTGCGGCCGGAGGGGTGGACAAACCCGAATCCGGCCCTCATGTATAATCTGGTGGTCATTGGCGCGGGCACTGCCGGCCTGGTGACCGCCGCGGGCGCCGCCGGGCTGGGGGCCAGGGTGGCCCTGGTTGAGCAGAACCTGATGGGCGGCGATTGCCTGAATACCGGATGCGTAC
This sequence comes from Desulfosudis oleivorans Hxd3, assembly GCF_000018405.1. Taxonomy (NCBI): domain Bacteria; kingdom Pseudomonadati; phylum Thermodesulfobacteriota; class Desulfobacteria; order Desulfobacterales; family Desulfosudaceae; genus Desulfosudis; species Desulfosudis oleivorans. The sequence goes on from NC_009943.1 coordinate 1,900,888, forward strand.
CCTCCAAGAGCCTGATCCGGTCGGCCCGGCTGGCCCATGAGATGCGACATGTGGCCGGCCTGGGGTTGTCCGGGGGCGCCAACGTGTCCCAGGCCGATTTTGCCACGGTAATGGAACGGCTGCGCAGAATTCGCGCCAATATCAGCGTAAACGACGCGGCAACCCGGTTTCGGGACGATCTTGGGGTGGACCTGTTTTTCGGGCAGGGCGTGTTTGCCGGGCATAATGCCGTTTCCGTCAGCGGTGATATTCTGCGGTTTAAAAAAGCGGTTATCGCCACCGGCGCCGGACCCTTTGTGCCGCCACTCCCCGGCCTTGCCCGGTCCGGCTATCTGACCAGTGATACCGTTTTTTCACTGACCCGGCGCCCCATGCACCTGGTGGTTATCGGCGGCGGCCCCATCGGCTGCGAACTGGCCCAGGCGTTTGCGCGGCTGGGAACATACGTGACCCTGGTCGAGGGCGGTGGTACGCTTCTCCCCAATGAAGACAAGGACACCGCCCGGCTGATACAGGATAAATTTACTCAGGAAGGCATGACTATTTTTCTAAATGCCATGGTGACCCGGGTGGACGACCGCATGGGGGAGAAGGTGGTGACCCTCAACGTCGGCAGCGTGGAACAGAAGGTGACGGCGGACGCGGTTCTGGTGGCGGTGGGCCGGGCCCCCAATGTGGAGGGCATGGGCCTTTCCACCGCCGGAGTGGACTATACGCCCCATGGGATTATCGTCAACGAGCGGTTGCAGACCACCAACCCCTGCGTCTATGCCGCCGGCGACTGCTGCATGACTTACAAGTTTACCCATGTGGCCGATGCCACGGCCCGTATCGTAATCGGCAACGCGCTGTTCGGGGGCAGGGCCAGGGCCACCGATCTGAACGTGCCGTGGTGTACCTATACCGATCCGGAAGTCGCCCACATCGGCCTGTATGAAAGGGATGCCCAGCGGCAGGGTATTCGGGTGGATACCCTGTCCGTTCCCATGAGCGAGGTGGACCGTGCCGTGACCGAGGGCCACACCGACGGGTTTGTGCGGATTCACCTGAAAAAAGGCACGGACCGGATTCTGGGCGCCACCATCGTGGGCAGCCGGGCCGGAGAGATGATCGGACAGGTGGCGGTGGCCATGGCCGGCAACGTGGGATTGAAAAAAATCGCCGGCACCATTTTCCCCTATCCCACCTATGGCGAGGCGGTTCGCAAGGCGGCGGATGCGTATAACCGCGGGCGGCTGACGCCGTTTGTCAAGCGACTCCTGAACGCGTGGATGAAGTGGCGGCTGAAGTAAGGCCGATCCCGGTCCTGGTGGTCGACCGGTTTTGACAAAACGGCCATCGCATCTCAGCTATCCAGTGGATTGAACGTATTATGGATCAACCGGCTTCAGGGTGCTGTGATAAAGCCGGGTTAATTCGATGTATGCCTGAATTCCCATATCAAGCATTTTCCGGTGATGATCCGTGGCCTCCTTTTTAAATTCAGCCGGATTCCCGGCATAGATTTTACCGGAAGCAATCTTTTGTCCTTTTTTCACCAGGCTTTGCTCGGCGACAATGGCCCCCTCGCCGATTTCCGCGCCTTCACAAATCATGGATTTCATGCCGATCAGGGAACCGTCCCTGATGATCGCGTCATGGATCATGGCCATGTGGCCGATAATGACACGATTCCCGATTTCAGTGCGCGTGGCCGTGTGAATGACGGCGTTATCCTCAACCAAAGATTCATTGCCGATAATGATGGGTCCAAAATCTCCCCGAATGACCGCGCCGAACCCGATGAAACAGTCTCGTCCAATCGTCACGTTCCCTATGACTTGGGCGGAAGGCGCGATCCATGTGCCGGCGCCGATGGATGGTTTTATCTTATTGAGTTCGTATAAGGGCATGGGTTTCACCTTTTGCGTTTTTTACCGGTTGGTAACAGCCGCTCCATGGTCAGGTCGGTAATAAAATCCATGATATTTTCCAGGTTGTACTTGTTGTCCAGGGAAAGCCGCAGGGACATGATTTCAATCAGTCCCGTCAACCCGTAGGCCGCCAGATCCGGATCAATTTCGCGGATGATTCCGTCCTTGATGGCGGTTTCGATCTCCCGGATCACGGGCTGGGTCAAGCCATGATAGATTTTTTTGATTTTCTCCGCCGGCCACTGCTCTTCGCTGGCCAGCTCGGCCCTCAGCTGGTTTAAAATTTCACTGTATTTGGTGTAGTTTTCATAAAAAACCCGCCCCCTGATCTTCAGGCGTTTGATGAAATCAGTCTCCTCCTTGATGGCAACCGAAGCTTCACCGACAATATTACGGAAGACGCTGTCAACCACTTCGATAAACAACTCCCGCTTGTTTTGATAATAAAGGTAAAAAGTGCCGGTGGAAATTTTCAGAGAACCGGTGATGTCGGCGATTTTGGTTTGATGGTATCCCTTCTGGCTGAATATCCGTATGGCTTCTTTGATAATCTCCTGGCGCTTGTGTTCTTTTTCCTTTGTGGTGGTGACGGTTTTTCGCGCGTCAAATGGTTCAGGCGCCCCCGCCGACATCATGCCGGCGGAATTCAGATGCTCCTTAAGCAGCGCGATGGGAACCCGTGTCCCTTGTTTTAAGCGGCTGATCTCTTTCAATCGCTGTACATGGCTGTCATCATAATAGGCCATGGTGCGCCCGGTTTTACGGGGTGGATGCAACAGCCCCTGCCGCAGATAAAAATGAATGGAGGTGCGGGGCACGCCCGATTTTTCTTCCAGATCCTTGATCCGCATAACGTATCCCCCTGATGCCTTAACTATAGACTGAAACTCTATAGACTCAGAACTTTTTCACCCTCTAAAAATCGCTGTCGATGACTGAAGCCGGTTTCTGTCATTATTTAAATATAATAAATTGTATATATTACAACGATTCACCCTGTTTTGTTCTGTCCAACTATTGAGTATTGACACTTGGTTTTCTATAGACTAACTAAAAACGTAACGTTCATTTTCTGTAGATTTAGCAGGCAGAAAAAGACATGTCAAGTTTCAAATGATCATTTTATTAGCAGGAGGTGTAAATGGGAAATTCAAACGTTGCGATCATCGGCATCGGTGAAGTCCCCACCCGGATCATGCCGGAACGGACCCGATGGGACATTCTTTACGACATCTGCATGGAGGCGATCAAAGACTCCGGTCTGGATAAAAATGACATTGAGGCGGTCATCAATGTCGCGCCCCAGGCCCAACCCAAGCTGGCGGCCGAGCTTTCCTTCGGCAAGCTGCCGGAGGAACTGGGGCTGAAAGGCTGCAAGGACACGTGTGTTTGCAACGCCGGCGGTGCCAGCACCAGCAACTGTATCCGGCTGGCGGAACAGTATATCGCTTCAGGGATAGCCAAAGCCGTGCTGATCCCGCACGTGACCGTCCACTCCACCATCCCCCTGGAAGAGCAGATCAATTTTTTTGCCAAGGCCGGGGTCGACATGCAGTGGGAGTATCCTTTCGGCACCACCTACAACATTCTCATGGGTATGATGGCCAACCGTTACATGCATGAAACCGGCGCCAAACCCGAGCACATGGCGTCTGTCGTGACTGCGCTTCGCAGCTGGGCCACCAGAGACCCCAATTCATTTTTTTATCAGAAAAAGGTGCCGACGCCGGAAATGGTCATGGAATCATCGCTGTTGAACACACCCCTTCATAAAAGAGAGAGCAACATCCTTGGAGACGGCGGCAGTGCCATGGTGCTTGTTTCCGCGGATGACGCCGGCAAGATGAACAAACCCGTGGCTTACAAGCTGGGGGAATCGGTCCGGTATTTCAGCGGCACGCCGGTGTTGCGGGACTTTTATAAAGTAGCGGAAGGATTCTCGGTGACCGCCACGGAAGCCATGGCCGAAGCCGGGGTAACCAAAGACGATATCAGCCTCTGGAACATCTACATGGCCTATCCCATGAACCATCCCATCATGGCCGAAGCCCTGGGCGTTGCTCCCATCGGAGAAGGCGCAAAATATTTCGCGGAAGGCCGGATGTCCTTCGGCGGGGATATCCCATGGTCGACCATCGGCGATGCCCCTGGCCGGGGGCATACCGGCTCCGGCGTCAGCACGGCCATGTACGTGGAAACCGCCCGCCAGCTCATGGGCAAGGCCGGTGAGAGACAGGTAAAGAACTGTCGTTACGTGTATCAGAACACGGCCGGCGGGTCGGGATTTAACAACATCGCAACCGTTTGGGGGAAGGAGGCATAAATGGATATTCAGAACATCCAGTTTGATATGACACGGCCGTTACCGGAAACACAACCCTGGTCAAAACCTTTCTGGGAAGGCGCAAAACAGGGCAAGCTTCTGATTCAGCACTGCAAGGACTGCAATGCCAATATCTTTTACCCGCGCAAGGTCTGCCCGGAATGCTGGTCGAAAAACATGGACTGGATTACGGCCAGCGGCAAAGCCAAAGTCTATATGTTCTCCACGGCCTACGACATGGTGGAGCCGAAGTTCATGGCGGACCTGCCCTACACGGTGGCTTATGTGAATCTGGAAGAAGGCATCCGCATGATGACGCGGATCGTGGAATGCGATCCGGCGGACATCCACATTGATATGGAAGTGGAAGTGGTTTTCCACAAATTAAACGACGATTTCTATCTTCCGTACTTTAAGCCCGTAAAAAAATAGGGAGGCCCCATGGCGGATTATAAAACCATTGTATACCGGATTGACGGCCCGGTCTGCTGCATCACCATGAACCGGCCGGAAAAGCGTAACGCCATTAACCGGGAGATGGCCGAAGATCTGACCCGGGCCTTCATCGAAGTCCGGAAAGAAAACAGCGTCGGAGTGGTGGTCCTGGCCGGAGAAGGCAAATCCTTCTGTACCGGCGGTGATTTGGAGATATTTCCATCTCTTGCCACCCATGACAACTGTCTCAACTGGCTGGCGCACGAAGGCATGGACCTGCAGCGGGCCATGGCCAACTGCAACAAAGTGATTGTCGGCAGACTGCACGGACACTGCCTGGCCGGGGGTCTGGAGCTGGCCCTGTGCTGCGACCTGCTCTATGCCTGTGAATCCACCAGATTCGGAACCACCGAAATCGATATGGGAATCCTGCCGGGATGGGGCGGCACCGTGCGGCTTCCCCGCAGCATGCCCATCTTCCGCGCCCGGGAAGTCATCTACAGCGGCCGCAAGGATTACACCGCCCGGGACATGTACGACATGGGCCTCTTGACCCGGGTTTTTGCCGACGATGAATTTGAGACTGAATTCGGCAAAATCATCGACAACTTAAGCCTGAAAAAACCCATTGCTCTGCGAATGGCCAAGGAGATCATGGACAAGGCAACGGACGGCACCAGCCTGGAAGCGGCCCTGGCCGTGGAAAGAAACGGCATTACCTGGCTGGTATACGCCCCGGATATTCAGTCTTTATTAAACCCGCCCAAAGCATAAAGGAGAGATTTAGATGGATTTTGGATTCACCCGGGAGCAGGAAATGCTCAAAAAAGAGACCCAGCGCTTCTGCAAAAAAGAGCTCTCTTTGGATTACGTGCAATGGATGGATGAAAATGTTGATTTCCCGCCGGATGAGCTGTGGCAGAAGTTTAACGACCTGGGCGCCTTTCGAATGAATGTTCCGACGGAATATGGCGGTGACAGTGTCAGCATGGTGGACGGCATGCTTCTTTATGAAGAAATATGCAAAGCCTCCACTTCAGTGGCCCTGGCCATCGGCACCACCATCGGCTTCGGCACCCGGTTTATTGCCGAACTCGGCTCCACATCACAGAAGGAAGAATTGCTGCCGAAGATATGCGAGGGCAAGCTGAGATTCTGCATGGCCCTGACCGAACCCGGCGGCGGCACGGACATCCTCGGCGCCGTCCAGACCTGCGCCGAGGAAAAAGAAGACCGCTGGGTGTTAAACGGCGAAAAGGTCTTTATCACCGGCGCTCATGTGGCCGACTATTTCATCACCATCTGCCGCACGGACCCGGACAACAAGCCCAGCAAATCACTGAGCACTTTCCTGGTGCCGGCAAACGCCAAGGGGATTTCCATCACCCGCATCCCGAAAATCAGCTGCCACCATTGCGATTCAGTGGGTATTTCATTTAACAACGTGGAAATCCCCAAAGAGAACATCCTGGGCACTCGCGGCAATGGATGGTTTGAAATGCTGACCGTACTCAACCCCGAACGCATCGGCGTGGCCATGATGGGGGTGGGGTTGATCGCGGCCGCTTACGAATACGCCTTTGACTATGCCCGGAAACGGCAGGCCTTTGGCGGCCCCATCAGCCGGTTCCAGAGCCTGCAGCATTACCTGGCGGACATGTACATCAACCTGGAGAATTCCCGGAACATCACTTATAAGTCGGCCTGGCTGTGTGATAACGGTCAGCCCTATCACATGGAGGCCACCATGGCCAAAGTCATCGCCGCCGACGGCGCTCTGCACGCCACCATCAAGGGCGCGGAAATCCTGGGCGGTTACGGCATCTGCAATGAATATCCCATGCAGCGTTTTCTTCGGGACGCGTTCCAGCTCCAGTTTTCACCCATCTCCAATGAAATGAGCCGCAACATGATCATGCAGTTTCAGGGGTTCCCGAAATCGTGGCCATAAAAAAGAAGGAGCAAGAATGTACACCTTAGGCGACATCTCAACCAACGGCGCGGTTCATTTTCCGGACTGGGAGGCGATCGTTTTTGAAGAAACCCGCATGACCTATCGGCAACTCAATACCCGGGTCAACCGCCTGGCCAATGCCCTGACGGCGCTGGGGTGCAAAAAAGGGGATCACCTGGCGGTCCTGGCGGAAAACTGCAGCCAGTACGTGGAAATCTATTTTGCCGCAGCCAAGATCGGGGCCTGTGTCTGCCCGCAGAACCATCGTCTGGCCGATGAAGAGCTGACCTACGTCATCAACCATGGTGAATCAACCCTGTTTCTGGTGGGGCATGGATTTGAAGATCGGGCCTGTTCCATCCAGAGTGGTTTGACGAATATCAGGTACTGGATATCCATAGAAAACTTTATTGACGGGTACCTTTCCTACGAAGAACTGATAAAGACACACCCGGACACGGAACCGGTGCCAGAGTCGCCGGTCGATGAACAGGACCTGGCCATTCTCATGTACACCGGCGGCACCACCGGTCTTCCCAAGGGGGTCATGCTGACCCACCGGAACCTGATGACCACCACCGCCAATGCCGTACTCACGGCGGCCACTGCGCTGGCCAACCTGGGGCCGGGCCGGCGGTTTTCCACCTGCATGGTGCTACCCATGTTTCATGTTTCCCTGTGGCCGGTACTGTTGACACTTTCAATTGGCGGTAAGGCTGTCATCAACCGCAAGATGGATCTGGGCGAAATCCTGCGGCTGATTCAGGATGAAGAGTGCGCCCATATCAATCTGGTGCCGACCATTTACGGCTGGCTGGTCGATTATCCGGACGCCGATAAATACGATATTTCCAGCCTGATTTACATGACCTATGCCGGCAGCCCCTTTCCCACGGAAGTTTTGAAAAAGTGCATTCGGCGGTTTGGCAATATTTTTTCTCAAGGATATGGGGCCACCGAAACCGCCGGCGGCGCGGCAACGATGTTAAGTTATCAGGATCACGAGATCGAGGGCTCCCGGTCACGTTTACTGGCCAGCGCCGGTAAAACCGCCCCCTGTTCCCGAATCAAGATCGCCGACGACGAGGGCCGTGCCCTGCCGTACGGGCAAAGCGGCGAAATATGCGTCACCGGCAAACACATCATGGCCGGCTACTGGAAGGATCCGGTGAAAACCGCCGAGGCCCTGCGAGACGGATGGTACCATACCGGCGACATGGGCTACATGGATGAAGATGGGTATGTGTTTTTGACCGACCGCAAAGCGGACATGATCATTTCCGGGGGAGAAAACGTCTATCCCAAGGAGACCGAGGATGTCCTTTACCAGCATGAAGCCGTGGCGGAATGCTCTGTGGTCTCGGCTCCGGATCCCCGCTGGGGTGAAATCGTCAAGGCGGTGGTGGTCCTGCAACCAGGTAAAACAGCGACTGAAGAAGAGTTGATTGCTTTCTGCAAAGAGCGGCTGGCCGGGTATAAATGCCCCAAGTCGATTGTCTTCTGGGACAATCTGCCTACATCCATCATCGGGAAAGTTTTAAAGAAGGAGATCAAGGCAACTTTCTGGCAGGGGCAAGACAGGAAAATCGGATAACAAGGATTAAAGTCCCTCTCCTGAATGGTCAGGGAAGGGATCGAGCGTCAGTGCTCTCCAAGTCGCCGGAGGATATCGGCGGGGCAAACAATATCATGAAAAGGAGAACTGAAATGTCGGAAAAAAAAGAATTCAAGCACATCTTATCATCGATCAAGATCGGCCCGATTGAATTGAAGAACCGGATCGTCATGGCCCCGATGAACGAGGCGTTGTGCCAGGCAAACGGTGAAGTCGGTGAGCCGTATATCGCATATTTTGGGGCTCGGGCAAAAGGCGGCACCGGTTTGATCACCACTGGCGCGATCATGGGCACGAAACTGGCGGGAGAGTTTCCGGCCGGCAGGAATCCACATCTCTATCATCAGGGGCACATGCATGGAATGAACGATCTTACCGACAGGGTTCACTATTTCGGATCGAGGATTGCGGCTCAGATGACCATTGGGTTTGGCAGGCAAGGTCATTCCTATGATCATCATAAGCTGGCCCCGGCCGCGACAGCCGGTCTGCCCTATGAGATTGCCGCTGAAAAAACGCCCAACCATCTCTCGGACCTTTATGCCGTCATTGAATATTCAAGATACTATATGACGGGGCAAATGACGCGGGAGATGTCCATCGAAGAGATTCGCAGCGAACAGAAGGAATTCGCCAACAGCTGCCAGCTGGCGGTCATCTGCGGGTTCGATGCCATAGAGATTCACGCGCCGCACGGGTATCTCGAACATCAGTTCTTATCGCTTCTTTCCAACAAACGCTCAGACATGTACGGCGGAGAATGGCGCAATCGCAAACGTTTTCTCATGGAGGTGGCCGAACAGATCCGCTATGCCTGCCCGGGTATTGCCGTTGGTTGCCGGATCAGCGCGGAAGAGCATATGCAGGGCGGCCTGACCGAGGAAGAGATGATCGATGTGGCCAAGGACTTGGAAGCGATAGGCCTGGACTATATCAGTCTGTCCGACGGCGCCGGCTACGAGGAGTCCGGACACCTCATTACGGACATGGACCGTTCCAGGCACATTCCCGAGCATGGCGAGGCGTTCAAGAAGGCGCTCAAGATTCCGGTCATGGTGTCCTCTCAGCACGATCCGGTCAAGATAGAAAAGAATATCGCCGAAGGCAAGTATGACCTTCAGGCCATGGGAAGGCAGATGTACTGTGACCCGGAATACGTGAACAAGCTTGCAGCCGAAAAAGCAAAAGAGATCGTTCGGTGCACACGATGCAATACATGCCTCATGCGTTTTCTTACCGCACTCACTCCCGCATGTCCGCAAAACCCGAATCTGGGAAGGGAATATGCCCTGGATGAATACAAGATCGGTCCGTGGCAGAAACATGAGTCAATTATACCCGAGGGTGCATTGAGAGCGCCTATGCCGTCACTTGATCGTCCGTGGTGGAAGAATGAATTGAGTTATATTGAAAAGAGCTGGCGGCCTTTGCAGGGACGCACGAAACGGTAAGGCACTGGACCGAATATGATTTCGATGGACATAATTTTTGTGGCCGTCAAAAAAAGATGGTGGCCCGGAGTTTAATTGAATAGAGCAGAAAGGAGAGGACCATGCCGGAATTCAGAGACGATTATTTCAAGATTGACCCCGAGCCCCATTTAATCGGCGATATGACGCACATCAACCATTTCCCCGGCGTCCAGATGTGGTGGCGGGCCATTGATAATATCGCCCGGCCCATGGTGACGGGCATGCCGCCGGAAGCCTTTGAGGGTCTGGAAGAGTGGGAGATGATGAAAACGGCCGACCCGCAGAAGCTTCTGGCCGCCATGGATAAATACGGCGTGGATATCGCCTGTCTTCTGCCGGAATCGATGATGGACACGACCGGCTATACCAGCCGCTGGGTGTCCAACGGTGAAATGGCAAAAGTGGTGGAATCCAACCCGGATCGTTTCATGTATCAACCCAATATCAGCCCCATCAAGCACAAGGGCGTAGAAAACACCATCTGGGAAATGGAATACTGGGTCAAGGAAAAAGGCGCCCGCATCTTCAAGTTCTATCCGCCGGAAGACACCTATATCAATGATCCGGAATTGTGGCCGTTCTACAAGAAGGCCGAAGAGCTGGGTATCGTGCTGGATATCCATACCGGATTCTGCTGGGTACCTCCGGGAAAGTCAAAGTACTCCCTGCCCATACAACTGGACGATGTAGCCCGGGATTTTCCCGGCCTTAAAATCGTGGCCTTTCACATGGGCTACCCTTACTGCGACGATTTAAACATGGTGGCCATGGGCCACCCCAACGTTTATGTCTGCCTGTCCCTGCTGGTCCCCTGGGCCATCTGCGCCCCCAGGAAGTTTGCGACCATCATCGGTGAAGCCCTTCGCTGGGTCGGACCGGACAAAATCATCTGGGGAACCGATTATGCCGGATTCGCCTTTCAGATGGCCCAGGCGGTCCGGGGCATGAGGACCTTTCAGATACCCGAAGACATGCAGCAGGGGTATGGGTATCCGGCGATAACTGACGATGACCGCCGGAAGATATTCGGCGGCAACCTGGCCGGGCTGCTGGGGATCGACACCCGGCGGCGCGTTTAGAAGGAAAACAAGATGACGTTATCGGGTAAAACAGCGTTGGTGACAGGGGCCTCAAGAGGTCTGGGCGGGGCCATTGCGTTGGCCCTGGGTGCGGCCGGCGCCAATGTCGCGGTCACGGATCTGCTGGTGGAATCGGAGCTCCCCGACAAAGAACAACTGGGCCGATACAGTGTTCTGGCCGCCCATTTTGCCGGAAGTGAAAACGTCCGGACGGTTTCAACCGCCGCGGAAATAAAAACGATGGGTCGTAAAAGTCTGGCCATGAAAATGGATGTGACAAACCCGGATCAGGTTCAAATGGTCGTGGCGGAGATTGCCGCTGAGCTGGGAGAGGTGGATATCCTGGTGAATAATGCCGGGGTCATGGACAACATGGCCGCCCTGGAACACCAGAATCTGACGATGTTTGAACGGGACCTGAAGGTCAATCTGACCGGCGCGTTCAACTGTATTCAGGCGGTCTGGCCGTATATGAAGAAAAGCGGGTGGGGCCGGATTATCAATATTTCCTCTTTTGTCGCCGTAAGCGGCGCTTTTGCCCAGCCGGGTTATGGCGCTTCCAAGGCCGGTATGATCGGTCTGACCCGATCCCTGGCCCTGGAAGGGGCCGGGCATGGCATAACCGTCAACGCGGTTCTTCCCGGTTTTATCGAAACAGAAGCCGTTCAGTTGCATGATCCCAAAATGCTCGACCGGATCAGGGCGCGGACCCCCATGAAGCGCCTGGGCAAACCAAAAGAAATCTCGCCCCTGGTCGTTTTTCTGGCCGGTGAAGACGCCGGTTTCATCACCGGCGCCGCCATACCGGTCACCGGCGGTGCGGATATGTTTGTGTTCTAACCCGGATCATTAAGGAAAGAATAATGAATTGTCGTCAGGGTGTTTTCATCGTCGTCTTGATCATCATGGGTCTGCTTTCTTCCGTGGCATGGTCTCAAGAGTGGGAGAAGATCGGTGAATCGGATGGTATCATCGGATACACCCTAACAGATAGCGAAAGCAAACATCAGGCGGTGATGGGGGTAGGAATGGTGGATGCGCCCGTGGCGGTTGTCGAGGCGGTCCTCCGTGATGTACCTGCTTTAACCGAGTTCATCCTGAGTTGCAAGGAATCCGCTTTTGTCACTGCCCCGGAATTTGAGAACACAGCCGACAGCTTCCATACCTATATGGTCAACAACGTGCCGTTTCCGGCAAAAGACCGCGATGCGGTTAATCTGACCGAGTATACCATCGACCAGACAACCGGCACGGTCTATGTTGATATCAATGGGGTCAAAAGCGATTATAAGCTAAGCAAAGACATGGTCAGACTGCCTGCGATCAAAGTCGGTTATATTCTGACGCCCCGCGGCCCTGATCAGACTGAAGTGATCTATACGACCGCAGGAGATCCGGGCGGGGCCATTCCCGGCTTCATCTCCGACATGTTTACCAAGAACCTGGGTATCAAGACCATTGAAGGCCTGCGTAAAATGGTACGCAAAGATAAATACAGGGACTGCCGGACCGTCATTACCACAACACCCCGGGAATCCTTGCCAAAAGAACAGTGACATCCGAAGTAAAGGTGACATTTTGAAAACTGGAAACGAACCCCTATCGCACCAAACAGATGACGAGGCCGTGGCCAGGATACTCTGGTATTCGTCCGAAGACCGGATCAAACAATCCAATATGTTTAAGTTCATCGGATTTGTTAACAGGAGGTTCAGTCTCGCTATTCAGGAATATGACGAACTGTATCACTGGTCGGTCCGGAATATTTCCGATTTTTGGGCCGCTTTTTGGGATTTTGCCCAAATCCGATGCTCATCGCCTTTTGATTGTGTGGTGGATGACGTGGGGAAAATGCCCGGTGCCCGATGGTTTGAGGGGGCCAGGCTCAATTTCGCGGAAAACCTTTTGCGGTACCGGGATGATCATTCGGCGCTGATTTTCAAAGCAGAGGGACGGCCCTCCATCCGCATGACCTACAGACAGTTGTATGATGAAGTCGCCGGACTGGTGATATCGTTAAAGGCTCTTGGGCTTAAACCGGGAGATCGGGTGGCCGGATTCATGCCCAACATGCCCCAGACCATAATTGCCATGCTGGCGGCCACCAGCCTGGGCGCCACCTGGTCATCCTGTTCACCGGACTTCGGCATTAAGGGCGTTATGGATCGTTTCGGCCAGATCGCGCCGAAGGTTTTGTTTACGGCTGACGGTTATTTTTTCAAAGGCAAACCCGTGGATTGCCTGGAACGGGTTGCAGATATCGTTCCACAGGTCCCTTCGCTCGAGAAAGTTGTGGTGGTTCCCTATGTGAATTCGAAGCCTGACATTTCCGGCATTCCCAAGGCCGTGCGGTTTGATGAGTTTAAAACCGCCAGCACCGACACGGAAGTAGAGTTTATTCAGCTTCCCGCTGACCATCCTCTGTATATCATGTATTCATCAGGCACCACCGGGCTTCCCAAATGTATGGTCCATGGCGCGGCCGGCGTATTGATCAACCACTTGAAGGAGTTGATGCTGCATACGGATGTAAAGCGCGAGGATGTGATTTTTTACTACACCACTTGCGGATGGATGATGTGGAACTGGTTGACAAGTGCGCTGGCCGTGGGCGCGACCCTGGTGCTTTACGACGGCAATCCCTTTTATCCGGATGAAGGCGCGCTGTGGCAGATGGCCCAGGAGGAAAAAATTACGGTGTTTGGAACCAGCGCCGGTTATATCACGGCACTGCGAAACACGGGCCTGATCCCTAAAGAAAAATATGATCTGGCGGCCCTTCGGACTCTGCTTTCCACCGGATCGCCGTTATCCGAAGAGGGATTCGCCTTTGTGTACGATGCCGTCAAGGCGAATATCCAGTTGGCTTCGATTGCCGGCGGCACGGACCTGAACGGCTGTTTCGCCCTGGGCAATCCCATGGGGCCGGTATACATGGGGAAATTGCAATGCCGGGGGCTGGGCATGAAGGTGGAAGCATTTGATGAAGACGGCCGGCCGGTTATCGGCCGGCAGGGCGAGCTGGTATGCACCGCGCCGTTTCCGTCCATGCCGGTCTGCTTCTGGGATGATCCGGAAGGGGCAAAATACCACGGCGCCTATTTTGATACCTATCCCGGCGTCTGGCGTCATGGCGATTATATCGAAATCAACGCGCACGGCGGCGTGAAAATTTACGGCCGTTCCGATGCCACTTTAAACCCAGGGGGCGTTCGCATCGGGACCGCTGAAATTTACCGCCAGGTTGAGCAGATGGAAGAGATCGCCGACAGTGTTGTGATCGGACAGGACTGGAAAAATGACGTTCGGGTGATTCTGTTTGTCCGGATGGCCCCGGGATTTGAGCTGACGGAATCGTTGAAGCAGAAAATTCGGCAAACCATCCGGGTCAATGCCTCCCCGCGTCATGTGCCGGCCAAAATCATCGCCGTCCCGGAAATTCCGTATACCTTGAACATGAAAAAAGTCGAACTGGCGGTTAAAAATATGGTTCAAAACAAGCCGGTCTTGAACAAAGACGCCCTTAAGAATCCGGAAGCCCTGGATTGTTATACCGGTATCGCGGAACTTCGGACGGATTGACCCGTTCAAGCGTCCAGAGGCGCCGTCTCTGCCAGCGTCTCCCTGACGCCATTGCCCGGGTTTTTCTTTAAATGCCCTGATGATCGTGATGATGATCCGGCCTGTTTTAATTCCTTTGCCCTTGCCCTTCTTTTTGTTATCCTGCCTCTGTAGTTCTCCTTTTGGTTGTGGGGTTGGGTCTTTTTCTACCGTCCCGTTACCGGATCGAGTGCTGCTTCTTTATTTAAAAATGCGCGAAAAATATTGTACGTTATCTTGATGGGTTTCTACGATGTTGATGTTGAATCGGTGCCAGGGGGATACTGATGCGTATTGTGACACAAAAGAGTGCCGGCAGTCTGATGCTGCTTTACCTGATTTTTGGTGTTGCCTGGGTATGTAACGCCGAGGAACCGGTGGCAGACCTCCGGGTGTGGATGACCGAAACCTTTGACAGCCTGGACCAGTGGGAGCCCCTGGCTTTTCCCAAAATCAAACGACATACTGTCTATTCTATTGCACAGGAGAACGGCGACAATGTGCTCAAGGCGGAAACGGACAATGCCGCCTCCGGTCTTGTTTATACAAAAACATTTAATGTCTATGAGTGTCCGGTGGTCCGCTGGCGCTGGAAAATTCGCAATGTCTATGAAAAGGGCGACGCCCGGGAAAAGAAAGGGGATGATTATCCCATACGGGTTTACGTGATCTTCAAGTATGATCCGGCAAGAGCTGATTTTCTGACAAAGGCCACCTATCGTATTGCAAAGGCCATCTACGGTGAATATCCGCCCCACAGCTCGCTTAACTATATCTGGGCCAACCGGCACCAGGAGACGTTGATGTTGCCCAACCCCTATACCGACCGGGCCATGATGGTGATCCTGCGGACGGGGGATGCCGGGGCCGGAACCTGGGTGACCGAATCAGTGGATGTGCTGGCCGACTACCGGAAGGCCTTTTTGCAGGATCCGCCGGCTGAGGCGTCCCTGGCCGTGATGAGCGATTCCGATGACACCGGGGAAAAGGCCACGGCCTTTATCGATCATATCGAGGTGCTCTGTCAAAGGTGATGCCATGTCGTCGAAAACCATGATTGTGCTGTTTACCCGCTACCCCCTTCCCGGATTCAGCAAAACCCGTCTGATTCCGGCCCTGGGAGAAGCCGGCGCGGCCCGCCTGCAGCAGCGCATGACCGAGTTTACGGCCTGGCAGCTTCGCACCTATGCCGCGGCCCATAACGCGGACCTGCGTGTGGCCTTCACCGGGTGCGGCGCGCAGACCATGGCGGACTGGCTGGGCCACGACCTGGCATACATGGAACAGCAGGGGCAGCATATCGGCCTTCGCATGGCAAATGTGATGAAGGTGGTGTTTGACGCCGGTTACCGCCGGTGCATTGTTGCCGGCGCCGACTGCCCGGCAGTCTCCTCCGACCTGTTGAAGGAGGCTGACCAGGCATTGTCAGCGGGCGGTTGCGTGATCGGTCCGGTGGAGGACGGCGGTTACTGGCTGATCGGTATGACCCGGCAGGTGTTTGAAAAAAAGGGCGGCGCCGGGCTGTTTGAGGGAATTTTCTGGAGTACGGAGGAGGTGCTGGCCCAGACCGTGGCCAAGGCCCGGAGCCACCAGTTGCCGGTTTCGTTCCTGCCCATGGCCGTTGACGTGGATCGTTCGGCGGACATGGCCGCCTGGCAGGCGGCGGCCCAGGACGCCCCGCTGTTTGCGTCCGGGGCACGCATCTCAGTGATTATTCCCGCGCTCAACGAAGCCGGGGGTATTGAACAGGCCATTTGTTCCGCTCAGCAGGGCGATGGGATTGAAGTGATTGTCGCGGACGGCGGCAGCACCGACGCCACGCCGGCCGTGGCCCGGTCCTGCGGCGCATCGGTTCTGTATGCTCCCCGGAGCAAGGCCCTTCAGATGAATGCCGGGGCCGGGGCCGCTTCAGGGGATATCCTGCTGTTCCTGCATGCCGACACCCGCCTGCCCATGGGGTATGACACCCATGTACGCCGGGCCATGGAGTCTCCTGAAACCGTCGCGGGGGCCTTTATGCTGCGCATCGAGGCCCCGGGCCGTGCCTTTCGGCGAATCGAAAAACTGGTGGCCTTGCGGTCCCGTGTTTTTTCGCTGCCCTACGGGGACCAGGCCATTTTCGTGCGACGGCCGGTGTTTGCGTCCCTGGGCCGGTATGCGGAGATGCCCATCATGGAAGATTTTGAGTTCATGCGCCGCCTGAAGCGCAACCACCATTCACTTTGCCTGCTGCCGGTCCCGGTCCACACCGACGCCCGAAGATGGGAACGGCTGGGACTTTTGCGCACGACCCTTCGAAACCAGCGGATTCTGTTGGGATATCTGATGGGGGTGTCGCCGGAAACCCTGCGTCAGTGGTATTGACCCGGATCATTACTGCTCAATCATAAACGTAAAAGGTATACCTGTTGTGTCTTATCGTGCTCGTGCTCGTAATCGTACTCGTAATCGTCTTTTTGTTTCGATCAAAGAGCACGAGCAAGGGAAAGAGACAGCAGGGACGGTGCCACCCGCCGCTTGCGGTAGGCGGCGGCCGGTTTGACAACCCGTCCGGGTCGGGTTAGATTGCGAGAAACTTGAGACTGTTTTTATCATGACGAGGAGTTCAATGACATATTATCGACTGATAGTGGTGCTGTCTCTGCTGCTGGCGCTTGCCTCCTGCTCCACCCGGCAGGTGAGGGAAGATTTTGCCGGCTCCACCGAGCAGCGGCTCACTTCCCACAGCATCAACCAGATAATGGAAAAACTGCCGGAAGAAGATTTTGTGTTTCTTGCGGACCAGCCGGTTTTTTTAGAGTGCTTTTTCTTAAAAGAGATCGAACCGCTTGCTTATGCCAGGCGTCGTCTGGAGATGACCCTGCTGGAAAAATACCGTTGCCGCCTGATGAGCGATCCAGCCGAGGCAAAGTTCGTGCTGACGGTTTTTTTTACCTCCATCGGCACCGATTTTGATAAGACGGGCATCAGCACGCCGGATCTTGTGCTTCCCGGTATGGGCGGCCCCATGAGCATCGACATCCTTGCGCTGGAGATGTATCACGGGATAACCGAGTTCTATTATTATATTCGTGATGCGGATAACCGGGTTGTCGTCAGGGGGGAAATGCTGAAAAAGGTGGTTCGCAACGATACACTGCTGTTGCCCCTCATCACGATCCCCATCAATACGATGCGATAGCAAAACACACTGAACGGTTCTTCCGTTTCGTCGGTACAGGATGAAAAACCTTGTCTTTTAAGGCATTTTGTAGTAAAGACAAGAAGCGTGAAAATAGTGAAGGTCTCAACCCGGCATCAAAACATCAGGAGACGAATGTGAAGATATCGATCATTGGATTTCTTTTCTGGATTGCAGCAGGTGTGCTGTTTGGATTTAAGATGATCGCCGTTCTGATGGAGCGGCATATGGAAATCTTTACCATCACCCAGATCGTGGGTAACAACGACTGGGTGGAGCAGATCCCCTGGCCCGTTGTTCAGGAGTGGGCACTGCGCCTGTCCGAGACCTCGCTGATTTTTATTCTGCTGGCTGTGGGCGCGGTTTTTGTCGTGATCGGCATGTTTAAAAAAGGGTGATCAAAAAACGCCGTCCTTCGCTCCGGCCGGCCCGGTTCGAGGCCTTCCGCCGGAGCAGTTATTCTTCTGGTGGCGTGGGGGGCGCTTCACCGGTGGATTTGTCAATATCCACGATTTTTCTTCCCTCAATGTAATCCCTGGTCTCATAGCGCGTGATGCGCATCAGCTTGCGGGTGATATCAGCCATCCGGTCCACCTGGGTTCTGATGTGGGTCATGCTTTCGTAGAGCGGGTCGGCTTTATCCATCTCCAGCATGGCCAGATAGATATCGCTCATGATGGCCTGAAGCGGCTGGTTCAACTCGTGGCATACCGCGCCGGCCATCTCCAGGACCCCCTGGATTTTTCCTCTTCTGCCAAGGGCCTCCTGCAGGGCCAGGATTCGCCTGCCGGACTGGATCCGCATCTTCAGCTCATCGGCATGAAACGGCTTTACCACGTAATCATCGGCCCCGGCCTCCAGCCCGGCGATCAGGTCCGACCGTTCGGACCTGGCAGTCAACAGGATGATGTAGCTGGCTTCAACACCTGACGTGGCGGCCCGGATTTCCCTGCACAGTTCAATGCCGTCCATGCGGGGCATCATCCAGTCCAGCAGGACCATGCCGGGCGGGTCTTTTGAAAAGAGAATTTCCCAGGCCTGCCCGCCGTCCCGGGCCAGGGAGACTTCGTATCCCCATTTTACCAGAAGGGTTTCCAGCATTTTGCGCGTGGCATCGTTATCTTCGGCAATCAGCACCCTCATGGGCGGGGCTCCTTGATCGTCTGCAAAAGGGTGTGCGGTTTTTTTCAAGTCGGCAATATAGCATACCTCCCGGCGCGTGTCACATGCCTGCTGCCGCCAAATCGGATCATCCGCTTGACATCGGGCACGGCATGGACTAAATGTGTCTGACAACACAAAAGGCGGGCAGCGTATGGTCAACAAGCGAATAGTGGTTTCAGTTGGCCTGGTGATGGTCATCCTTGGCATTGCCGCGTATGGTGTGTTGCGCTCCAGGCCGGAACCGGGAACGGCGCCGGTTGAAACGGCGGAAAAGGCCGGCCCCGCGGCCGGCGTGAACACCGAGGTGTACCTCTATTTTGCCGCCAGGGATTGTGCGAGCCTTTCCGCGGAAAGACGTGTCGTGGCTCTCGCGGCGGATCCCGTTCAGTCGGCCCGGGCTATCATTGGTGCCCTGGCACGGGGACCCCGCCAGGCCGATCTCGTGGCAACGGTGCCGGCGGAGATTGCCTGCCGCGCCCTGTACGTGACAGCGGATGGCACGGCGTATGTGGATTTTTCCTCCGCCATCCGGGAGTATCAGCCGGGCGGCTCCCAGGCCGAACTGCTGACGGTTTACGCCATTGTCAACTCCCTGGCCGTTAATGTGGACGGTATCGACAGGGTCAAGTTTCTTATAGAGGGCCGGGAGGCGGATACCCTGGCAGGTCATGTGGACCTGCGGTTTGCCTTTGCCCCGGACATGCGAATGGTAAGATGAACACACAGAAGACAAAAATCGAAAACCTGCGCAACATCGGCATCATTGCCCATATCGACGCCGGCAAGACCACGGTGACCGAGCGCATTCTTTATTATACCGGCCGCTCTTACAAGATGGGCGAGGTCCATGACGGCCAGGCCGTGATGGACTGGATGGTTGACGAGCAGGAGCGGGGCATCACCATCACTTCGGCGGTGACCACCTGCCAGTGGAAAAACACGGAGATCCAGCTTATCGATACGCCGGGCCACGTGGATTTCACCATTGAGGTGGAACGGTCCCTGCGGGTGCTGGACGGCGCCGTGGGCGTGTTCTGCGCCGTGGGCGGAGTGGAGCCCCAGTCGGAAAAGGTGTGGCGCCAGGCCGACAAGTACCGGGTACCCAAGATCGCCTTTGTCAACAAGATGGATCGTATCGGCGCCGATTTTTTCGGCACCGTGGACATGATCCGGGAAAAGCTCAAGGCCCGGCCCGTGCTGCTTCAGATTCCCGTCGGCAGAGAGGAGACCTTTACCGGCGTCATTGACCTGGTGGAGATGAAACAGATCGTATGGGACGACGAGACCCTGGGGGCCCGCTTTGAGATCACCGATATCGAGGATGCCTACCGGGAGGATGCCGAGCTCTACCGGGACCGGCTGATGGAATCCCTCGCCGACGTGGACGACACCATCATGGAGGCCTACCTCGCCGAAACACCGGTGGAAACCGCTGATATCGTGAAGGCAATCCGCGGCGCCGTGAACCGCCTGGCCCTGGTGCCGGTGCTGTGCGGCAGCGCGTTGAAGAACAAGGGGGTCCAGCCCCTGCTGGACGCGGTTGCCCTTTACCTGCCCAGCCCCAAAGATGTGCCGCCCATCGAAGGCATCCACCCGGATACCGGCGACGTGATCCGGTGCGAACCCAAAGCCTCCGGCCCACTGGCGGCCCTGATTTTCAAGGTCTCCATCATCGAGGGCCGCAAGCTCTCTTTTGCCCGTGTTTACAGCGGCAGGCTGATGGCCGGAGAAGAGGTGTACAACCCCCTGCGCAAGCAGAAGGAAAAGATCTCCCGCATTCTGAAGATGCACGCCAACAAGCGGGAGCGCGTCGAAGAAGTCGGGCCTGGCGCCATTGTTGGCGTGGTGGGGCTCAAGGACGCCTCCACCGGTGAAACCCTCTGCCGGGCCAGCGCGCCCGTGGCCCTGGAAAGGATGGAGTTCGAGGAGCCGGTGATTTCCATTGCCGTGGAACCCAAGACCCATGCCGACCAGGAAAAGATGACCGAGGTGCTGTCCAAGTTCTCCGCTGAAGACCCCACCCTTCGCGTGCGCATCGACGAGGATACCGGCCAGACCATTCTTTCGGGTATGGGCGAGCTGCACCTGGAGATCATTGTCAGCCGCATGACGCGGGAGTTCAACACACGGGTCAACGTGGGCCGTCCCCAGGTGGTCTACCGGGAGACCATCGGCAAAGAGAGCGCCGGCACCGTGGTGTTCGACCGAGAGATCGCCGGCCAGCGCCATTTCGCGGAAGTCTCCCTTGTTTTAAGGCCGCTGAAAAGAGGGTCGGGCAATGTGTTTAAAAACAGCCTGGCCCCGGAGGCCATTCCGCCCCAGTTTCTGCCGGACATTGAAAGGGGTGTCACGGAGTCTTTTGAGAGCGGGTCCTTCATGGGTTACCCGGTCATCGACGTGGAAGCCGAGGTAACGGGCGCATCCTTTAAAGAGGGGATGAGCACCAGCCTGGGATTCGGCGTGTGCGCCTCCATGGCCTGCAAGGAGGCCTTTTCAAAGGGCGGGCCGTTTCTCCTGGAGCCCATTATGAATGTGGACGTGTTTGTGCCGGACGACTATATCGGTGACGTCATCGGTGATCTTAACGCCCGCGGCGGCAAGATTGAGGCCATGGCGGTCAAGGCCGGCATGCAGGAGATCAAGGCCACGGCCCCGCTGTCGCGCATGTTCGGTTACTCCACGGCCCTGCGCTCGGCCACCCAGGGCAAGGGCACCTTCTCCATGCAGTTTTCCCATTTCGACAGCCCCGGCAAGTAAGCCGTTCTCATACAAACATCGAAATCGGTATCGGGATCGGTATCGGAATCGGTATCGAAATCGGGATCGAAATCGTCCGGTGTCCGCCCGAAGCCGCCGGCTTTGTCCCTGACGCGGAATCGGCAAAACCCATACTCGCCATAAAGAAAGGTCCCATGATGCTGAGTCCAAATGCCAGGCTTTTCAATTTTTATCTTAAATATTGTATCAAGCCGATACAGGTGTTTCTGCCCACAGACCGTCCCTTTGTGATGCTTGGGATACGAAAAGTGGTGAATACCGGTCGACGGCTGATCAACCGGGTGCCGGCTTTTGTTTCCATTCAGCAGGTGGATGCCGGGGGTGTGCCGGGAGAGTGGGTAACGGCCGGAAGTGCCGTTGATTCAAAAAGGATCATTTTTTATCTGCATGGCGGCGGCTATTTTTTCTGTTCCCCCAAAACCCACCGGGCCATTACCTGGCGCCTTTCCAGGGAGACAAAGGCCAGGGTGCTGAGCCTGGATTACCGAATGGTCCCGGAATATACGGTGGATGAGTGCCGCACGGACGCGGTAAGCGCTTACTGCTGGCTGCTTGATCAGGGCCATGACCCGGCCGATATCGTTATCGGCGGCGATTCCGCCGGCGGCGGGCTGACCCTGCTGACCCTGCAGGCGCTCAAGCAAAAGGAGGTGCCGCTGCCCCGGGCCGCCTTCTGCCTCTCCCCGTTCGCGGATATGAGCCGCACCAGCCCCACCTTTATCACCAACGCGAAAAAGAGCCATCTGTTTCACAAAAACGCGCTCAGAAAAGTGGAAGCCTATCTCTCCACGGGCCGGGACCCTTACGATCCCGCCATATCCCCGGCCTTTGGCGATTTTTCCGGCCTGCCGCCGCTTTTTATTCAGGCGGCCGACACGGAACTGCTGCTGCACGACTCCCTGCTGGTGGCAAAAAACGCTTTAAAGGCAGGTGTTCCGGTCGATCTGAACATCTGGCACAACCTGCCGCACGTGTTTTCCGTGTTTGCCGATATTCTGCCGGAGGGCAAAAGGGGGATAAAGCAGATCGCCGGGTTCGTAAACCGCCATCTTTCTTAATCCGGACCGGCCTTCACAAGGCGGCTTCAATGGCGCCGATGTCACCAAAGTCGTTGACGGGCCGGGGCCGCTGGTTCTGGTCCGTGCCGGTCAGCCAGTAGAATTCGCTGCTGTAAGTGGCAATATAAAAAGAGATGCCGGGGTTTTCACTCAAATTGCCTGACGCGGGAAACAGGGCCAGCCACTGGTCGTCACCGATAAGTTCATCACCCAGAGACGGCACCGCATCTTTCAGGGCATCGTCAAAGGCGTGCCAGAAGAGAATCAGCGGAAAATTTTCAGGTTCTTTCACCCAGGTGTCGCCGGGCCCGAAAAAGGCAATGTCGGCCACGGTGTCAATGGGGTTGCCCGAGGGGTCTTCATAGTCCTCTCCGGCAAGGTAATCATTAAAATCGCTGATAAAGGCGGCGGCAAAACCGGAGCCGGAGCCAACAATGTTTTTTTCCACCCGGTCAAGAAATATCTCCAGAAAGTTATCTTCGCCGGAACGGGTCTCGTACTGGGCAAATACTTCAGGCACCAGGTAGGCGCTCCCGGGAATCCGGTCAACCGCGCTTCCGGCCGGCTGGTAAAAAAGCACCACGGCGTTTCCCAGGTTGTGTCCCTCGGAATCAATAAACGGGGAAAACGCCATTCCGGTCCCTGTATCAACCACGTCATCCATGTGCACCCCACCGATGTCACCCGCCTTGGGATAGTGCTTCCGGCAGAGGGAGCGCCAGCCCAATTCCCCCACGGGCACCAGCATCTGTGAAAAATCGATAACCCCGATGCGGTTGTATCCCCGGCTCTCAAAGTAGAGCAGCGATCCCGTGAAAATATCCTGGTCCCAGGTGCCCCCGCCGCTGTTGTCCGTAACGGTATTGCCGGCAATAATGCTGTGGCCGATGGTCATGCGCTCCGCGGCGTGGGCCAGGCCGATGGTGGCGGCAACGCCGCCGGCAAGGCTGCATTTGCCCAGAAGGTCCTCCCGCCAGTAACCGGATACGTGGTTGTCCACAATGGTGCAAGACTGAAGCTCCATGTTGCCGTTGGACATGTAGATGCCGCCCCCGCGCCAGTATCCGTAAGGGGAAAACTCGCCATCCACCACGTTCCATGCCACCGTGCAGTTCACCAGCTTCAGGGTTTTGGAATTGCCGATGCCCCCGCCATCGGAATAGACGCCGGCTCCGTAGGCGGTTTTTGCGGTCAGGCGGTTTCCCGTAACCGCGCAGCGCTCCAGCAGGGACTGCCGCAGCGGGTGCGCCGCGCCGCCCACGGCAAAGACACCGCCGCCCGATGTGCCCGACCCCAGGCAGACGTTGCCGGAGACCACGCAGTCCGTCAGTTCCACCACATCGGCGTAGATGCCGCCGCCAAAGGCGCCCTGGTCCCGTTCCGGGTAAGTGTCCGCCGACTTGTCACAGAGATTGCCGTAAATCGTGCAATTTGAAAGCCGGGCCAGCCCCCACACGGCAACACCGCCGCCACGGGCCAGGGTTGCCGTCTGCGAAGAGCTGTTGCCGGGATCAATGTCAAGCGAAGCCACGCTCCTGCCGCCGGTAACCGTCACGTTGGTCATGGTCAGGTCCCCGTAGACGGCAAGGACACGGGCCTCAATACCATCCCCGCAGCGGATGGTAATGCCCGCCGGCAGGGCGGACGCGTCGATAACAACGTCCCTGGCGGCATATAACGCGGAGGGCCCGTAATCGCGTTCCACATAGCCTTTGAGCACGCTGACGGGAATGCCCGTGTCCGGGTCGGTCTCCATCTCCATCCACTCTCCCACCAGCACCGTATGAGCCTGGCCGACCACGGAGAGTTCGATGGTGCCGCCGTTCAGCGACGGGTCAAAGACGATCTTCTGCCCGGATTGTGCCATGGCCAGGGCGGACCGAAGGGTCACGGTCTCCGCTTCCGCCATTTCCGCATCGGCCAGGGTGTTGACAACAATGTCGGGAAGGGCCGGCTCGACCGGCTCGGAAGGCTCGGAAGGGGAGGGGACCGCTTTTTCAGGCGGTACATATCCGCCGCCGCTGTCGCAGCCTGTTCCCATAACCACCATCAGGCCGGTCAGAACAACAATTGCCAGGCAGCCATGGCAAACCGTATGGAAAAAATTCTTTTTTTGTTTCATGCAGCTCCTCGTTTTTTTTGCAGACCGGAAACCGGTAACTGGAAACACAGATCATCAATAACAATGCTTGTATCATATATCAACAGGTCGCTGTTTCACAGTTAACAATATTGGATCTTCTCCGATTTGGTGGTTGCGCAGGGTTCAGGGATTCAAGGGGTCGAGGGTCCAATGGCTTGTTTTTGAAAGACTTATAAAGGCCCTACATCTGTTTTTGTCGCTGTTTTATTATTATCCCAAGAGGTTTTGTCTTTTTCTGTTGACAGAGGGCAGGCAGGAGCCTTATGGTTTGCATACTAACCATATTTAAGGATTTTCCGAATGACGACAGATACCGCCCAGGCCCCGGAGTGTATGATTTTTCTGCTTTCCAAGGCCTATCAGAAAGGCCACGGCCTGGTGAAAAAACGGCTTTTGCCCTTCGGCCTCACCAACATGCAGTACGTGATCCTGGAAACCCTCTGGATGCAGGACGGCCTGACCGCCGTGGAGTTGAGTATGATCCTGGCCATTGACAAGGCCACACTTTCCGGGGTTCTGGAGCGGATGGCCGAAGGCGGATGGATAGAGAAACAAAATGATGACAGGGACCGTCGCGCGATCCGGGTGTTTCTCACCGCCAGGGCGAACCGTATGAAAGAATCCCTTCAAAAAGAGCGGCAGGCGGCAAACGATGAGCTGCTCTCCATGTTCACGATCGAAGAAAAGGTGCTGCTGCGCAGGCTGTTAAAAGACATGGCGTAGCCGTTTCTTTCTATTTGTATACAAACCAAACAGGTGATCTTCACCGCTGGAGGTTTCCAATGGAACAGTGGCACAAAACAGGATGCGTGCTCTGCGCCCAGAACTGCGGGTTGCAGGTTTTGGTGGAAAACAACCGCATGGTCAAGGTAAAGCCGGATAAAGACAACCCCCGCAGCCGGGGCTATGCCTGCCGAAAAGGGCTGAACGTTATTTATCATCAATACCCCGCCGACCGGATCACCACCCCCCTGAAACGGGTCGGCGCGGAGTTTGTGCCGATCTCCTGGGACCAGGCAGCCACGGAGATCGCGGAAAAACTGCGCGCCACCGTTAATGCCCACGGGCCCAGAAGCGTGGCGTACATGGGGGCCAGCTCCCAGGGCGGCCACATGGAGGCGGCCTTTGGCCTGACGATACTGCGCGCCCTGGGCTCCCAGAATTTTTACTCTTCCGCGGGCCAGGAGTTTTCAGGCCACTGGTGGGTGTTCGGTCGCATGCTGGGCCGGCAGTACAGTGTCACCGGCCCGGACGAGCACAACTGCGACATGCTGGTGGCCTGGGGCTGGAACGGTATGGAAAGCCACCAGGTGCCCCGTGCCCCCATCGTGTTAAAGGAGGTCGCCGACAACCCGGACAAGCTCCTGGTCGCCATCGACCCCCGCCGCAGCGAAACCGCCCAGATCGCCAACATTCACCTGGCCTTGCGGCCGGGCACTGACGCCCTGCTGATCAAGGCCATGATCGCCCTGATCCTGGCCGAAGGATGGGAAAAGCGCGACTATCTTTTACAGCACGTGGAAGGATGGGACGCCATTCGCCCCTGGTTTGAAAATTTTGACATTCGGGCCGCCATTGCCGTGTGCGGACTGGATTATGGGGAGGTGCTTGAGCTGTGCCGCCTGATGGCAACAAGGCAGTGGGGCGTTCACCCGGACCTCGGGGTGTTCATGGGCCGCCGTTCCACGCTCACCTCCTACCTGCTGATGGTGCTGCAACTGGTGTGCGGCCGGCTGCTGGTGCCGGGCGGCAACATCGTACCCGGCATGGTCATGCCCATGGGGTTTCACGCCGACGAGCGGGACGAAAAAACATGGCGCACCGTGGCCACCCACATGCCGCCGGCCGCGGCCGGGGCGTTTCCCCCGTCGGTGCTGCCCGAAGAGATCCTGACCGATCATGCAGACCGGGTCCGGGCCGTGTATGTGAGCGCCTGCAATCCGTTGCGGTCCTATCCGGACACCACCGCCTACGAGACCGCTTTTAAAAAGCTGGACCTGCTGGTGGTCAATGAGATCGTCATGAGCGAGACGGCCCGGCTGGCCCATTACGTGCTGCCGGCCTGTACGTTTTACGAGTCCTGGGACACCACGTTTTTTCCCATGTCCTACCCGGAAGTCTACCTGCAACTGCGGCGGCCTGTTGTATCGCCGCCCGGGGAATGCAAAGAGCTGGCTGAAATTTTTACCCTGATCGCCGACCGGCTGGGCCTGATCCCGGAAATCCCGGAGGCCCTGCACCAGGCCGCTGCCGAAGACAGCCTCACATTCGGGGCAAAGCTCATGGAGTGGGCCATGACCGAGCCTTCGGCCCTTGCCGCCATGCCCTTTGTGCTGGCCAAAACCCTGGGCCGCCAGTGGAAAAGCGCTCACAAGGCCGCCATCTGGGGCATGATGATGACCGCGCCCAAAGCCTTTTACAAAAACGCCATGCGGGCCGGGTTCGCGCCGGGCCCGGACCTGGGGGACCGCCTGTTTGCCGCCCTCCTGGACAATCCCCAGGGCATCTGGGTGGGAAAGATTGACGACAGCAATCCCATGGCCGTGTTAAAAACCCCTTCCGGAAAAATCGAAGCCTTTATTCCCGAGCTGGAAGCAGACGTTAAGGCCCTGGACGCGGCTGCCGAGGCCGAAGCCTTGAAAATGCCGGCGGACTTTCCCCTGGTGCTCAACGCCGGCCGGCACATGAGATACAACATCAATACCATGATGCGAAACCCGGAGTGGAACAAGGGGAAAAGGGCCTGCACCATCGCCGTCAGCCCTTCGGATGCCGATAAACTGGGGTTTGCCGACGGCGAGATCGTCCGGATGGTCACCGAAGCGGGAGCCGAGCAGGGCGAACTGGAGGTGTCAGACAGGGTCCGGCCGGGCATGGTGCTGATCCCCCACGGGTTCGGCCTGAACTACAACGGCAGCGTCTACGGGCTCAACGTGAACCGGCTTACCAAAAGCACCAACCGGGATCCCATAGGCACCCCGCTTCACCGGTTTGTGCCCTGCCGTCTGGAAAAGATAGAATAGCCACTTCATCGAAACCGAAAAGGCCTGAGCCTTAATCGTGCAGAGGGTTCACGCGGCGCATCCTCCCGGGAGCGCCGCACCCCAGTGCGGCAACTTCCTCCACGTCATCCGAACCCGAACCCGATCCCGATATGGATAAAGGCAGGAAGAGGAAGCCGCAATGATATTGACACCCCTCCCCGGCCTTGCTATAGGTGATGGCCAGGCATGTTTCTGATTGCTGCCCTGCTGCGTGCGCAGTCGTCTTAACATTCACCCGAAAAGGGGTTGGTAAATGGCCGGAGCCGAGCGAAGAAAAAGCCCCAGGACGCCTCTGAAATTTGAAATCAACTATCTGCAGGAAGGTGATTTTCTGATTTCTTATTCAAGGGATATTTCCGCGGATGGTATGTTTATCAATACCGAAAATCCCCTGTCTGTAAAGGAACGGGTCACCCTGACATTCTCACTGGAAGGTTCGGACCCCTTCAATGTGGACGCAAGGGTCATGTGGACCAATCGGGAGGGCGAGAAAAAAGACAAAGGGATGGGGGTTAAATTTATCCAGCCCACAAAAAGACTGCAAAGCGCCATCCTGTCAATTGTCAACAAGGTGGCCGTGACCGGGTCCTAGCCGGAACATTTCATGAAATTTTTCGATATGGATGAATATCCATAGCCAGGGCATTCCCGTTCAGGCAGAAAAAATCGGGGTAAACTTCAAGGGGGAGCAGTTATGACTGTTCAGGTGAAGGGCGTCTTTCTGATTGACCTGGTCAAACAGGTAAGGGCCCAAAAAGACAAAAACTGGACTGACTACCTGACCGCCGATGACATGGCAATCATCAATTCGCAGGTGCTGCTGTCTTCCTGGTATCCGGAAGACTTCTTTTTTCGCCTCTGCATGGCAAATTTTAAGGTGATCGGGCAGTCAAATCTGGAGACCTGTTTCGCCTATGGGCAACTGAACGCCCACAATCTGGCCGAGGTATACAAAATAAGCATGATCGTCCAGAACGATCCCGCTGAAACCATTCAACGGCTGGTCACGCGACGGCAAGCGATGTTCACCACCGATTACCAGGGAGCGGAAAAAATTACCGTGGTAAAAGAGGGGAACCGCGCCACTATCCATTCCTTTATGGACCCACAAAAACAGGATGCTGAGCTGGCCGATGTGATCCATCATTCGCTGCTGGGCATCGTCCACGAACTGGCTGTCATGGTCGGTGGCAGCAACGTACGTTCCGAGATATCCCGGGATGGTGATGTCTACAAACTGACAGTGATGTGGGATTAAGCGGAAGCTCACACCCCGCAAGCGCCACCCCGGGAGCGCCGCACCCCAGTGCGGCACTATCTTGTTGAGTTTTTAATACACTGCCCCAAAAGATCGTCCCCGAAGATCCCCTCATAAATATCCATGGTATATTTTTTACTGAAAAAAACGAGAAGCGGTATAATCTTCCAATAGGCACAAAATCCCGCAACAGATCAAAGTCCACACGGGCATCACCAGCCAGACAAAAAATTGAAATAATTAATAATTATTAAAATTTGGCCGGTCGATTCAATGTTCTTGTCACCGCTTTCTTTTGAAAATTATATAAATGATTTGCCATCTAACTCTTAATGCCCTTATTTTGTTTGACTTTTTATATGTTGACAATCAATTTTCAATTGTATTAAATGCTTAAGGGGATATTTTTCTGGTCGAAAAACAAGAATCACAATAATATTAATGTTATGTGTGAATAAGTAATACAAAGTGGAAAAATAAATATGGCAAAAATATTGAACATTTTTGAAGCGGCTATTTTACTGAAAATGTCACCCCTCCTTTTAAAGTGGTTCATTTCATATTCTCCAAAGTACAAAGAAAAAAGAAAACTTTCATATGCAGATCATAAAGATGAAATGTACTTTTTCGATAAACACGAATTGCTGAATTTTAACAAGTATTTAAGTATGCCGTGGCCTGCAAAGAAAGAAGATCAACGACCAATTGTTCCAAGCGGCATTGAGAATGAGATTAAATCAGAGTGCAAATTCAGATGTGTTATATGTAATCATGCATCTGGTCATATAGCCCATATTGATCCAATTCATAACAGCAAGAACAACCATCCCCATAATCTGATTTATTTATGCCCGAATTGTCACGATTTGTATGATAATAAAAAAACTATAAGTAAGAATCAAATTGCAAATTTGAAAAAGAACTTGTTGCATACGAAAATCGTCATATGGAAAAGCTATTTATTTCTAATAGATTCAGTATCTTCATTAATTAAAGAGCTGAAAATAGTTAAGCATGAGGACTTTACTAATAAGGAGCTAAAAAAAGAAACAATATCTGAGCTTCTACACGAAATTAGAAAGCATGCTTCTGAAGAATTTGATACACATCCCAGTGACATAAAAGAGAATGGGACAGAAAAGATATTCGAGGGCTACAGGAAGAGGGTTAGGGAAATTATAGATGAAAATATTGATGTAGAAGAAAAGCTCTTCGCTGAAAGAGATACCTATATATTGGAAACTGGAAAAGCTGAATGCCCTCTATGTAATGGCACAGGTGTTCACAATGCTTGGGAGTGCCCGGTATGCCGGGGCGTTGGCACTGTGGATCAAGAGGCTGTTAATGAAATAGATTTAACTCCATTCAAGCAGGATGAATGTCCCCTGTGTGAGGGCTCTGGGACTCACAATGCCTGGGAGTGCCCGGTATGTCGGGGCGTTGGCACTGTGGATCAAGGGGCTGTTAATGAAGTAGATTTAACTCCATTCAAGCAGGAGGAATGTCCCCTGTGTGAGGGCTCTGGGACTCACAATGCCTGGGAGTGCCCGGTATGCCGGGGCGTTGGCACCGTGGACCAAGAGGCTGTTAATGAAATAGATTTAACTCCATTCAAGCAGGATGAATGTCCCCTGTGTGAGGGCTCTGGGACTCACAATGCCTGGGAGTGCCCGGTATGTCGGGGCGTTGGCACTGTGGATCAAGGGGCTGTTAATGAAATAGATTTAACTCCATTCAAGCAGGATGAATGTCCCCTGTGTGAGGGCTCTGGAACTCACAATGCCTGGGAGTGCCCGGTATGCCGGGGCGTTGGCACCGTGGACCAAGAGGCTGTTGATGAAATAGACTTAACACTGTTTGAACAAGTTGATTGCCCAGAATGCAACGGCACGGGAGTTGACAATGAGTGGGAATGTCGGGCTTGCAGGGGGATAGGCACTACAGATAGACGTAACTTAGAATAGGGATTGTGACATAACAATTTGCTGCACGGGAGCGCAAAAAGCCGCGCCCCATGAGCAATACGTTGGGCCATACGCACAAAATGAGAATATAGGTTATTTGTGGTGATGAAATGAAAAAAGTTGATGGAAATTGGACAGGGCGTATTACAGGAACAAATAACGCGAATGTGTTCGTCGAAATTAAGCAAGATGGGTCAAAGCTATATGGAATAAGTAGAATAAACGATCCTCAATATGGAACATCGGTATACAACTTCACGGGTGTTATAGAGGAAAACATCGTCATTCTATCAATGGTTCCTGATAATAAATTTATCAATAAGCAGGAGACCCAAGAGGTAATTATAAATGGTCGCAAGATGACGATTACTGCAAATATGGTCAGGTACGGAAATGTAAGCGTGAAGGCAAAGCTTGTAAATAATAGCACTATAGAAGGGAAGTGGCAATCAACCATCGGCACAGGCGGAAATCTATTTCTTATAAATGAAAAAGAAAAATCCGCTGCCCCTCAAGAAACAAGCACAACTGGAAAGAAAAATACAGTTTTTATAAGTTATAGCCATGAAGACCAAAAACACTTAAAAAGGCTACATGTTCACATCAAGCCTTTGGAGAAAAAGGGCCTTGTAGACGTATGGGATGATACAAAACTGATAGCTGGTGATAAATGGCGAGAGCAAATTACATCGGCTTTATCGAAGGCAGCCATTGCAGTGTTGATTATTAGCGCCGATTTTTTGGCATCTGACTTTATAGTAGATAATGAATTGCCTCCTATCCTAAAAAAAGCAGAATTGGAGGGGACTCTCGTACTTCCTGTAATACTGAAGCCCTGTAGATTTTTAAGAGAAGATACGCTTTCTCGATTTCAAGCATTGAATCCTCCAGATAAGCCTATTTTATCAATGCCTGAAGTTGAACAAGAAATAATGTGGGACAAACTGTCTCAAAGAATAGAAATAGAACTAAATAGATCATAAATTTCATGAGACATTTCGAATGTAATGCGTTTCCTTAATCAAAATAGCTTTGTGGTTTTGCCATATGAATCAATTTGACCTCATAGAAAGATTTCGATCCATTTTGCCAATAGTCGAGAAATGGATCGAAGATACATTAGAAAAACATAACGCCGATGCAAGACCTGTGATCAGTCTCCCATTTTCACGTTTGAAAGCCATTTTCCCACCTGATTTACTTAATAAGGCGAAGTCAGTTGTAGTCAAAGGGATGGTGCCTTTTCCACCCCTCAGCCGTATGGGCTTGCCCGAGCTTTCCAGCATGGAAAATATGCCGATGGTAGGTGTTACTTACAAAGATACATTTTTTGTCAATCATCTTTATCAATCAGAAAGTTTGCATTTTCATGAAATGGTTCATGTCGTGCAGTGGGAAAGACTCGGAATTGAAAATTTCCTGCTTGCTTACGGATATGGTCTTATTCAATTTGGTTATCAAGGTAGTTCATTGGAAAAAATGGCATATTCTTTACAGGCCAAATTTGACAACGGTGAACTTCCTGGTGACATTGTAAGTATTATCCAACAGGAGACAGATGCCATTTGGGATAAAGTGTATAAGTTTATTGCAACGGTATAAAAGTTTTTGCCTAACCATTCACGGGTGCTGACCCGGCCAAAAAGCGGCCGGGCCGCACAGTTCAGGCGTTCTGCCACAAACCCCACGAACAGATTCTGCTCCCCTGGCTTTTTTTAGCCGCACTGGGGTGCGGCGCTCCCGGGAAGTGCTGAAGATTTTGGGGTACAATATTCAGGTTTTTGCCACGGGCGGGTTTCGATCCCGATCCCGATCCCGATAGCGATTTCGATGGGGCAGGGAGGGTTATTCGTACCTCAACGCTTCCACCGGGTTGAGGTGGGCGGCTTTGCGGGCCGGCCACAGGCCGAAGCCGATGCCCACGGCCACGGAAAAGACGGTGGCCAGCAGGATGCTGTCCGGTCCCACCAGGGTGGTCCATCCGGCAAAGTGGGACAGGGCCATGGCCGTGCCCACGCCCATCAGGGTGCCCAGCAGGCCGCCCCAGAAGGTCATGACCACCGACTCGATGAGAAACTGCATCAGGATATCTCTTGACCGGGCCCCGATGGCCATGCGCAGGCCGATCTCCCGGGTTCGCTCGGTCACCGATACCAGCATGATGTTCATGATGCCGATGCCGCCCACCAGCAGGGAGATGGCGGCAATGGCGCCCAGCAGGATCCCCATGGTCCGGGTGGTGGCGGTCAGGGTCTCCTGAATATCGCTCAGGTTCCGAATGGTAAAGGTATCGTCCTGGCCCCGGGACAGTCGCTGGCGCGTACGCAGCAGGGAGCCCACCTCCTGTTCGGCCGTGGCCATCAGCTCCTGGTTGAGGGCTTCGGCGTACATGAAATCCAGGTGGGTTTTGCCCAGCACCCGGTACATGGCCGTTGTCACCGGCATCAGCACCACGTCGTCGTTGTCCCGCCAGGCATTGGAACCCTTGGGCGGCAGCACGCCGATGACGGTGAAGTTGATGCGGTTGAACTTGACGGTCTTGCCGATGGGGCTGGTCTCGCCGAACAGCTCCCTTGCCACGGTGGTGCCCACCAGCAGCACCTTGGCCCGCCGGCGCAGTTCATCTTTTGTAAACCAGCGGCCCACCACCGGCAGGGAGGCCCGCATCACGCCGTAGTCGTATCCCACGCCTTCCACCCGGGTGCTCCAGTTCTTGTTCTGAAAGACGATCTGGCCGGCGCCGCCCACCATGCCCGTGGAATAGCGGATGGAGGGCAGTTTTGCCACGGCGGTCACGTCGGCATCGGTAAACTGGGCGGTATCGCCGCCAGCGGTGTGCACGCCGCGCATGATGGAAGTGCCCGGCCGAATGGCCAGCAGGTTGGAACCCAGGGATTTCAAGCTCTCTTCAATGGAGGACTTGGCGCCCCGGCCCAGGGCCAGCATGGCGATTACCGCGGCCACGCCGATGAGAATGCCCAGGATGGAGAGAAAGGAGCGCATCTTGTGGGAGAAGACCGAGGCAAAGGCCTGCCTCAGGTGGTCGGTAAAGGCGATGCGGCCGGCCCCGCGGTCGGGCAGGTCCGGTGCCGGCGGCGGGTCGCCGGGGACCGGGGCCGCCTTTTTTTCATCCGACACGATTTTTCCGTCGCGCATCAGAATGATCCGGCCGGCATGTTCGGCCACCTCCTTTTCGTGGGTAACCATGATGATGGTCTTGCCCCGGCGGTTTAAGTCCTTTAACACCGCCATTATGTCGGCTTCGCTTTTGGTGTCCAGGTTGCCGGTGGGTTCGTCGGCAAAGATGACGGCCGGGTTGTTGACCAGTGCCCTGGCAATGGCCACCCGCTGCTGCTCGCCGCCGGAGAGTTCGCCGGGCCGGTGGCCGGAGCGGTGGGAAAGGCCCACCTCGGCCAGCCGCTTTTCGGCCCGGTCCTTTTTTTGCCGCCTGCCCGCGTAGACCAGGGGCAGGGCAACATTGTCAAGGGCGGATGAACGCTGAAGCAGGTGAAACTGCTGAAACACGAACCCGGCCAGGTGGTTGCGCAGGGTGGCCAGGGTGTCGTCATCCATTTTTGTGGTGTCCCGGCCGAACAGGGTGTAGGTGCCGCTGTCGGGCCGGTCCAGCAGGCCCAGGGTATGGAGCAGGGTGGACTTGCCCGAGCCGGACGGCCCCATGATGGCGATAAATTCACCGGCCTCGATGGTCAGGGAGATGTCGCGCAGGGCGTGAACCTCTATATCGCCGCTGCGGTAGACCCGGCATAAATTTTCAAGCCTGAGTATTTCATGAGATTTTTCGACAGCAGTTGGCGTGTTCATATATTCCAGTTCATTATTGTCCAAAAACGGTTTTAATCATGGCAGGACAGATCTCCGGCTGTTTATCCAAATCGAAATCGCTATCGGGATCGAAATCGAATTCTATTTACGGCGGTGCTCAAACAGCCTGCCCGTTTTTTCCCGAAAAAATCATTTGCCCTGGGGTTTTTTCCGCGACCCGAACGGCGAAAAGGGGTTTCCCCCGGTCTGGCCGGCGGGCAGTTCATAGTGCTGCCGGCGGATCACCACAACCGTGTCCGGGTCGATGCCGCTGGTGATGGCCACCTGTTCGGTGTTGGCAAGGCCGGTGGAAACAACGGTTTCCACCGGGGTGTTGGCGCCGGCCGGTTTGACCAAAAGCTTCTTTTCACCGTTTTCCTCAATCAGGGCGTCCACCGGCACCAGCAGGGCGTTTTCCTGCTCTTTTACCGTGACATCAACATTGGCGCTCATGCCGGAACGGAAAAAGTCGGGCAGGGTGCCGGGCAGGATATCCACCTCGTAGACCGTGACATTGTTGACCACTGTGGACTCGTAGGCGATGTGGTCCACCACGCCCGCCACGGCACTGTTGGGGTAGGCGTCCAGGGAGATCACCGCCTTCTGGCCCGGCCGCACCATGCCGATGTCGGTTTCATCCATCTGGGCGCCCACGATCAGCCGGTCGGACAGCACGATCACCGCGTCCTGGGTGGTCACGGTCTGGCCCGGCTCCACGGCCCGGACAATCACTTCGCCGTCGATGGGTGACATCAGGGGCGTGGCCTTGTAAACGTCCTGCCAGTAATCCATGGATTCGCCCTGGCCCAGGGCCGCGTCCAGCAGGGCGGCCCGCTCCGTGGAGCTCATGCGGGCCACCACCTGGCCCTGCTTTACATGATCGCCTTCGCGGACCCGTATCTCCTCAATCCGGCCGTTGATGGCCGGCTTGATCTCCAGCCGGTTTTTGGGCTTGACCACTCCTGTGGTGGAGATGGTCACGGCAATGGTGCCCACCTCCGGAAGAATTTCTTCCAGGACAAAGTCTTTGGCCGGTTTTGTGGCCGGGGAGTAGAAAAAATACCAGGCCCCGCCGGCTGTTGCCATCACCGAAAGGATCAGAAGGAGAATGTTAGTTTTTTTCAAGGTCATGCTCCAGTGTTACGCCCTTTGCCTGAACCCAGTAAGCTTCAGCCACCAGGGCGTTGGCAAGGAAGGTAAGATAGTTTTTCCGGTCCCGCTCCAGGTCGTCTTCAATGATGGCCCAGGTGTCAAAGGTGATCAGGCCGTTGGAATATTCCACCTGGGCGATTTTTGCCCGCTCTTCAGAGGCTTCAACAAAGGCCCGGCCCACGGCCACCCGGTCCACGGCGTTTTGAAAAGCAATCCAGGCGTCGCGCAGGGTGTGCAGGGTTTCAGCCCGGCCGCTTGTCGCCTGGGCCTCGGCCTGGCGCACCCGTGCCCCGGCCTTTCTCATCTCGGCAAACCGGCTGCCCCCTTCAAACAGGGGCACCGAGACCGACAGGCCCACGGACCACTGGTCCCGGTCCGGGGGCCAGTCCGAATCGCTCCTGCCGGCCGATGCATCGGCATAGACCTGGGGAAAGAACCCGGACTTCACGGCATCCCTGCTCGCCAGGGACACCTCTTTTTGAGCGATCAGCTCTTTTAAAAAGGGATTGTCAGCGGTCAGGGCTTCAAAATCGGGCATGCCGGCATCGGCTGGCGGCACGGAAAGCTCTCCGGCAACGGTTACTGACGCGGTCCCGTCTCTTCCCAGCTCCCTGGCCAGCCGCCACATGGCAAGGGAGACCTCGCGCCGGGCCGAGCGGATCTCGTATTCGGCCTGGGCCACGTTGGCCCGGGCCGACAGCAGGGAGCCGCGATGCTCCCGGCCGGCGTCGTGGCGAAGCCTTACCAGTTCCAGGTTCTGCCGCCGCCGCCGGGCGATCTCTTCAGAGATGTTTAACAGCTCCCGCGCGTGGAGCAGGTCGACAAAGGCGGTGCGCAGTTGCAGGCGAATGCGGGAGGAGGTGACATCATGGGTGTACTGCCGGGAGGTGACGGCTGCCTCGGCCGCGGAAACCTGGTGGGTGGTCTTTTTCCCGTCATAGAGCATCTGCCGGGCGCTGATGCCGAAGCTGTGGGAGGTGGTTGCCGCGGCGTCGTCCCGGTCGCCGCGGCTGCTGGACGCGTTGGCGGCCACCTGGGGCCGGCCCGGGCTTTTGGCGATGTCCCTGTCTGCCAGGGCCTGGTTTAAAGACTCCCTGGAGACGGCCAGTTCCGGATGGCGGGCCAACGCCTCCTGAACGCAGTCCTGCCACGTGAGGGTCTCCGCGGCGGACGAATGCCCGCACGGCAGTATGGTTGCAAAAAGGACGGCCGCTGCAAGTGCGAAAAGAACCGGCAGCCGCCGGGTTAACTGCTGAATGCGGAATAAATATTTCATTTACGAGAAGTTCTACAAATTAAAATTCACCGCAAAGGCGCAAAGTACGCAAAGAAAAATAAAGAAAACTACCAAAAATCATAATTAGTTTTTCTGCATGGGAAGAAGGCCCAAGGTCATTGCGAGGAGCGAAGCGACGCGGCAATCTCCTTCGCATAAGGCCAGGATTGCTTCGCCTTCGGCTCGCAATGGCGGCCTGTTCCGATCCCGATCCCGATCCCGATCCCGATTTCGATTCGTCTAGTATGGGGTAGGGGCTGAAAACCGCTATCTCATGCTCCTTCGCTGTTCCTTTAAAAACGCCTGAATATCGGCCAGCATTTTTTCTATCTGCTCTTTTCGTTTTTCGTCTTTGGTCAGTTCCAGGGCCTTGTTGAGATGAAACAGGGCCGTGTCCGCCTCCCGCCGGTTGTTGTGGTAGATGCCCAGGTAAAAATGGGCGTCGTCCAGGTTGCCCTGTTCGCCGGCGACCTTGCCCAGTTCGTAAAGGGCCGGCAGGTAGCGGGGTTCCTGCTGAATGATCCGCTTGTAAAGGGTGATGCTTTTGTCGTGCAGGCCCAGCTTTTCAGCGGCCATGGCCGTGTAAAAGTACCGCTCGGTGTTGTAAAAGTCGGTGGGCGGAACCCGCTCCAGAATCGAGAGCGCCTTTTCATAGGCGCCGGTAAAGTAATGGGCCTTGCCCAGGTCTGTTAAGGCGTGCGGGTGAAAGGGACTTTTTTCGGCCACCTTTTCCAGGTGGGCAATGGCATCGGCAGGGCGGTTGTTCTGCAGGAGGGCCAGGCCCAGGCCGTAGCGGGCCGACGGATCAGCCGGGTTCTGTTCCACAAGGGCGGTAAAATGGCGAATTGCCGCGCTGTCGCCGGGGCAGAGGGCCTCCATTTTTGTTTTGATAACGGCAAAGGCCGCTTCGTCGGCAGCGCTTTTTTGGCCGCAGCGGGCAAATTCCGGTGAGTTCATCAGAGTGTCGATGTACATCAGGCGTTCGTCCGTGCCCGGATGGGTGGAGAGATAGGTGGGAAACTCCTTGTCCGAGAACCACTGCTTGCTTTTGATTTTCTGAAGGATCTCCATCAGTCCCCGGGCGCTGTACCCGGCTTCGCACAGGTAGGTGACCCCGATCTGATCGGCCTGCCGCTCGTCTGCCCGGCTGTAGGCAAGGGCCGCTGCCTGGCCCGCGGCCGCTGACCCGATCATCACGGCATCACCGGGCACGGCCCCGCCGGCCCCCAGAAAGATGCCGGCGGCGATGCCCGCCAGTGTGGCCAGGCCGATCTTTTTTGATTTTTCAATTTTTTCAGATATGTGGCGGCAATACACATGGGCGATTTCATGGGTCAGAATACCGGCCAGCTCCGCTTCCGAATTCATGGCCTTGATCAGGCCGGTGTTGACAAACACGTATCCGGCCGGTGCGGCAAAGGCGTTGTAGGTTTCATCCTCGATAATAAAAAACCGGTATTCAAACATGGGGTCGGGAAAAACGGCGGCCAGCCGCTTGCCCAGGGCCTCAATGTAGTGGCGGGCAAAGGGGTCCTCAATAAACCGGTACCGGTGTTGAACGTATTTAAAGAACTCTTTGCCCAGCTCCTCCTCCTCGCCCAGGGTCAGGGCATGGGCTGAAGGTGCTGTCAGAAGGCCGGCCAGGTAGGCGGCCAGGCACATAATGGCAAGAAATTTTTTGTAAAATGGCATTATTCTGTCCTGCAAGGGGGCTGTAAGGTCCCGGCAGAAGATAATTGAATGTTAAAAGAACTGCGGTTTTCCGGCCCGGCCGGATTTTACTACAATAGTATATCTTCTTTTCAAAGACAATGTTTTATGGTATCAGACGGTTTATGTCTCAAACCATATGCATAGCCAACCAGAAGGGCGGGGTGGGCAAAACCACCACATCGGTCAATCTTGCCGCGGCCCTGGCGTCGCTTGCCAGAAAGGTGCTGCTGGTGGACTGCGACCCCCAGGCCAATGCCACCACCGGTGTGGGCGTGGACAAGGCCGGGCTGGAAAAGACCCTTTACCACGTTCTGATCGGCGATACCCCGGCGGCCCGTGCCGTGATTCAGACCCCGGTGAAAAACCTTTCGATTCTGCCCTCCCGGGTGGAGCTTTCCGGGTTCGAGGTGGAGATGGTGGACGAG
Source organism: Desulfosudis oleivorans Hxd3 (assembly GCF_000018405.1). Taxonomy (NCBI): domain Bacteria; kingdom Pseudomonadati; phylum Thermodesulfobacteriota; class Desulfobacteria; order Desulfobacterales; family Desulfosudaceae; genus Desulfosudis; species Desulfosudis oleivorans. The sequence goes on from NC_009943.1 coordinate 1,940,257, forward strand.
CCGGGCAAGGAGAAGCTGCTGGCAGCGGTTCTGGCGCCGGTCCGAAACGATTATGACTATGTGATTCTGGACTGCCCGCCTTCCCTGACCCTGCTGACCATCAACGCCATGGCCGCCGCTGATTCGATCCTGATCCCCCTGCAAAGCGAGTTCTATGCCCTTGAAGGCCTGGGCCAGCTGCTGCAGACCGTGCGGCGCATCAAGCAGTCCCTTAACCCGCCGTTGAAGATCGCCGGCATTCTGCTGACCATGTTTGACCAGCGCACCAACCTCTCCAACCAGGTTACCGAGGACGCTGAAAACCATTTTGCCGACCTGGTATTTAAAACACGGATTCCCAGAAACGTGCGGCTGGGCGAGGCCCCCAGTTTCGGGCTGCCCATTCTGCTTTACGACCCCGCCTCGGCCGGCTCAAAAAGTTATATGGCCCTGGCAAGGGAGCTGATAAAACGAGACCAAGGGTGAATATGAAAAAAAAGGGACCTGTCAAAAAGAACAAAGAGCAGCCCCGGGAGCCGAAAAAGAAACGGGCCCTGGGCCGGGGCCTGGACGCCCTGTTTCCGGAGATGTCCCGGGCCGATGCCGCCGGAGGGGACTATTTTTATTGTGATCTGGACGTTATTTCTTCCAACCGGTTTCAGCCCCGGTCCCGTTTTTCAGAAGAGGAGCTTGCCGCCCTGGCCGAGTCCATCAAAAAAGAGGGCGTGATTCAGCCGGTGATTGTCCGGAAAACCGACACCGGCTACGAGCTGGTGGCCGGCGAACGCCGGCTCCGGGCCGCCCGGCTGGCCGGTCTCTCCCAGGTGCCGGTGGTGGTGAGGGACATCTCGGACCAGCAGCACCTGGTCTACTCCATCGTGGAAAACGTGCAGCGCGAGGACCTGAATCCGCTGGAAGAGGCCCAGGGGTATCACATGCTGGTAAACACCTTCGGGTTTTCCCAGGAGGAGGTGGCCGCGGCCGTGGGCAAGAACCGGTCCACCGTGGCCAACATGCTGCGGCTGCGCAACCTGCCCGACCCCATCAAGGAACGCATCACCGACGGGTCCATCAGCACGGGACATGCCCGGGCCCTGCTGGCGGCCAAAACCCCCCAGCAGCAGAACACCATTTTTCAGGCCATCCTGGCCAAAGGTCTTTCCGTGCGCCAGGCCGAGGCCATGGTCAAGGCGCCGGACAAGGCCGGTTCGTCTTCATCCGCAGGGCCCCTGAAAAAGCCGGCCCCGGCGGACGCGGCCCATTTTGCCGACATGACGGAAAGCCTGGCCCGAATCTTCGGTACCCGGGTCCGCATTCAGCGGAAAGGCAAGCGGGGAAAGATCGAGATCGAGTTTTACAGCGACGCCGACCTGGACCGGGTTCTGGAACTGCTGCTGAATATCTGATGGGCTTCCTCTTTCAAAGTAAAACGACCTGAAACGGGCAGCACGGGCCAGGGCCCGCAGACGGCCCGTTTGTAGTGACGCCGTCAGGCGTTTAACGACTGACCAGAAACAATGCCCTTACGGGCACCAGGGCCGCAGACGGCCCGTTTGTAGTGACGCCGTCAGGCGTTTAACGACCGATCAGAAACAATGCCCTTACGGGCACACTACAAACAGGGATTTTGCCTGTTTTCCGTCACCCCGGGCCTGACCCGATTAGACCCTTTTCTGTTTTTCGGAAATCCCGATCATGTCCCTTCACATCATCATCGACGGGTACAACCTGATTCGCCAGTCTCCGGTGCTGAGCCGCATTGAGCAGGAGAATCTTCAGGCCGGCCGGGAGGCCCTGGTGGCCAGCCTTGTCTCCTATAAACGGATCAAGGCCCATACCATCACCGTGGTGTTTGACGGCACGGACGCGCCTTCCTACTATTCCCACAGGGACCGGGTGGGCGGTATTGACGTGCGGTTTTCCGGGCCGGGCCAGACCGCCGACAGCGTGATCCGGAAAATGGCGGCGGAAAAACGGGAAAAGGCCCTGGTGGTCAGCTCGGACCGGGGCATTACCGATTTTGCCCAGTCCGCCGGTGCCGCCATTATCGCGTCCCGCGAATTTGAAGACCGCATGGCCCAGGCCATGATGATGGATGCCGCCGGCATGGCAGAGGAAGACGGGGCTTTTTCTCCCTGGTCCGGCACCACGAAAAAAAAAGGCCCTGGTCACAGACTCTCCAAAAAGCAGAGGAAAAGCCGGACCAAGGCGGAAAAGCTGTGAACAAAGGCAGCGGTGGCCCGTTTGTAGTGACGCCGTCAGGCGTTTAACAACCGATCGAAAACAATGCCCTTACGGCACACTACAAACAGGGATTTTGCTTATCTGTCCGTGGCACCCGTTAAAGTAAGGAGCAATGGATAAAAAAAACGGGCAGGGGCATGAACCATGCCGCTGCCCGTTGAATTTAAAAAGGCGGCGGCCGTCACACGACCGGCGCCGCCTTTTGCGTTTTATTGTTTCGGAAACACCGCTTTGGGCTTTTCCGTGGATCCCGTGGCATTGGGAAAATCCGGGTATTTGTAAGCCTTCTGGCCGGTCTCGATCAGGTGGCGGGCCTCTTCCATAAACCGGTTGTACCGGTTTTTGCACTCGTAGAAGCCGTGCCACCAGGCGTAGTCCGGCGCCATCATGGCCGTTCCCATGCGGGCCCGGCGGCCTTCGTGGTGCCACAGTTCATAATACTCCACCTCCAGGGCCTCGTCGAAAAAGCGGCTCTTGTCCAGCAGCCCCTTTTCATACAGGGAGTCGAGCATGGCCTTGGCCGGTTTGAAGTAAACCTCGTTATACTCGTTGACCACCTTGTCGGTTTTTTCATAATGATCAACCACCCAGGTCTTGCCGTGGCACTGCATGCAGATAGCCTGCATCTTTTCCCGCTCCTGCTGCCAGTTGGTTTTTGCGGGAAAGGCCGCGAAATCTTCGGGCCGAACGGTGAGGGGGGCCTGAAGTTCCCAGGAGAGCCGTTCGGTCACGTCATGGGTGGTGCGCACCGCGCCCGCGCCGGACATGTGACAGGAGGCGCAGGTGGGGCTGCGAAAATCCACGCCCGGGCTCCAGGTGCCGGGGGCGGCGGTCCAGTTGTATTCGTCGGCAAAGGCCGCGTACATGGCGCCGTGCTTGGACTCGGTATAGATCTCAATCTGGGGATGGTCCGGGCCCAGGTGGCACTGGCCGCAGGCCTCGGGTTTTCTGGCTTCCATCAGGGAGAAGCGGTGGCGGGTGTGGCAACTGGTGCAACTTCCCTTGCTGCCGTCCAGGTTGATCCGGCCCACCCCCACATTGGGCCAGGTCTCCGGGGTCAGGTTGCCGTCCCTGTCCTTTTCCAGCACCGTGCCGTGGCAGTAAAAACAACCTGAGGTCCGCTCCAGGTCGCTGTTCATACCGTCATTGAGCCAGGGGTCGATCTTCCAGATGATTTCGATGGTGTTGGCGTGTTTGCTTTTCGCGTACTGCTCAGCCTCGTTGGGATGGCACCGGGAACAGTCCTTGGGCGTGACCACGGCGCTGACCGGTACCCGGTATTTCTTCTGAGCCCAGGGGTCTTTTGAATTTTCATACTGGGTGTAGTGGGCCTTGCTCACGTCCGCATCATGTTCCTGGGCCTGGTGACAGTCGATGCAGGTGATGTTGGCGTTGGCGTGCCGGCTGTTGGCCCAGTCGGCAAACAGGCCGGGATGTTCCCGCTTGTGGCACTGAATACAGGCGATGCCCGCCTCGGAGATGCTGCGCTCGATGCGGAACTCCTTTTCCTTGCTCATGTCCGCCGAACCGTCGGCAGCCCATGCCGTACCCGCCAGCAGGCACACAACAGCAACCGCAAACCATTTTACCGTTGTTTTCATATACCCTCCTTGTTCACCGGTTACAGCTTTTTGAACTGCTTGTATTGATAAAATTCAACCGTGTTGTGCACCAGGTCCCGGTGGCAGTCCACGCACCGTTTTTCCCGGCCGGGCAGGGCGTTGACCACGTCCCGGTGGGCCAGCATGGCGCCCCGCTTGTCCGGAATATAGAGAATGTTGCGGTGACACTTCATGCACTGGTCGTTTTTAAATGAGGCATAGGCCTTTTCCCTGTTTTCTTCACGGTCATATTCGTCCATCACAAAATGGGCGATCACGTCCTTGAGGCCGTGCAGGGTCTTGGTGTAAAAAAAGTCGGCGGTGTTGTGGGGGGCGGGCAGGTGACAGTCCATACAGTCCGCCACAAACCCCTGGGCGTTGTTTACGTGGGTGGAGGTGCGCCAGGCATCCACCGCCGGCTGAATCTCGTGGCACGAGGCGCAGAACTCCGGGGTGGAGGTCCGTACCATGGTGTAATAGGTCATGCTGAAGACCGGAAAGCCCAGAAGCACACCGACGCCGATGAGAATCAGGCCTTTGATGTGTTTTTTCATAAGCATCATCCACTGGTTTGGTATACAATGGCCAGCGACAACCACAGGAAAACACGTTTTGTGGCCTGTTGCTGGAAAATTTGGAAAACAAGGAAGCGGCCCCCTGTTGCCGCCATGAGTTGAAGCCTACAATACCACTGTCAGGGCCGTCAAGAAATTTGTGAACGCTCTGGTGTTGAAAGATGAATGCCCTTACGGGCACACTACAAACAGGGATTTTACTTGTTTGTCCGTGGGAAAATGGTCAGCGCAGTTGGCCCGTTTGTAGTGACGCCGTCAGGCGTTTAAAGACCGATCAGAAACAATGCCCTTGCGGGCACACTACAAACAGGGGTCCCGTGGCCCCCTTGAATCCTTGAACCCTTATAAAAATTGATTTTTTGAAGCATTTTATGACCTCTCCCAGAACCATTCTGTCCGGCCACGACATTGCGCCCAAGAAGAGCCTTGGCCAGAACTTTCTCTGCGACCCCCAGGCCGCGGAAATGATTGTGAGAAAATGCGGGCTTTCAAAAGCGGACGTGGTGGTGGAGGTGGGGCCGGGCACCGGGGCACTGACCATTCCGGCTGCCGGGCAGGCGGCGTGGGTTTACGCCATTGAGACAGACGGCCGGCTGATCGAACCGTTAAAAGAGACGGTAAGGGCCGCCGGCCTGGACAACGTGACAGTGCTGCATAGAGATATTATGAAAACCGATATTCGGGAGATATGCCGGGAGGCCGGCCGAAAACTGGTGGTGCTGGGAAACCTTCCTTATTATATCTCCTCCCAGATTCTCATGGACCTGGTGGAAAAGCGGGAGGCCGTGGACCGTGCCGTGCTGATGTTCCAGCAGGAGCTGGCCCGGCGCATCGCGGCCCCGCCCGGCAACAGGGAGTACGGCCGGATCTCCGTGGCCCTTCGCTATTGCGCGGAGTTGAGCACCGTGGCCCGGCTGAAGCCCAATCTTTTTTTTCCCCGGCCCGGCGTGGATTCCGAGGTGGTGCGTATTGTTTTTCGCCCCTGGCCCGGGAACAGGGATTGCGACGAGGCGCTCTTTTTTGCTATGATCAAGTCCGCTTTTGCAACGCGGCGCAAAACCATTAAAAATGCCCTGTCCGCGGGAATGACGAAAATTTCCCCATCCGCCTGGGAAGAACTGCTGGTCCGGGCCGACGTTGCGCCCACGGTAAGGGCTGAGACACTGGATGTGGGCGATTTTTTAAACATCTGCCGGCATTACAAAGCAATGTCGGGCAACATTTCAACAAAGGAGGCGTAACAATGGAAACAGCCGAACTGACTCAGTTTATCGACCAATGGAGAACGGACGGCGCAGGAACGCGGGACGCGTTTATCACCTTCAAGGGGCACCTTGAAAACATGCCTGACGCGGTTCTTTCCTTCAAAGCCCGGCCCGGTATCAGCTATTCGCTGCGGGCGGCCCGGCCCGGTCAGCAGCGGGAGCTGTTTGTCATGGTGGACGTGATCGACGATGATCCGGACAACCGGTGGCTGTCGGTCTGCTTCTATGGCGAAATGATCACCGACCCGGATGAACTGGGGGACCTGATTCCCGGCGGGCTTCTGGGGGAAGACGGCCATTGCTTTGACCTCAACGAATCGGACGACGCAATGGCCGCCTACCTTCAGAAGCGCATGGATGAAGCTTATCAGGCGGCTGTGGCATGACAGACAAAAGCAGCAACGCTTCTTTTATCTATGGACCGGTGCCCTCCCGGAGGCTGGGCCGCTCCCTGGGCGTGGACCTGATTCCCCTCAAGCTCTGCACCTATGATTGTATTTACTGCCAGCTTGGAAAATCGTCATCCAAAACCGTCAAGCGGCTGCCCTACCGGGACGCCGACACTGTGCTGGCCCAGCTTTTCGAGCGGCTGGAAAAAATCGACCGGCCCGACTGCATCACCATTGCCGGGTCCGGAGAGCCCACACTCAACAGCGATATCGGCGCGGTTATTGCGGGAATCAAGCAGAAAACCGACATACCGGTGGTGGTGCTGACCAACGGGTCCTTGCTTTCCGATCCGGAAGTGCAAAGCGACCTGTTGGCGGCGGACATGGTGATTCCCTCTCTGGACGCGTGGAACCCGGAAATGTTTGCATCCATCAACCGGCCCTACCGCACCGTTGATTTTACCACCATGACGGAAGGGCTGGTGTCGTTTTCAAAAGCCTATGGCGGGCAGCTGTGGCTGGAGATTTTTATCATGGACGGCATCAACGCGTCCGTGGACGATGCCCGGGCCTTCAAGCCCCTGGTGGACCGGATCAACCCGGCCGTGGTTTACGTGAACACGGCGGTGCGGCCCCCGGAAGAATCCTTTGTAAAACAGGCTTCTCCGGCCATGATTGAGAACTTTTACCGGACACTGGGCCGGGCCCATCAGAAGGATGTGGTATTTGACGGGACCGGACCGGCTGAAGGCTCCGGCAACGTGGCGACCGATATCGTGGAGATGGTGGCCCGCCGGCCGGTAACCGCGACAGATATTGCCGCGGGCCTGAACCTGCCGGAGGCGGCGGTGCGTCCCCACATTGAGCAACTGGTGGCCGAAGGCCGGCTGGAGGCCGTTCCAAAAGGCGACCGGGTCTATTTTCGAACACCGTGAAAGCAAACAAAGGAGTCGGCATGAGATTCGCACTTATTCCCGTACTGGCCCTGATGCTGGCAACAGGGGCCTGCGCGGGCAAAAAAGCCGAGGTCAACCTTGGTGACGAGTCGGTGACAGCGGCCAGGAACACCGTGCAGAAGGCGGTCGCCGATTACAGTGCCGGGTGCAACGAACTGGCCCTTCGGGAGCTGAACCGGGCCCATGAGCTGTTCACCCTGGCCGATGACGTGGCTGGAGTGGCCATGTGCATGAACAACATGGGCACCGTCTACCGGGCCGCGGATGACCCTGTGTCTGCCGCGGCCTTTTTTGATGAGGCCTTTTCCCTCTACCAGGGTCTGGGCGACAGGCAGGGCGCGCTTCAGGCGTTGGCCAACAAGGCGACGGTGCTGACGGAGACCGGGGACTATGACGGTGCCGGCGCGGTGCTGGACAGGGCCGACGCCCTGGCGCCGGACCTTGCAAAGAATTTTTTGCCCCTGCTCAACAACAGGGGCGTGCTGCTGGCCAAACAGGGGGCACTTGAGGAAGCAGAGGCGGTGCTGCGAAAGGCACTGGGCGGCACAACGCAGGACACCCTTTCCGGCCATGCCACTGTCAACGCCAGCCTGGGCAATCTTATGCAGCAGCAGGACCGTTATGCCGAAGCGCTCGCTTTTTTCCAATCCGCCCTGGAGGCCGACACCCGGCTTGCCTATTACCGGGGCATGGCCGACGACCTGGCGGCCATGGCCGAATGCGGCGCGGCCCTGGGTAACAATGACCAGGCCGTTGAATGGCTCAAGCGCAGCATCAAGATAACGGCCCTCACCGGCGATACTATTCGTGCCCACAACCGGTTTGAAACCCTGGTTGCCCTGGCTGAAAAAGAGCAGACCGACATCACCATCTTCAGCCACCTGGTAAAGCAGTGGCTGAAGGGCGACCGGGTGAGAAGCTACTGCCGATAACCGGTGCTTCTTCAGCGGACCTGTCAGAGGAACCCTGATCGTAAATAATAATACGGGGAGTGTCCTGAATGGAAAGTTTGTTGCATGTGTTGACTGATTCGACCGGCTTGAGCGCTCTGGGCACGGGGGCGGTTCTGCTTCTGGCGGGTGTGCTGGCCTATTATGTTGCCAGGCTGGTTCTCATTCGGGTTATTCACCGCCTGGCCAGAAAGACCCAGTTCCAGTGGGATGATGTGCTGGTGGAGATGGGCGTGTTTTCCGCGCTGGCGTTTTTTGCGCCGGCCGTGGTTGTGTCTTATGGTGTGCGGATTTTCCCGGAATTCGACCAAACCCTTGTCCATAACGGGTTGACCGTCTATCTCACCATCGTGACCCTGGGGCTGATCAGCAGGACCCTCAACGCGGGCCTGGCCATTTACGAACAGTTTCCCGTGTCCGTGCGCCGGCCGCTGAAGGGGTATGTCCAGCTGGTCAAGATTTTTGTTTTTATCATCGGTGTTGTCGTGGCCCTGGCCCTCCTGCTGGGAATGTCGCCCTGGAAGCTGGTTTCCGGTATCGGGGCCATGACGGCCGTGATCATGCTGATTTTCAAGGACACCATTCTCTCTTTTGTGGCCAGTATTCAGATCGCCGGCAACGATCTTTTTCGCAAAGGGGACTGGATTGAGATGTCCGCCATGGGAGCGGACGGGGACGTGATCGATATCGCCCTGCACACGGTAAAGGTCCAGAACTGGGACAAGACCATCGTCTCCATTCCCACCCACAAGTTTTTAGACCATACCTTTAAAAACTGGCGGGGCATGCAGGAGGCCAAAGGCCGCCGGATCAAGCGGTCGGTGCTGATCGACCAGTCCAGCATCGGGTTTCTGGAGGGCCGTGTCCTGGAGCGGGTCAAAAAAATCGGGTTGCTTTCCGGTTACCTGGAAAAGAAAGAAAAAGAGCTGGCCGAATGCAACAGGGATATAACGGACACCGATACCCTGCCGTTAAACGGCCGGCGGCTGACCAATATCGGAACATTGCGTGCCTACGTCCGGGCCTACCTGGAACATCATCCGAAGATCCGGCAGGACATGACCCTTCTGGTGCGTCATCTTCAGCCCGAGGCCGACGCCGGCCTGCCCCTGGAGATATACGCGTTTACATCGGACACGGCCTGGGCCGATTACGAGGCGGTGCAGGCGGATATCTTCGACCATATCCTGGCCGTCCTGCCCCTGTTCGGACTGCGGGCCTACCAGCGGAACGCCCTTGTAGACGCCCGATCAAGCGCGCATACGGAATAATCCGCCGGTACATCAATCAAGGGGGAAATCATGAAAGTCATTGACCTGTCGGCCACCATCCGCTCCATGCCAAAGGAGAGCGCGGCCTTTGATGCCGTTCATATCGAATATTTCAACCACGCCCACGGTGCGGCCCAGGCTTCGGCCCTGCTCAACGCGCCCGCGTCGGCCTTTCGAAATGAGGAAGGGTGGGCCACCGAGGAGATCACAAAGCTTGGCACGCACAGCTCCACCCATGTGGACGCGCCCTGGCACTACAACAGCGCCATTGAAGGAAAGCCCGCCGCCACCATTGACCAGCTTCCCCTGGAGTGGTTTTTTTCCGACGGCGTGGTCCTGGACATGACCCACAAGTCCCGGGGCAATCCCATTGATGTGGCCGACATTGAAAAGGGGTTTTCCGATATCGGCTACGCGCTCAAGCCCTTTGACATCGTGCTGATGCGCACCGGGTGTGACCAGCATTACGGCGCGCCCGACTATATTTTTCAGGGTCCCGGCGTCACGGCCGAGGCCACGGTCTGGCTGATCGACCGGGGTATCCGGGTCATGGGCATTGACGCCTGGGGCTGGGACGAACCCTTAGACCTTCAGGCCGCACGGGCCACGGAAAAAGGGGAAAAGGGCATCTTCTGGGCCGCCCACCAGGTGGACCGGGCTTACTCCCACATCGAGCGGCTGGTCAACCTGTCGGCCCTGCCGTCCCACGGATTTAAAGTGGCCTGTTTCCCTTTAAAGATTGAGGGGGCCAGTGCCGGCCCGGCCCGTGTGGTGGCCATGGTGGAGGGGGCCTGATCTTTTGACTTTTGATAAGCAAGGAGCGCCCATGACCTACAGGTATCTCAAGACACGACAGGTCAATCAAACCCTGTGGGTGGAGATTCACAACCCGCCGGTCAATTTTATCATCACCGACATGCTGGCCGAGATGCACCACCTGATCAGGAAGGTGAGCAGGGACGATTCAATCCGGGTGTTTATTCTGACCGGAGGCCGGGAAGACTCTTACATCATGCATTTTTCCATTGGCGAGCTTGCGGCCCTGACCTCCCACCTGCGGCGGCTGATGCTGCACATCCTGGTCCGCTATCGGCTCACCAGCGCCCTGCTCAAATATTACATGACCTTTTCCAACTGGCTCATGGACCTGTTCCCCTGGTATGAGACCCTGATGCTGTGGCAGGCCAGGGCCATACGCGGGTACTCGTCGGGTATGTTGCTTTGGGTCCAGATGACGCGCACCTATTTTGCCATCGAACGCATGAATAAGGTGACCATTGCCGCCATCAACGGCTCCTGCAACGGCGGCGGCACCGAGATGGCGGCCTGTTTTGATTTTAGGTTCATGGTGGGGGACCAGGGTTTTACCATGGGCCAGCCCGAGGTGCTGGTCAATATCGTGCCCGGCGGCGGCGGCACCCAGCGGCTGCCCCGGCTGATGGGCCGGGCCAGGGCACTGGAGCTGATGCTGCGCGGTTGCCAGTGGACCCCGCAGGAGGCCAGGCAGGCCGGCCTGCTTACCGACATATTTGACAAGGCGGAATTTGTCCAAAAGGTCCAGTCGTTTGCCGACAGGATGAGCAAGCGGCCTCCTGTGGCCATTGATGCGATCAAAAAATCGGTGGTCCAGGGAGAGAGTACCACGCTGCGCCACGGCCTGAGCATCGAGCTTGAGCAGAGCGTGCGCTGTTTTGACACCAAAGACACCGAGATGGCCCTGAAAAATTATCTGGCATACATTGAAAAGAACATCATGACCCTGGATCATGAAAACGCCACCACCAAAGAGATTGTGGACCTGCTGCACAAGACTCTGGACGTGATGGAAAATGCCAAAATCTTTGACCGGTTCGAGGGGAAATAATGAAGGATCTGGGAGGCATCATGGACAATCAGAAAATCGTACTTTTTGGCGCTACCGGCTATACCGGAAAGCAGGTGGCCCAGGAGCTGGTCAGGCGGGGCCTTTTGCCGATTCTGTGCGGCCGCAGCCGTGAAAAGCTGGAGTCTGTGGCCGCGGAACTGGGCGGCCTGAAAACCGCGGTTGTCGATGTTGCCGACCCGGCCGGTCTGGCGGCCCTGGTGGGGAAAGGGGATATTCTGGTCTCCACGGTGGGGCCGTTTGCAAAGTACGGCACAACCGCGGTTTCCGTTGCCGCTGAAAAAGGCGCTGTTTATATCGACTCCACCGGTGAACCCTCCTTTATCGCCCGGGTGTTTGAAACTTACGGACCGCAGGCCCGTTCCACCGGCGCCACTCTGCTGACCGCCTGCGGGTACGACTATATTCCGGGCAACTGCGCGGCCGGCATTGCCTTGAGCGCATCGGGCAAGAAGGCGGTGCGGGTGGACGTGGGCTATTATTCAAAAAAGAAGGGCAGGGTCCAGCCCCTTGACATGAGCCAGGGGACCGCCTCTTCCCTTCGTCTGGCCATGATCGATCCCGTCAAGGTATGGCAGTCGGGGAAGCTGGTGGAGCAGACCGGCGGTATCCGCACGCGCACTTTTGATCTGGACGGCCAACCCCATCCCGGTCTGACCGTGTCGTGTACCGAACATTTCTCCCTGCCGCGGGTTTTTCCCGAGCTGCGGGAGATCAATACCTACCTGGGATGGTTTGCCGGCAAAACTTATATCATGCAGAAGGCGGCCCTGTTCCAGTCGGTTGCCGGAAAAATCCCAGGATACCGTTCACTGGCAAGGGCCGCGCTGTCCATGCTGCCGGAGAGCACAGGCAAAGGACCGTCACCGGAAATACTGCAACAGCACCAGACCCACGTGGTGGCTGAAACCTTTGACGAAAAAGGCCGCCTGCTGGCCCGGGCCGATCTTGTGGGTGTTGACGGTTACTCGTTTACGGCGAAAATGATGGCCTGGGCCGCTCACCGGGCCGCCGTCCAGGGGTTTCGGGCCACCGGCGCTGTCGGCCCCATCGAAGCCTTTGACCTGGACGGCCTGATCGAGGGGTGTGAGGCATGCGGATTGACGCCGTCGGTGCATCTGGGAAAATAAGGGCAATTTTATGCTGATCCGCATCGAGACCATTGTCCGTGGCCTGCTTGAAAACACCGGCGGCAGCCACGACTGGGAACACACCCGCCGGGTAGTGGGCTTAAGCCGTACCATCGGTGCCGCTGAAGGGGCTGATATGGAGGTGGTGATCGCCGCCGCCTTTCTTCATGACATCGGCAGAAACCACCAGGACGGCTCAAATGGAAAGATCTGTCACGCGCAAAAGGGCGCGCGCATGGCTGAAGAGATACTAGAGAATTTCCCCTTGCCTGCCGAGCGGAAGGCAAACATTCTTCACTGTGTGGCGGCCCACCGGTTCCGGCGGCCCCCGGAGCCCGAGACCCTTGAGGCAAAGGTGGTGTTTGACGCGGATAAAATCGACGCCATCGGCGCCGTGGGCGTGGCCCGGGCCTACCTGTTTGCCGGGGAACTGGGCGCGAAACTTCACAATCCCGACATTGATGTGGAAAAGGCCCCGGCTTATTCAAAGGACGACACGGGATTCCGGGAGTACCGGGTGAAGCTTCGGCTGATCAAGGACCGCATGCTCACCAAAACCGGCAAAAAAATGGCCGAGGCCCGCCACCGGTTCATGGAGACCTTTTTTGAGCAGTTCCTTACCGAATACAGCGGTGAGGTTTAACCTTGAATCTTTTGACCCTACCCATTATATTGACCCTATGATACGAATCGGCGCACTGATTTCAGGCAGTGGCACCAACCTTGCCGCCGTCATGCGGGCCTGCGACGCAGGCCGAATCGACGGTAAAGTGGTGTTTGTCGGATCAGACAACCCGGCGGCCGCCGGCCTTGAAAAGGCGGCAAACCAGGGCATTGCCACTTTTGTGGTGGATTACAGCCGGATCCTCGGAGCTTTCAAGGCAAAGCCCGACAGCCTGCCCCTGCCATCCGATTTTGATCTGCAAAAAACCGCCGCGTCTCTGCCGGACAAAAGCCAGTCCTTTTTAAAAACCAGGGCCATTGCCGAGGCCACCCTGCTGAGCCACATGGCAGGCCACCCTTTTGACCTGCTGATCCTGGCCGGGTTCATGCGTAACCTCACGCCGTACTTTATCGACCATGTCAACCCCGACCCGGCCCGGCCCCGCATCATGAACATTCATCCGGCCCTGCTGCCCGCCTTTCCCGGCACCGACGGCTATGGCGACACCTTTCGCTACGGCTGCAAGGTCGGGGGCTGCACCGTCCACTTTATCGACTACGGTGAAGACACCGGCCCCATCATCGGCCAGAAATCCTTTGCCATTCTGCCGGACGACACCATCGACACCATTCGGGAAAAAGGCCTCAAACTGGAGTGGGAGCTCTACCCCCAATGCATTCAGCTTTTTGCCGAAAACCGGCTTAAAATAGAAAGCCGGGAAATAGGGGAGAAGGACGGAGAACCGGTTACCAGAAACGTGGTGAGGGCGGTTTGATATAACCTTTACGAGCTACTCAAACAGTTCCACTGGAACCAGCCACAGCATCAATACCGGCCGGATAAAAGCAGTTCCGCCTCGCTTTTTACCTATTATTCGATCGATTATGATGATCGGTACCCACATAAAGACACCCAAAGGATATTCATGTCAGCACGGTACATAAACCCGGACAATAAAAGGAGGAAGCAAAATGGATAAAGACAGCAAACGCCCGGTAGTGGGCTCCACGGTTCGCGGCGGTATGTCCAATCGGGACTGGTGGCCGAACCAGTTGAATCTGAGCATTCTGCATCAGCAGTCGAACAAGAGCAATCCCATGGGCGAGGACTTCGACTACGCGAAGGAGTTCAAAAAACTCAACCTGGCGGCGGTAAAAAAGGACCTTTACGCCCTGATGACCGATTCCCAGGAGTGGTGGCCGGCGGACTATGGCCACTATGGCGGGCTTTTCATTCGCATGGCGTGGCACAGCGCCGGCACTTACCGCATGGGTGACGGCCGCGGCGGCGCGGGCTCCGGCAGTCAGCGGCTGGCACCCTTAAACAGCTGGCCGGACAACGCCAACCTTGACAAGGCCCGGCGCCTGCTCTGGCCCATCAAAAAGAAATACGGCAAACGGATCTCCTGGGCCGACCTCATGGTACTGGCCGGCAACTGCGCCCTGGAGTCCATGGGATTCAAAACCTTTGGCTTTGCCGGCGGGCGTGAAGATGTATGGGAGCCGGAAACCGACATTTACTGGGGGGCTGAAGAGGAATGGCTGGCAACGAGCGACAAGCCCAAGAGTCGGTACAGCGGGGATCGGGATCTGGAAAACCCCCTGGCCGCCGTTCAGATGGGCCTGATTTACGTGAACCCGGAAGGCCCGGACGGCAACCCCGACCCGGTAGCGGCGGGCTATGACGTGATTGAGACCTTCGCGCGCATGGCCATGGACCCTGAAGAGACCGTGGCCCTGGTGGCCGGTGGCCATACATTCGGCAAGTGCCATGGCGCGGGCCCGGCTTCACACGTGGGACCGGAGCCTGAAGCCGCTCCCATCGAAGCGCAGGGTCTCGGCTGGAAGAGCAGCTTCGGCACTGGCAAGGGCGGAGATACCATTACCAGCGGCATTGAGGGGGCCTGGAAGCCGTACCCGACCCGGTGGGACATGGGGTATCTGAAGGTGCTGTTCAAATACGAGTGGGAACTTGTCAAAAGCCCGGCCGGGGCTTACCAGTGGTTGGCCATGGACGTGGACGAAGAAGACATGGTGATCGACGCCCATGACCCGTCAAAAAAGCATCGGCCCATGATGACCACGGCCGACCTGTCGCTGCGCTTTGATCCCGTCCTCGGGCCGATCGCAAAACGGTTCAGCAAGAACCCCAAAGCCTTTGCCGATGCCTTTGCCCGGGCGTGGTTCAAGCTGACCCATCGCGACATGGGACCCCGTTCCCGCTATCTCGGGCCGGAAGTGCCAAAGAAAGAACTGATCTGGCAGGACCCGGTACCGGCGGTGAACCACAAACTGATCGGCGCAAGGGACATCGCGGCCTTGAAACGCGAAATTCTGGCCTCGGGTCTGTCGGTGTCTCAACTGGTCTACACTGCCTGGTCCTCGGCCGTCACGTTCCGAGGCTCGGACAAACGGGGCGGGGCCAATGGGGCCCGCATTCGGTTGGCACCGCAAAAAGAATGGGAAGTCAACCAGCCGGCCCAGTTGAAAAAAGTGCTGGCAAAGCTTGAAAAAATCCGGAGAGCCTTCAACAGCGCCCAGTCTGACGGTAAAAAGGTGTCCCTGGCCGACCTGATTGTGCTGGGCGGGTGCGCCGCCATTGAGCAGGCAGCCAGAAACGCCGGATACAAAGGAACCGTTCCTTTTAAGCCTGGCCGCATGGACGCGACGCAGAAGCAGACCGACGCGGCATCCTTTGCCGTGCTCGAGCCCCTGGCGGACGGTTTCCGTAACTACCTTAAGGCAAAATTTACTGTATCCGCCGAAGAACTGCTGATAGACAAAGCCCGGCTCCTGACCCTGACCGCGCCGGAAATGACGGTGTTGATCGGCGGTATGCGGGTATTGAACGCCAACTACGGGCAGTCCCCCCACGGCGTTTTTACCAAACGGCCAGAGACGCTGACCAATGATTTTTTTGTCAACCTGCTGGATATGGGAACGGTCTGGAACCCGGCAAAGGCGGACGACTGCGTGTTTGAGGGCCGTGACCGGCAAACCGGGGCGCTTAGGTGGACCGGCACCCGGGTTGATCTTCTCTTTGGTTCAAACTCCCAGCTTCGGGCCATCGCGGAAGTCTATGCGTGTAAAGATGCCGGGGAAAAGTTTGTGAATGATTTTGTGGCCGTCTGGAACAAGGTGATGAACGCGGATCGATTTGACCTTGCCTGATTATGGAAGAAAGCCAAGCCGGCGACGAAGCAATCCCGGCCGAAACACACATGCCATAAGATTGCTTCGTCGCCCAGCTCCTTAATGACGATAAAGTATTACACGATGCCGTAGGCCAGCATGGCCTTGGCCACCTTTACAAAGCCGGCAATGTTGGCGCCGGTGACATAATCGCCCTTTTTGCCGTAGGCTTCGGCGGCGTCCAGGCAGGACTTGTGAATGCCCTTCATGATCAGCAGCAGCCGGCTGTCCACCTCTTCCCGGGTCCAGGAGAGTTTGGAGCTGTTCTGACTCATCTCAAGGCCCGAAGTGGCCACACCACCGGCGTTGGCCGCCTTGCCCGGACCGTATAGCACGTTGTTGGCCTGGAAAATCCGCACCGCCTCCGGGGAAGAGGGCATGTTGGCGCCTTCGGCCACGCAGATGCAGCCGTTTTTCACCAGGGCCTCGGCATTGGCGCCGTCGATCTCGTTCTGAGTGGCGCAGGGCAGGGCCACATCCACTTTAATGCCCTGCTCACGGATCACGTCCCATACGTTTTTACTTTCAACACAGACCGTTTTGTACTGGTCGGCATATTCGTTGACCCGTCCCCGGCGGACGTTTTTGAGTTCCATGAGATAACAGCACTTGTCGTTGTCGATGCCCGCTTCATCAATGATGGTGGCGCCGGAATCACATACCGAGATCACCGTGCCACCCATCTCGTTGACCTTTTCAATGGCGTACTGGGCCACATTGCCCGCCCCGCTTACCGCCACTCGTTTGCCTTTGAAGTCAAGGCCACGGGTCGCGAGCATTTCCGAGGCAAAGTAGACCGTGCCGTAGCCGGTGGCTTCGGGCCGGATCAGGCTGCCGCCGTACTCCAGTCCTTTACCCGTGAGCACGCCGGTATGTTCGTTGCGGATTTTTTTGTAATAGCCGTACATGTAGCCGATTTCCCGGCCGCCCACGCCGATGTCTCCGGCCGGAACGTCAGTCTCCGGTCCGATGTGCCGGAAGAGCTCCCGCATGAAGGCCTGGCAGAAGCGCATGATCTCACCGTCGCTCTTGCCCTTGGGGTCAAAGTCGGAACCGCCCTTGCCACCGCCCATTGCCAGGGTGGTGAGGGAATTTTTGAAAATCTGCTCAAACCCCAGGAACTTGATGATGCCCAGGTTGACCGAGGGATGAAAACGGATGCCGCCTTTGAACGGGCCGATGGCGTTGTTGAACTGTACCCGGAAGCCACGGTTGACCTGGACCTGGCCTTTGTCGTCCACCCAGGGCACCCGGAACTGGACCGCTCGCTCGGGTTCCACGATGCGCTCGTAGATACCGTTTTTAACAAATTCGGGATGACGTTCAGCAGTCGGCTCCAGTGTCTCCATAACCTCGATGACGGCCTGGTGGAACTCCTTCTGGTCCGGATCCATGTGCTTGACCTTGTCGATGACGCTCTTGATGACTGACATTCCTTGTGCCTCCTCTGAGGGTTAACAGGGTTGATATTTTTTGATCCGCATATGACACGCGTCCCGCCGGTAGCGGGACGCGTGTAAACTTGTGTATGAGCGGGTCAGTCTTTCACGATATAAATTTTTCCCACCGACTCCGGCGGAATGGTGCCGTACCAGTTTTTTTTGAAAAAATGGAAATCCTGGTCGGTGATGCCGTCGATGTCTACAAATTCCTTTTTCAGCTCTTCCATGCTGTCGAAACCGGCACCAAAGAAAGGCAGTTTGGAGAAAAAGGGCCGGGCGCTGTTGGTGTCTACCAGGGAGGCAAAATGCCTGGGAAACAGAGGGTCGCCCACCACCAGCAGGTAGCGCTCCGACGATTCGGTGATGCGGTAATGGATGGGCAGGGCCGCCTGCCGGATTTCGGTAAAATGGTCTTTTAAAAAGGCCGCGGCCTTTTGCGCGTCCATCTCTTCCGCGGACATCAGGTCCGGGCAGTCGAAAAATCCCAGGGTATAAAGCGCGATGCTGAAGCTGCTGATCTGTTCATAAACAGGCTGGTCCCGGTCGCACATCATCATCACTTCGTCAATGCGTTCGGACGACCGAAGTCCATCGGGGGCCATGCCCGCACTTTTGGGTACCAGTGTTCGTGTGGCGGGAAAATCAAGATTGATATCGTGAATAAGATTGTTTCTCATGCGCGGACCTCCTTTTAAAGCGTTTACCTGTATTCTGCATAAACCCGGTTTTCGGGTTTATGGTTTTCCAGCAGAGCTGGAACATCGTTTCGACTGTTACCAACGCAACTAGTGTGCCGAAAGCCGTCGCAGTTTGAAGCAAAATTTAAACTACTGTATTAATATTGGTTTTTTTGAATGGTAAAAAAATAGAGACTGGGAAGGTGTCCTGATGCTGTTCAAGGTTTGAGCAGGATGATCAGAAGCTGCACAGGCGACGGGGAGGCAGGTCAGGTCAGGCAGGGTCCTGCTGTTTTTTGAGCCGCTGGCGCAGGGTATTGCGGCTGATGCCCAGCAGGGCGGCGGCCTGGACCTGGTTGTTGTCACAGGCGTCCAGGGCGTGGGTGATGGCGGCGGTTTCGACCACCTCCACAAGGTGGGCATGCAGGCCCTGGCCGGGTCGTTTCAGCAGTTGGGGCAGAATGTCGTCCAGCATGGCCCGCAGCCGGGCCATGAGTTGCGCGGTGTCCAGGTCGCCGGGCAGGGGCTCGGTTTCGGCATCGGGAATCATGAGACTGCCGTCGGGAATCACGTCCCCGGCGGTAAGCAGCACGGCCCGGCGAATGCAATTTTCAAGTTCGCGCACGTTGCCCGGCCAGGAGTAGGCGGTGAGTTTGGTCAGCGCTGATTCGGAAAGATAACACTGGGGCCGGTTGTATTCAGCGCAGAACCGGGCCAGAAAGTAGTCGGCCAGGTGGGGAATGTCCTCCCTACGCCGGCGCAGGGGCGGCAGGTCAATGGTGATCACCTTGAGCCGCCAGTAAAGGTCTTTTCGGAACCCCCCGGTTTCAATCTCCTGTTCCAGGTTCCGGTTGGTGGCGGCGATGACCCGGACGTCCACCTTGATGGGGCCGGACCCGCCCACCCGTTCGATCTCCCCTTCCTGAAGGGCCCGCAGCAGCTTGGCCTGAACGCCGGGAGCAAGTTCGCTGATTTCGTCGAGAAACAGGGTGCCATGGTCGCACCGCTCCATTTTGCCGATATAGGTGCGGTCCGCTCCGGTAAAGGCGCCCCGCTCGTGGCCGAACAGTTCGCTTTCAAACAGGTTGTCCGGAATGGCGGCGCAGTTGACCGCGATAAAGGGCCGGTCGTTGCGGTGGCTGTGGTGGTAGAGGGCCCGGGCCACCAGCTCCTTGCCGGTGCCGCTTTCGCCGGTGATCAGTACCGGCACGTCATTGGCCGCCACCTGGCCGATGCGTTTGAAGATTTCCTGCATCTGTTTGCCGTGGCCCACCATTCGAATGGACCGGCTATCAACGGCTTCGGCCGCGGTGAACGGCCCGGTGCCGATGCGGACCCGCTCCTTCATCTGGCGGTTTACGGCCAGGGCCTCGGTGACGATGCGGGAGAGGTCCTTGCGGTCAAAGGGTTTGGTCAGGTAGTCGTAGGCCCCCAGTTTCATGGTCTCAATGGCCAGGTCGGTGGTACCGTAGGCGGTCATGAGAATCACCGGGGTTTTTATCTCGATGCGCCGGATTTCAGCCAGCATGTCCAGCCCATTGATGTCGGGCATCTTGTAGTCCAGCAGGATCAGGTCGAAGCTCTGTTTCGGAATGGCGGCCAGGGCCTCCCTGCCGGTGAGGCAGGCGGTGACGTCGTATCCCTTGCGCTGGAAAAACCGGCGAAGGAAATGGACCAGCCCTTCGTCGTCGTCGATGATCAGTATGTGTGCCATGTCGCTCATGCAAACGGTTCCGAAAAATTCAGGGGAAGAAAAACGGAAAAGGTTGTTCCTTCCTTTAACTTGCTTGTGATACGCAGGGAGCCGCCGTGACTTTCGACAGTATGTAACACAAGGGGCAGGCCCAGTCCAGTGCCGGACGCCTTTGTGGTGAAAAAAGGCTCAAAGATCGTATTGACACGATCTTCGGCAATGCCGTGGCCTGTGTCCTTGACATCAATGCGAACGCACGGGGTGCGGACGCCCTCCTTTTCAAAATGGTCGGTTGTAGCTGAGACGGTCACGGTGCCGTGGTCCGGCGTGGCCTCCAGGGCGTTGACGATCAGGTTGATCAGGGTTTCGGAAAGCAGGGGCCGGTCCCCGGTGACAGGCGGCAGGTTTTCTTCCGTGTGGACATGAAGCGCGCACTCCTGGCGATTGGCCAGGGGCCTGATCATCATCACCACGCTGGCGACCAGGTCGGCCATATCGATTTCCGAAAACACCGGTTCCCTGGGCCGGGCAAAATCCAGAAACCGGTTGATGGTGCCCTCCATGCGCTGAATTTGCTCCATGGCGATGCGAAAATCCTCCTGGTCTTCGGCAGAGAGCCGGGCCAGGTCCTGAACGGACTCCAGGAAAAGCTTGAGGGAGGTCAGCGGAGTCCGGATTTCGTGGGCCACGGCCGCGCCCATGCGGCCCATGGCGGCAAACTTTTCAGACCGCTCGGCAATCAGCCGGGTCTCGGCAAGCATGGTGTCGGTTTCCCGAATGCGGGCGTCCTTTGACACCACCTCCTGCTCCAGGTCCTCCTGTCGGGCCTTGAGCTTTGCCAGCATGTTTTCGACAGACCGGTAGAGCATGCCGATTTCGTCGCGCCGGGTGGTTTTCAAATCCGCCTGGTCAAACCGGGACTCGGCGATAAAACCGGCGGCCCGGCTCAGGCTGCGAATGGGCCGGACAATGTGATGGCCCACGATCCAGGTCAGCACCATGGCAATGGCAATGGCCAGAAAAAGGGTCATGTAGACGATCAGCTTGAGCTTTTTCGCGCTTTCAAAGGCCTCGGCCTTGTCCTGCTCCACCACGACAAACCAGTCGGTGCCGCCAACCCGCAGGGATGTGCCCAGCACCTCAATGCCCCGGTAGTCCAGGTAGGCCTTTTTGCCGTCCCGCTTTTCAAAGATGTTTTTAAAGCTGCCGGTCTGGGTAATGTTTTCCGCAAAGATGCGGGCCGGGTCCTTGTGCGCCAGGAAGCGGCCCTCCCGGTCCACCAGGTAGCACTCCCCGGTTTTGCCCAGGGAGACGTTGAGAACGAAAAAAACGATGCGGGCCGTGCCCACCCGGCCGTACAGGGTGCCGGCCAGTTGGCCGGCGTCGTTGATTACCGGCGCGGCAATCAGAAAGGTGGATTCTCTTTCGCCGGACAACAAAGTAATATCGGACATGAACAGGTCGGGCCGCACCGCGTACCGGCCTGAAGCAGGGGCCGGCCCCATGGCAAAAACCGTCTCCCCGGAGGCCGACACCAGGGTAAAGTCCCGGTACACCCCGTACTTTTCCCGCATCAGCTCCAGGTAAGGCCCGATCAGGGCAGGGTCCATGGATTTGACAATAGAGGTTCCGGCCATCACCGTGATGTCGGCCTTGCGTTCCCCAAGCCAGTGCTCCAGCAGGGCCGCCTTGTCCTGGGCCAGGTTCTGAAGCTGGCGCAGTACCATGCGGCTGATCAGGGCCTCGGTGGTGGTGATGGAAAACCACCCCATGATCACCAGGGGCACAAGGGCCACGGCCAGGAAAATAATCAGCAGCCTGGCGCGCAGGGTTTGAGTGGGGCGTGGTGTCATGGTTGCAAGCATACTATGGGGACAGGGATGGCTGTCAAGACATAAGAATGAGGGGCCAACAACGGGCTATTCCGTGTTGTGGGTATGAAAATCCCCGCCATGGGCATGGCGCCCGGTAAGGGCCTCCTGTTCCTGTTTGCGTTCCAGCCTGGGAAACACCACCATCTGGCCCCGGTGCTGAATGATCTCCACGGGTACCTCATAGACTTCATGGATCATGTCCGGGGTCAGGTCCTCGTTTCGGCCGTAGTGCAGCACCCGGCCGTCCTTGATAAAAATAAAGGCGTCGGAGAACCGGAAGGCCATGTTCAGGTCGTGCATGGTCATGACCGCGGCCAGTTTGTGCTCATGGACCACGTGGCGGATCAGGCGCAGGATTTCCAGCTGGTTTTTCAGGTCCAGGCTGCTGGTGGGCTCGTCCAGCAGCAGCACGGACGGTTCCTGCACCATGGCCCTGGCAATGCACACCTTCTGCAGCTCGCCGCCGCTCATTTCGTCAATGTACCGCAGGGCCAGGTGCCCCAGGTCAAGCTGGTCTAAGGCCGCGCTCACCTTTTTCAGGTCGGCAACGGATGCGTTCCAGTGAATGTGGGGCTTGCGGCCCAGCAGCACGGCGTCAAAGGCGGTCATGCGACCGGCCTCGCTGCGCTGGGCCACGTATCCCAGGCGCCGGGCGATTTCTCCGGCCCGCATGCCAAACAGGTCGGCCCCTTCCACCAGTACAGCGCCGGTTTTCGGCTTCAGCATGCCGTTGATGCAGCGCAGCAGGGTGGTTTTGCCCACGCCGTTGGGCCCCAGAATCGCCAGGGTCTGGCCCCGCTCCAGGGTAAATCCCAGGTCGTGCAGCACCATGCGGCCGTTGTAGCCGATGGATATGTCTTTGACCGAGAGCATCATGTGTGCCGTCTCCCGATTAAAAGGTAAAGAAACATGGGCGCTCCGAAAAAGGCCGTGAGAATGGCCACCGGCAGCATTCTCGGCGCCAGCATCAGCCGGGCGCCGATGTCCGCGGCCAACAGCAGGCAGGCCCCGGTCAGGGCCGAGGCCGGCAGCAGGAACCGGTGGTCATCGCCGATGACCCGGCGCACGATATGGGGGCAGACCAGGCCCACGAACCCGATGATGCCCAGAAACGACACGATCACCGCCGTTATCAGGGAAGCGACCAGCATGCCGATCATGCGTACCCGCTCCACCCGGACCCCCAGGCTTCTGGCGGTTTCATCCCCGGCGTCAATGGCGTTGTAGTTCCAGCGGTTAAACATGAAAAACAGAAGCGCACCCGCCACCACCACGGCCATGAACCAGACTTCCGGCCATCCGGCCCGGCCCACGTCGCCGAAGGTCCAGAACACCATGGCGGCCAGCTGAATGTCGTCGGCAAAGTATTGAAGAAACATGGTGGCCGCGGAAAACAGGGCGCCCAGGGCCACGCCGCTGAGCACCAGCACTTCCGGGCTGGCCCCCCGAATGCGGGCAATGGCGATGATGATCAGGGAGGTGATCATGCAGAAGACAAAGGCCAGCAGGGTGGTGAGCCAGGGATTGATGACGCTGACCGCGCCGGCCTGGGTGCTCTGCATGGCGCCGGCCCCCAGGATCATCACGGAAAAGGCGGCGCCGAAGGCTCCGGCCTGTGAGATGCCCAGGGTGAAGGGAGAGCCCAGAGGGTTGCGCAGGATGGACTGCATGGCCGCTCCGGCAACAGCCAGGCCAGCCCCGGCCAGCAGGGCGGCCAGGGCGTGGGGAAGGCGGATGTTGCGGATGATCAGGGCAAAGCGCTCATCTTCGCCCAGGCCGAAAAAGGCCCGGACCACTTCCGCGGCGGGAATGCGCACCGCGCCCAGGGAAACGGCCATTACCATCAGCAGAACGGCGGCCGCCAGCAGACCGGCCAGAAAAAACAGTTTGCGGCCGATATAGGCGGTGTATTCTGCCGGCACCTGGCCGTGGTCAAAATGGGACATGACAACTCCTGCGGTTAAGGCAATACAATTTTCGCAAATCCCAGGTTGTCATATCCCTGATTAATGGCGGCAAAGGCCGGGCCGCCGTTTAAAAAGACGGCAATCTCTTCGGCCCTGGTCATGGGATCGATGTCGGCAAAAGCCCCGGGGTATAATGTCTTTCCAATAAAATAGGCGTTGGCGAAAATGGATTCAAAGTTCTGGGTGTAAAAATTATAGGGAAACACACCGAACACCCGGCCTTTTTTTACGGCTGTCAGGGCCTGGTATGCGGGGTCGGACCGAAGTTCCTCCAGGCCGTTGGCCCCTGCCTGAAGCTTGGCCGAGGAGATGTCCAGAAAGAGAATCTCCGGGTTCCACATTAGAAGCTGCTCTTTGGATACCACGGCATGGGAGTCGCCCTTGCCTGATTTCGCCAGCTTCCCGGCCACGTTGCGGGCCGACAGAAAAACAAAGGGTGCGTAGGCCGGTTCTGTGGAGGCAAAACCATGGCCCCCGCGCTGGGCCAGGCCTCCGATATAGGTGGTGGGCCGGTCGGCATCGGCAACTGTTTTCACCCGGCGTTCCAGGTCGGCGGCAAGCCCGTCAAAAAAGGCGATCACTGCCCCGGCCCGGTCTTCGATGCCCAATACCTGGCCCATGATCCGCAGGCTCCGGTCCAGTTCCTGCCGGTTTCTGGTCAGATCCCCGTAACCCAGCCCCACTACCGGAATACCGGTTTTAGCGAAAAGGGACTCGGCTCCGCCGTCCCGGGCCGCGTAGGTTTTGAAAATCACCTGGGGCCGGGGCGAAAGGGCGGCAATCAGTTCAGGGTTGTCGTGGCCCCGGAACTCGCCGAACAGGGGAAGCGCTTGCAGCTCCGGATGGGCCACGGCATAGGGCCGGGCCTCCACGGAAAAGGGAAGCCCGCCTTTTTCCGCGCTGTCCACGGCAACAACACGGTCCTGAGCCTGAAGATAAACCAGCAGCCGCAGGCACCCGGAGCCAGAGCAGATCACGCGCTCCACCCGCTCCGGAACCGTCACCTGCCGGTCCAGCATGTCTGTAATGACGCGGGTGTCGGCGGCAAGGGTCGTGCCCGAAAGCAACAGCCCCACAAAAGCGATCAGCAGCACCCTGGCGGCAGGCCGTGCGATGTGATTTGTTTTCCTCGTTTTTTCAAAATGTTTATTCATTTTTTACTCCTTTCGGCCAATAAAAAAGCCATGAAAGTTTTTCAGGCACTGCCGGCCTGATCACCTTCATGGCTCTATTTTTTAAAAATTTTTTGCGTACCGCGGTTACCCCGGTATGCGGGGCGGGTCACCTTCGTGGCGACAATAGTTTTTGTTTATAATGGATTTGCAGTCCGGTCAAGGCTTTTAAAGTTTTCTCAGCCAGTTTATACTGGATTATCCGGCCTACCCGTCTATGTAGCCCTCATTGTCCAAGTTGTTTGGATAATCCAGTATGCCGTAATCCAGCGTAAAATTGCCCTTCTGCTTTATTGAGAGAGGCGTCCGAAGACGCTTGAGGATTGTTTCTCTTCGTTCGCAGGAACACGAAAAAGCAAAAACCCTACCGCTGAAGGGCTTTGAGGCGTTGTTCGGTGTCGCGGTAGCCGGGGGAAAGAAGCTGGAGCTTTTTATAGAGGTCCAGGGCCTTGTAGGATATATGGTTCTGTTCATAGGTCCGGGCCAGCAGGTAAAGCAGGTAGGGGTTGTCCGGCAGGCGGGCAACGCCACGCTCCAGAACGGTGATGGCCTGGTCAGGGTCCTTTTCCCGCAGGTAGAGATGGGCCAGGCCGGTATAGGCCCACGGCACGGGTTCAGCTTCCTGATCGGCGGCCTCCACGGCTGCGGTAAGGATGGCTTTTCGCATGAAGTCGTAACCGGTGTCTTGAACATGGGCTGCAAATTTTGTCAGCACCAGGGAGTGGGCGGGCAGGGTGGTAAACATTTCCGCCGGGGAGAGACCGGTATGGGCCATGAGGGCAAAAAACAGGTCGGCCTGGGCAGGATGGGCCTCGAGGCCGGACCGGATCACGGACAGGGCTTTTGCTTTTCGATCGGTTTCAAGCAGAAACCCCGCATACGCTCCATAAGCGCCGGGCCGCATGGGAAAAAGGGTGACGCCGGCGGCCATCAGGGCCTCGGCCCGGGAGACGGGCAGGCCGGCCTTCAGGGCGGCTGTGCCGGTTTTTTGAAGCAGGGCGGATCGCGTCGGGGAAAAACCCAGGGCCTGCTGGTAGTTTTCCAGGGCCGTTGACGGCAGGCCTGCAGCCAGGGCCGTATCACCAGCAGCAATGTGAGGATCGGGGCTCCAGAGATCAAAAGCGGGAATTGTCCATCGGCCAAGGGCCAGGCCCGCCAGGGCAAGCCAGATCAGAAGAATTGGAACGGTTATTTTTTTGGCAATGCCCGGAGCGTGGGCTTGCAGATAGGTGACGGGAGTTACCCGGTCGCGCAGGCGCGTGTGGGCCGCGGCTGCCAGTAAACCGCAGAGAAAGGCCAGATAAAGGGCGTTGGCCGGAATATGCAGGTTGAAGTCGGTGACGCCGTGCAGCAGAATGGCCAGGATCCCGGTGGCGGTTCCCGCGCAGACCAGGATGGTATAGGGCTCTTTGCGTTTTTTCAGGACTTTTCGAACAGTTTTAAAAAGGCAGATAAAAAACGCCAGGGCCAGTACCACACCGGGAATACCGCCCTCTGCCAGCAGCTCCAGGTAGTCGTTGTGGGCATGGTCCAGGATGCGGCCCAGGTAGCGGTTCTGGTAAGCGGGGATCACATTACCGAAGGCCCCGAACCCCACGCCGGTGGCGGGAAAGTCGGATACCATCTTCAGGCTGTCAGCCCAGAAATGGAACCGGCCCTCGCTGTCTGTAAAGTTATCCGCCGCATAGATTTTTGCAAAACGGTTGTCGATTCTTTCCCAGCCGAACCATGTGACGGCCGCGATTACGGCGCACAGCAGCAGCACGGCGCTGGCGCGGCGGTTGATGCGCCGGTCCGGAAAGGCTCTGCCGAAAAGGGCCAGGGCGAAAAAAAGCATGGACGCGCACAGGCTGAGGATGCCGCCCCTGGAGAGGCTGGCGAAAATTGACATGGCAATGACCGCGGCTGACACGATCAGCAGTATGAACAGGGGGGTCTCTTCTTCTTCAAAAAAACCCAGTACTTTTTCCCGCGGGGAGCCGAACTGGCGGGGCGGGCGATGGGCCAGAACCAGGGCCAGCACCGGGCCGAAGATCATGGCCATAAGGCCGGCGTAGTGGTTGTGGCAGACATAGGACCCAAACACCATGGAGTTGTCAGGAACGTAGCGGAACCAGAGCGCATGATCTTCGGTGAAAATGTTCTGAAGAATGGAAGAGAGGGCAAACAGGCCACCAAAAAAAGCCAGAAAAAGCAGGGTGCGGCGCAGCATGGTTTTGTCGGACAGAAGCTGAACGGAAAGCCAGTAGAAGCCGACCCACAACAGCCAGCGGCAGAGCTCGAACAGGGTGGCGTGAAGATTCAGTGTAAGGGGCCAGGCCTGGTCCGGCAGAAGGATACCGATGGTGGCCTGGCGAAGGGCCGCAGCCCTGGGCGAAACCAGGGAGAGGAAGGGCTGGGGCAGGGGAACGATCTGGAAAAGGATGTAAAGGCCCAGCAGGGCCAGGGGCAGGAGGCAGGGCACCCGGTAGAGAGGGGTGGCATGGCGCAGGGTGTCGGCCAGGAAAAGAGTGATGGCGGCGCCGACCAGCAGCACCAGCACGAAGAATGCCCATGGCTCCACGCTGCCGAATGCCAGGGGCGCAAAGGCCAGGGTTGCTAAAAACAGAAACCGGCTTATTGAAAGCATACGCGGGTGGTCCTTACTCGTCATTACCCGGATTGAACCCCTATGTGGTCGTCATGACCCGGCTTGGCTTCCCTGCTCTGCCCGGCCGCCTACGTAGTCGTCATTACCCGGCTTGACCGGGTAATCCAGCGTAAAATTGATTTTCCACCTTATTAACAGGGAACCGAGTCATTTTTATTCTGGACCCCCGGGTCAAGCCCGAGGGTGACGGCATAGGGTATTGGGTCAATCTTATTCTGGACCCCCGGGTCAAGCCCGAGGGTGACGGCATAGGATATTGGGTCAATCTTATTCTGGATCGCCGGGTCAAGCCCGGCGATGACGATGAGTGTGTCATGACCCGGCTTGGCTTCCCTGTCCTGCCCGGCCGCCTACGTAGTCGTCATTACCCGGCTTGACCGGGTAATCCAGCGTAAAATTGATTTGGTTCCTTATTCATTCCCCCTTTAGCTCCTCATACAGATCCTCCCAGTATGGATTGTTTTGTTCAATCAAATCCAGTTTCCACTTCCGCTTCCATTTTTTCAACTCTTTTTCCCGGGAAATGGCAGACTCCATGGTCCCGTGAATTTCATACCACACAAGGGAGTGAACATTATAGCGTTTGCTGAAACCTTCAAAGCAATCGTTTTTGTGTTCCCATACACGTTTAATCAGATTGGCGGTCACGCCGATGTAAAGCGTACCGTTACGCTCGTTTGCCAGGATATAAACTGCTGGCAGTCTTTCCATAGGAATTGTCTATATGAATAAACGGTATGGGGTCAATCTTATTCTGGCCCCCCGGGTCAAGCCCGAGGGTGACGGCATAGGGTATTGGGTCAATCTTATTCTGGATCGCCGGGTCAAGCCCGGCGATGACGATGAGTGTGTCATTACCGGCATGACCGGGTAATCCAGTGTAAAATTGATTTTTCACCTTATTAACACAGGATATACGCCAGGGCGTTGTCGCGGACGAGTTTCATGGAGTCGTCTTTTGCGGACGCCGGTATGGATGCCAGGGCCGCGGACAGAAGGGGCGGGCGGGTTGAATCATCATGGGCGTCGGTGGCGATAAAGTCCACATGCCCTTTTTTCACCAGGTATCTGGCACAGGCC
The DNA here is from genome assembly GCF_000018405.1 of Desulfosudis oleivorans Hxd3. Taxonomy (NCBI): domain Bacteria; kingdom Pseudomonadati; phylum Thermodesulfobacteriota; class Desulfobacteria; order Desulfobacterales; family Desulfosudaceae; genus Desulfosudis; species Desulfosudis oleivorans. Next base: position 1,968,909 of record NC_009943.1, read on the forward strand.
CGGGCGTCTTCCCCCATGCGGCCGGTGAGGCTATCTGTCGTGATCTGCACAAGAATGCCGGGTTTCAACAGGCTCAGGAGCCGCTCCGGGCGGTCCATCACTTCAAGATTGCGCTCCGGGTGGGCAATGATAACGGTATACCCAAGCACGCCTACCCGGTGGAACATGCCCTCGGCCACCGGGGGAACGGCATGGGCCGGGAACTCGACCAGCAGGCATTTTGAGCCGGCCAGGCCGATCCAGTGACGCGCTTCTTCAAGCATGTAAAAAGGAATTTCAGCGCCGGCATGTACCCGGACATGAATACCGTCGGCCGTCAGTTTGCTGTTTAACACTGAAACGCGTTCAAGAATGGCTGGCCGGTCCAGTTGCGGATCCATCAGATGAGGGGTGGCGACAATGTCGGTAATGCCGTCTTTTTCCGCCATGCGGGCCATGGCCAGGGACTGGCCAATGTCTGCCGCACCATCATCAATACCCGGCAGAATGTGGTTGTGAATATCGATCATTGCTCGGTATAATAGCCGGCATACCGGTAAGCACCATAACCATAATAATACCCCTCCCGCCGGGTGTCCACCGCATTGACGATCTGCCCCATCAGCTTGCTGCCTGCTTCCTGGAGCCGCTTAATCTCACGGTTGACATCCTCGTACCGGGTCATTCGGGACCGGGTGACCAGCAGGGTTTTTTCGGTGCATGCGGCCAGCACCACGCCGTCGGAAACCGTTCCGATGGGCGGGGTGTCAAAGAGGATTACATCATAGTTTTCCGACAGGGCGGTGATAATGGCCTGGGCGTGGTTCGAGGAAAGCAGGTCGGACGGGTTGGGCGGCCGTTTACCCGAAGGCAGAACATCCAGGTTGGCAAGCCCTGTCTTTTGAATGACGTCGGCGGGTTCGTGCTGACCGGTAAGCACCTCAGAAAAGCCGGGCTGATTTTCTATACCAAAAGCAAGGTGAAGGGTGGGACGCCGCAGATCGCTGTCAATCACCAGCACTTTGCGGCCGGCCTGGGCAATGGCCGCTGCCAGGTTGAGGCAGGTGAGGGTTTTGCCCTCACCGGGATAGATGCTGGTGATAACCATGGACCGGGGATAGCCGCCGGATGTTGAAAGCGATACGGCGGTGCGAGCCACCTTGTAGGATTCCGCCTCCTGGGAGGCCGGGTGGTCCGTCACAACGGTCTGCGGGTTTTTCTGGCTGCTGTCAATCAACGGAATGGTGGCGATGACCGGGACGCCGGTCTTTTCTTCAGCATCTTCGGCCGTGGAGATGGTGTTATCCAGATATTCAAGGAAAAAGGCGCTTCCGATACCCCCCATGCAGCCCAGTACGGCTGCCAGCAGCAGGTTCCGGGGCAGGTTCTGGTTAGACGGGGCCTCGGGCAGCTTGGCCGCCTCTACTACGTAAACATCCACGTCCCGGATCTGCTTGGTCATGGTCTGCTCCTTGATGCGGGACACAAGAGCGTCGTAGAGCTGTTTCTTGGTTTCGATCTCCCGGTTGAGGATGTTGTACTGAATAAACTTTTCATTGAGCCGGGCGGCTTCGGTTTTGGTGTCTTCAAGCTGTTGTTTCAGGTTTTCCTGGTTGGTGACGGCCAGTTGATAGTCGTTGTGGATGCGTTGAACAATATTTTCGGTTTCCGCCGCCTTTTTTTCCTTCAGTTCATTGAACATGTTTTGCGCCTCTATACGCACCGGGTGCCTGGCGCCATATTTCTGACCCAGGGTAAGGATTTCCTGCTCGGCGGCACGGATCTGGCCGCGGATGGCCTGCAGGGAGGGCTCACTGGCAATGGCGGGAATGGTGTCGAGGCTGTTTTTCGGCGTCCGGTCGATCTGCTCAATAACCGCTTCCAGCTCTTTTCTCCGGGTTTGCGCCTTTGTCAGTTCGGCGCTGATCTGGGAGAGTCGCTCCGGAATGATGGCGATTCGGTTTTCAATGGTTACAATGTCCTGGGCAATCAGGTAGTCCTGCAGCGAATGTTCCGCCTCTTCCAGCTTTGCCCGTTCCGTTGCCGCCTTTTTTTCCATCCAGTCCAGGGTGTATTCAGTGTTGGTCATTTTCATTTCCAGCAGCTGTTCAATATAGGCCCTGGGCAGCATATTACAGACCAGCGTGGAAAAAGCCGCGTTTTCAGAGGTGTAAGAGACCTGAAGAATCTGGCTATCCCGAATGCGTTCGATTTTCAGGCCATCCAGCATTCTTTTTGCCAGCTTTTCTTCAGGTGACATGGGCCGTGGCCCGGCCGCGTCGTTTTCAGCGGCGGTTTCTTCTGACCCTTTCAGCAAATTTTTGAAAAAATCGATTACCGGAGACTTTTTGTCCTGTTCCGGAAAATAGCGGGAGTAGGTGTCTTCAAGGTTCAACAGCACAACCACTCGTTCCATCACGGTCTGGCTGGAGATAATCTGAATCTGGGAGTTGAGAAACTCGGGGTCATGACGGATGTATCGGTATACATCATTAAGGGGATCCCCGTTTTTCTGTTCCACCTTGAGCCGGGTGGTGGCCGTGTAAAGCGGCGTGGACTGGAGCGTCGCCAGCAGCACCACCACCACGGTGGTGATGAAAAAAACAAGAATAATCCGTTTTCTTTTCAGGATAACCTTCAGGTAATCGCGTAGATGGATGTCTTCGGTTTCCACGGGCTGCATCGGTTGCATGGAGTTCTCTCGTTGTTTATGGTTTAAGGTGTGGTATCAATTTTACACTGGGTTACCCAATCAAGTTGGGTAATGACGACGTCGTGTGCGTCAATTTTACACTGGATTACCCGGGCGCTTAGAAAAAGCTTTCCGGTACCACGATCACATCTTCCGGCATAACCCGCTCGTCCATTTTCACTTTGCTCAACACCTGTTCAATACCATTTTCTTTTCGAATGATCTGAATGTTGGTGGCCGATGCCCTGTCCGTAAACCCTCTGGCATTGGTGATGGCCTTGATCACGGTGAGTCCCTCTTCGTAGGGGTAGGCCCCGGCGTACTTGACCTCGCCGGTTACATAAATTTTTTCCATACGGGAGATGAAAACACTGTCACCATTACTGATGAGAATATTCTGGGTGGTGTCGCCCTCTTCCACCAGCTTTTTTATGTCGATCTTGATCACTTCCTGCCGCGGCGCGTCTCTCTCGCCGTTTTCCGAGAGTGTGCGAGTGAGATAGGCGTATTTGCCGGCATCGGCGGTGAGGCCGCCGGCAGTGGAGATCAGCTCCAGCAGGGTGGTGCGGCCCCTGAGTTCGTAGAGGGCCGGTGCATTGACCTGGCCGAGAATGGTGGCCTTGCGGCTGCGATACTCTTTTACAACAATGGCCACCTGGGGATTGACGATGTATCCGTCTGCCAGCTTTTTTTCAATGGCCTGGGAGAGTTCGGAGACATCCATGCCGGTGACCTCGAACTCGCCGATCAGGGGAAACCGAATCGCCCCGCCACCATCCACCTGCACCGTTGTGGTCAGATCCGGATGTTCGTATACATTGATGCTCAGCGTGTCTCCAGGACCGACAATGTAGTTTTCGCATGTGCCCATGGGCGCAAACAGCAGAAGGTCCAACACCGAGATGACAAGCGGACCCCGGCAGGGTAGGGCCGGTAGCGAATATCCCCACATTTTTTAACTCCCTGGTTTGTGTAAATTCAATCTATTACAGGCCGGTCCACACATAGTCAAGAAAAAACAGGCGTTCGAAGAAGTCCCTATTGATGTGATGCATGGATGGCAGAATGGACGGTACAGCCGTTTCAACAGGATGGCGGGCCATACCGGATGCAGGTTTGTTTAAAAAGTGCCCCCTATCCTCAGTGTGTAATCGTTGGTGCTGTAGTCCATGGAGGCCAGGTCGGCAAAACGCTCAGTGTAAGAGTAGGCCAGTTCAATCGACAGCCACCGCCGGGGCTTGAAGGTAAGGGCGGGCCGGATTATGTAGGTGTCGCACTCAAGGATAATACCTTCATAGTTGTCTTTGCCGTAAGAGAGCATCATGTCACCCTTGAGCTTGGGGGTGAATGCCTGGCTGTACATGGCTGTGACGCGATCGGCGGTGTAGTAGTCGGCGGCCGCAATGTTGGTTTCGTGGTATTTTCGGGAAGCCCCCAGCATGATGGTCGTGTCCGGGGTGATTGCATGCGTCAGGTCGATTTCACCGGCCCAGTCCGAGGGGTCGTCTATTCCGGGGGTATCAAAATCCTTGGCCATATAACCGACCTTCAACGTACCCTGTGATTTGGCCGTCATCTTCCATGCAAAACCTGCATAATATTGATCTTCTGTATTTTCTTTGTCCGTGGAGAGAAAGGCATCGTAGCGAACGTCAATGTTTTTGTATTCGAAGAAAAGCCGTGTTTTTGCCGTTGGATGGAAGTTGAGGGAGCCGAAGTAGACCCTGTCGTTTCTGTCACGGAAGTTTGTTTCCCGGTAGGAAATGGTGTGGGACGCACCGCCGGCACCGATGCTGAATTTCGGGGAAAAGGCAAATTCCACAATGGCGTGGGCCACGTTGGAATAATAGGTGTCCGGGTCCGGGTTGCCGATTTCGCCCCGCATCTCCTGTCCGTATTTATAATGATCGGCGACATCAAAGGTCAGCCCGCCGGGGGCTTTATATTGAAATGCTCCCTTGACCTTGTGGCTGATAAAATTTTCACTGGAATTGTCATGATAGAACTCAAATTCCGGGTTGTAAACCAGCATGCCCTGGTAGCGCCGGGTGGTGTCCATTTTATAGCGGGACATGGCAAGACCGCCGGGGGCGCCGGTGGCGGTGTTCATTTTAATATCCACCACGTCGGAGCCGGGAAGGGCCAGGGCCAGGCCAGGGGAAACAATACTGATCAGCTCTGATTCTTTGCTGGTTCTGGAATTGTAAAGGTTGTCCGTGTATTTTTCGGTGACGTTAAGGAAGGTGTGAAAGACTCCCTGCTGAAGACCGAAAATATCTCCGCCGATGGTGCCGGAGGCGGCATGGGCCGGTAAATGTACTGTAGCCCCATAGATCAGCAACAGAAAGAGGCACGTTCCTGCCGTAAACAGCTGTCTCATCTCTCCTCCAATGTGCAATTCTCCTTTTTGGGTTAAAGTGTATATTGCAAAAAAAGAACTTTCATGTCAAGGAAAACAAGGGGTTTTTTTTAAATGGTATAATTTAATATCCTGAAATATTAGCATACTATCCCAGTAGGGATTAACGCTGCGTCAAGCCGGGTAATGACGACGGGTATGCGGCCAGCCTCGGGCTTGCTTGCCCTTCGTCGCCTTGGCGGAGATGGGCCTGACGGGCTATACAGTCCCGACAATTAAAAAAGCCGGGCCTGTCGCATGCGACAGGCCCGGATGGTTGGCCGCAGGTTGTGTTCTATGCCTGTTGATTTTCCGTTTCAGCCGCCTCAATCACCTTCTGGGCTTCCTGGGTGGGCATGATCTCGTAGTGGGAAAAGGTCAGGGTGAACTTGCCCCGGCCGCCGGTCATGGAGCGCAGGTCAGGGTCGTAACTCTGGAACTCGCCCATGGGTACATGGGCTTTGACGACCTGGTTTTTTCCCTTGCTGTCCATGCCCAGGACCCGGCCCCGCTTGCTGTTGAGATGGCCCATCACGTCGCCCATGTACTCTTCGGGCGTGGTCACCGTTATCTCCATTATGGGTTCCAGAAGTACGGGCCCGGCTTCCACCGCCGCCTTTTTAAAAGCCAGGGAACCGGCGATCTTAAAGGCCATTTCAGAAGAGTCCACCGAGTGGTAGGAGCCGAAGTCCAGGATGGTCCGGAAATCCACGCACGGGAACCCGGCCAGGGGACCTTTTTCAGCAGCCTCGATGATGCCCTTTTCAACGGCCGGAATATAGTTTTTGGGAATGGCGCCGCCCACGATCTGATCCACAAACTCAAATCCCTCGCCCCTCTCCATGGGTTCCATCTGAATCCAGCAGTCGCCGAACTGGCCGTGGCCACCGGACTGTTTCTTGTGCCGGCCCTGGACCCGGACCTTTTTGGTAAAGGTCTCCCGGTAGGGAATTTTGGGCAGATCCAGCACCACTTCCACGTTGAACTTGCGCTTGAGCCTTTCAACCGCGGTTTCAATATGAATCTGGCCCCGGCCGGACAGAATAATGGCCTTGGACTCCGCATCCCGGGAAAGCACCAGGGAGGGGTCTTCCTCGGTCAGCTTGGTGATGGAAGACTGAAGCTTGTCTTCATCCCCTTTATTTTTGGGCTGAACGGCAAATGAGACCACCAGGGGAAGGGGCTTGACGCAATCGAAAATCACCTTACGGGCCGGGTCGCACAGGGTGTCGCCGGTTTTGGTCAGTTTGAGCTTGGGCACGGCAACGATAGCTCCGGGCACGGCCTCATTGACGCTGTCCTGTTTTTTCCCCTTGGAGACCATGAGCTGGTTGAACCGCTCGTTTTCTTCCTGGATGGCGTTGAAAAGGGAGCCGTCCGACCCCAGGCTGCCGGAGACAACACGGACAAAGGAGAGCAGGCCGGAAAAGGCACTGACGGTTTTGAACACAAACCCGGCAAAGGGTTCGGCCGGATCGGGGGCACAGACCACGTCGTTGCCGTCGCCGTCCTTTGCCGTCCAGGGACCCCGGTCAGCCGGAGAGGGCATGCAGGTGGTGACAAAATCAGCCAGAAGGTCAATGCCGATGTTGGAGGTGGCAGCGCCGCAGAGCACCGGCACGAACACCCGGTTCAGAATACCCTTTTTCAGTGCTCCGTTCAGCTCGGCGTCGGTGAGGGCTTCACCTTCCAGGTAGCGCTCCAGCAGGGTGTCGTCGGCCTCGGCGATGTTTTCGATCAGGGCCTCTTTTTCCGCCTCCACGGTCTCCTGCATGTCCGCGGGAATATCAATGGCGGTGCGGTTGCCGCTGCCGTCATAGGTGTAGGCCTTCATATTGACCAGATCCACCACGCCTTTCAACTCTTCCTTGGCACCGATGGGCAGTTGCAGAATGATGGGCCGGGGCTCCTGAAGGGAGGCCTTTGCGTCTTCAAGGGCCTGGGCAAAATCGGCCCGCTCTTTATCCAGCTTGTTCATAAAAATGACGCAGGGCAGGTTGTGGGTGGCGGCAAACTCCCATGACTCCTCGGTCTGGACTTTGACCCCATCCACGGCGTCAATCACGATCACGGCGCTGTCGGCCGCCTGCAGGCAGCCGATGGCATCGGAAAAAAAGTTCTGGTCACCGGGGGTGTCGATCAGGTTGATGGTGTGTTTTTTCCATTCGTATTGAAACAGGCCGCTGGTGATGCTGGAGGAGCGCTTGACTTCTTCGGGCTCGGAATCCATGGCGGTGTTGCCGTCTTCCACCCGGCCCAGACGGTCAATCACCTTTGCGTTGAACAGCAGTGCCTCGGAAATAGTGGTTTTGCCGGATCCGCTATGACCGGCCAGCGCGATGTTTCTGATTTTTTCAATTTTCTCACTCATGAAAAACTCCTATTCCTGCCAAGGGTTTACCTGTTCACGCCTGTGCCGCGTGCCATTTATTGTCCCGCACCCATTCATCTACCGGGTATAAACTCAAAATACCTATCTTGTATTTTTAGAAAAATCAAGGCCAAACAGGTTAAAAAATTCCACGTTTCCCTTGGGTCCGGTGATGGGGGAAACCACCGCGTCCGCGCACCAGAGTCCCTGGGTTTTGGCCCATCGGCAAAGGTCGTCGAGCACCTCCCGGTGCTGGCCCGGGTCACGCACCACGCCGCCTTTTCCCACCTTGCCCTTGCCCACTTCAAACTGGGGCTTGATAAGGGCCAGGATCACGGCTTCGGGCTTCATGAAGCCGACGACCGCCGGCATCACAATTTTCAGGGAGATAAAAGAGGCGTCAATGGTCACCAGGTCGACCGGGCAGGGCAGGGCGTCGGCGGCCATGTGCCGAATGTTGGTGCGCTCGATGACAACCACCCGGGGGTCCTGGCGCAGCTTCCAGGCCAGCTGGCCGTAGCCCACGTCCACGGCAAACACTCGGCGGGCTCCCCGGGTCAGCAGGCAGTCGGTAAACCCGCCGGTGGAGGCCCCCACATCAAGACAGACCTTGCCGGTGACATCCAGGCCAAACGCGTCCAGCCCGCCTTCCAGCTTCAGGCCACCCCGGCTGACGTAGGGGCAGGCGTCCCGGGTGACGATGGCGGCGGTCACCGGCACCTGAACGCCGGCCTTGTCCGCGGGGTGGTCATCCACCAGCACGGCGCCGGCCATGATCATGGCCTGGGCCTTCTGCCGGGTGGGGGCCAGGCCCTTTTCCACCAGCAGCTGGTCCAGCCGTTTTTTAACTACAGGGGACATGAATGTTGCCTTTAAATCGGAATCGCTATCGAAATCGGGATCGAAATCGAAACAACCAGGACGGATATTTTATGAAATGTCCGGGCTAGGCCATCAGCTCCTTTGCCGCCACCACAATGGCCCTGGCGTCAATGGCATACTTGGCCCGCAGGATCTCCTGGGAACCGTGTTCCACAAAGGTGTCGCCGATGCCCAGCCGTTTTACGGTCACGCCGGTTACCCGGTGATCATTGAGACACTCCAGAACGGCGCTGGAAAATCCGCCGGCCAGCATGCTGTCTTCCACTGTCAGTATCCGGGGGATGGCGCGGGCCAGGTCGCAGATCAGTTCCTCATCCAGGGGTTTGACAAACCGGCAGTTGACCACCGTGGCGGAGATGCCTTCGGTCTCAAGCTGCTGCCGGGCCGCCATGGCTTCGCATACCGTGCGGCCAATGGCCAGAATCAGAATGTCGCCGCCTTTCGTAAGGATTTTTGCTTTTCCGATGGAGACCGGCAACAGGGGGTCGGCCAAGGCGGCACCCGTGCCTTTTCCCCTGGGGTAGCGGACCGCCGCGGGGCCGTTGTGGGAAATGGCGGTGACCAGCATGCGGCGCAGTTCGTTTTCGTCGGCCGGCGCCATGATCGTCATATTGGGCATGCTGCGCAGGTAGGAAAGATCGAACAGGCCGTGGTGGGTAGGGCCGTCCTCGCCCACGATGCCGGCCCGGTCAATGGCAAAGGTGACGGGCAGGGACTCCAGGCAGACGTCGTGGATGATCTGGTCGTAGCTTCGCTGCAGGAATGTGGAGTAGATGGCCACCACCGGTCGCAGGCCGTCCGCGGCCATGCCCGCGGCAAAAGTGACGCCGTGCTGCTCGGCAATGCCCACGTCGTAGAACCGGTCTGGAAACCTTTGGGCAAATTCGGCAAGGCCCGTGCCTTCGGGCATGGCAGCGGTCACGGCCACGATGGCCGGGTCTTTTTCCGCCAGCTCCACCATGGTCCGGCCGAAGACCTGAGTGTAGGTGGACGGGCAGGGAGCCGCATCCGGCCGTTTGCTGCCGGTTGTGATTTCAAAGGCGCCCACGCCGTGGAAATAGGCCGGATCTCTTTCCGCCGGTTCATACCCTTTGCCCTTGGTGGTGGTGACGTGCAGCAGCACCGGCTCCCGGATTTCCCGGATGTTTTGCAGAATATTGACCAGTTGTTTGATTTTGTGGCCGTTAATGGGGCCGAAATATTCGAGGTTGAAAGCCTCAAACAGCATGCCCGGGGTGACAAAGGTTTTGAACGACTCTTCGGACCGCTTGGCAAACTGGTAGACATCGTCGCCGATGCCGGGCAGGGACCGCAGCAGTTCGCCCAGTTCTTTTCTCCAGTCCTGAAGATAGGTGGCCGACAGGGTGCGGCTTAAAAACGAGGAGAGGGCCCCCACGTTTTGAGATATGGACATGTCGTTTTCGTTTAAGATAACGATGAGGTTCTTGTCCTTGTGCCGGTCCCCTGCCTGGTTGAGTCCCTCGTAGGCAAGGCCCGCCGTCATGGAGCCGTCGCCGATCACGGCCACCACCTTGGACGGGTCGTTGCGCTGGTGCTTGGCGCAGAGAAACCCCAGGCTGGCCGAAATGGAGGTGCCGCTGTGGCCAGTGGAAAAGGAGTCAAACGGGCTTTCGCTGCGTTTGGTGAACCCGGACAGGCCCCCGTGCTGCCGCAGGGTGGAAAACTGCTCCCGTCGTCCGGTGAGAATCTTGTGAGCATAGGACTGGTGGCCCACATCCCAGATCACCCGGTCGTTGGGTACGTCAAACACGTAGTGAATGGCAATGGCCAGTTCCACGGCGCCCAGGCTGGAGGCCAGGTGGCCGCCGGTTTCAGAGACCACGCGAACAATCAGCTCGCGAATCTCCTCGGCCAGGGCCGGCAGGTCGGACACCGGCAGCTTTTTCAGGTCCGCGGGGGAGTCAATGGTTTCTAAGAGCCCCACCTGTTTACTCCTAAAGTTTTCTTTCGATTACATATTTTGCCACCGCACGTAGCGGATTTGCTTTTATACCAAGGGATTCAATCGCTTGCAAGCTCTTTTCCACCAGCTGGGCCGCAAACTTCCGGGAGGCGTCAATGCCCATCAGATTGGGAAAGGTGGCCTTGCCAAGGACATGGTCCGTGCCAATGGATTTGCCGGTGAGCAGGGGGTCTCCTTCCACGTTGAGCAGGTCGTCGGCCACCTGAAAGGCCAGGCCGATGTTTTCAGCGTATTCAATCAGCTTTCCGGTCTGTCGCACCGTTGCCTTTCCCGTAAGTGCCCCGGCATGTACCGACGCCGTGATCAGTGCCCCGGTTTTGAGCCGGTGGAGCTCTTTTAACTGGTCCAGACCCAGGTTGCCGCCCTGGGCCAGGATGTCCCGCATCTGGCCTTCGATCATGCCGTGGTTGCCCGTGGCCCGAGAGATCAGGTGGATCAGGGCCAGCCGCCGCTTTCCCTGAAAAAAGATATACCGGTCCGATGAGAGTACCTCAAAGGCCAGGGTGTGCAGGGCGTCGCCGGCAAAGATGGCTGTGGCCTCGTCAAAGGCCGCGTGGCAGGCGGGCTGGCCTCTGCGCAGGGGGTCGTTGTCAATGGCGGGCAGATCGTCATGCACCAGGGAATAGGTGTGAATCAGCTCGATGGCGCAGCCAGGAAAGAGGGCATCCTCCCATGTGCCGCCGACGGCTTCCGCCGCCGCCATGCAGAGGATGGGACGAAGCCGCTTGCCGCCGGCCTTCAGGGAGTGGCGCATGGCGGAAAAAAGCCGGCCCCCGGGAACGCAGTCAGCAAGAATCCGGTCCAGGGCCTCGTTGACGGCCTTTTGACGACGGGCAAGGTAGGTCTCAAGATTCTTCACGGTCGTCGTCACTTGCAAAGGGCGCGCTGATGGGGTTGCCGTCTTTGTCCTTCATCAGGATGCGGACCTTTTTTTCCGCATCGTTTAGCAGGGCGGTGCACTCTTCCGAGAGCTTGACCCCGGCCTCGAACTTTTTCAACGCCTGTTCAAGGGGCAGGGCTCCGGATTCGATCTCTTCGACGATCTGCTCCAGTTTTTGAAGGGACTGTTCGAAGTTTTTTTGTGTGGCCATGACGTTTCCTTTACGGCTTCGTAAAAAGCCCAATTTCTGCGTTGCGCTGCATTCACTCGTCACTGCGGCGTACAACCAGTACGCCTCATTCCTCGGGATTTGCGCGCCTTGAACTTGAACTTTTTACTTTGCCGTTACTTGTGTTCGCTTAAGAGAATATGGTTCCTTGTTTCATATTGTTCACCGGTCAACGGTGCACCGGACTGATCCATCGGACACAATAATCGTCAATGCGTCTCCCGGATCGGCCTGGCCGGTTTTTTTAATGACCTGTCCGTCGGAGACTTTTTGCGTAATACTGTAACCCCGCTCCAGCACGGCCCTGGGCGAAAGCGCAAAAAGCCGCTGGGTAAGACCGTCCACCCGGTGCCGGTTTTCCCGAAGATATGTGGTCTGCATGGCTGAAGAAAGGCGTTCTACAAGCCGGTCCGTTAATGCCAGGCCCTCTGTTGTCAGTCGCTCCGGCATGCGGGAAAAGAGCTGTTTCTGCTGCCAGGCCAGCCGTTCGGCCCGTTTGGCAATTTCCCGGTCAAGGGCACGGACCAGCCGCATGGCCAGTTCGTCCAGCCGGAGCAGGGCGTCGCCCAGGGCCCGGCGGGGGTCGATCAGCCGCTTGGCCATGTCGCGCAGTGCACGGCGCCGGTGACGGATGATGTTATCAAACCCTTTTACCATGCGGACCCGCAGGTTTCGGCAGTGGGCCAGGAGCTCTTTTTTTACCGGCACGATCAACTCTGCCGCGGCCGACGGGGTGGGAGCCCGCAGGTCGGCCACAAAATCGCAGATGGTAAAATCGGTTTCGTGGCCCACGGCCGACACCACCGGTATGGCGGATGCGGCCACGGCCCGGGCCACGGTCTCGGTGTTGAAGGCAAACAGATCTTCCAGGCTGCCGCCGCCCCGGGCCACCACGAGTACGTCGGCATCGGCCCGCCGGTTGGCCAGGGCCAGTGCCGCGGCGATCTCAACGGCCGCCTTATCCCCCTGGACCGAGGCGGGAAGAATTTCGATCTCAATACCGGGAAAACGGCGGGTCATCACATGAATCATGTCGTGGACAACGGCCCCGGTGGGAGATGAGATCAGGCAGACCTTGGCCGGCAGAAAGGGAACCGGTTTTTTCCGGCCCGGATCAAACAGCCCTTCGTCGGCCAGCTTTTTTTTCAACTGTTCAAAGGCGGCCACCAGCTCTCCCATGCCCTGGGGCATGATGTGCTCAAAGATCACCTGGTAGTTGCCCCGGGGGGCGTAAACGCTGATCCTTCCCAGGCCGGTGATCTTCATGCCGTCTTCGGGCATAAACTTCAGGCCGCGGTTCTGGTTGACAAACATCACGGCCTGAACCTGGGCGGTGCTGTCTTTTAAGGTAAAATAGAAGTGGCCGGAGCCGGGCCGTTTGAAGTTGGAAATCTCGCCTTCCACCCAGATAATGGGAAACTGTTTTTCCAGCAGGACCTTGATTTCACCGGTGAGCCGGGAAACCGTGTAGATGCCGCTTTCCGGCAGGCTGGTGTGTGTTTGTGCCATTGCTGATTCCCATTTGTGGAGTTTGTCTGTTTTTTATCATACCCATGGAGCGGACTCAACAGGGAAGAAAGGCGCGTAGAATTCTGGCCCCCTTTCAATGCATCGACTGTATTATCATCTTGACGACATACGCTAAAATCTGGTTTTATGGACACCCTGGCGGTTTGCCGGAATGTTTTGCCGCCTGCGTGGAATTTTTGAGGGAAACGAAAAATGAGAATCGGCACGGGATACGATCTGCACCGGCTGGTGAAAGGCCGCAGGCTGGTGCTGGGCGGGGTGGCCCTTCCGTTTGAAAAGGGACTGGACGGCCATTCAGACGCGGACGTGCTGGTGCACGCCGTTTGCGACGCCCTGCTGGGGGCTGCCGGCCTGGGCGACATCGGGGACCATTTTCCGGATACCGATGCCCGGTTTAAGGGTGTCTCCAGTCTCCTCTTGCTGACAGAGACGGGCCGGATGCTGAAAGAAAAAGGGTTTTTTGTGGTTAACATCGACGCTACCGTCCTGGCCCAGGCCCCGAAACTGGGAGCCCATAAAGCCGCCATGGCGGCCAATATGGCAACGGCCCTGGGCATTGATGCCGCCTGTGTCAATGTCAAGGCCACCACCACCGAGGGGCTTGATGCCGTGGGCCGGGGCGAGGCCATGGCCGCCATGAGCGTGGCCCTGATTATTGAGGAAGAGGCCAGGGATTCGAGGGGCCAGGGGGCCGGGTGAAAAGGCACGACAGACGGAATCGATTTCGATCCCGATCCCGATTTGGATGACAAGGATAAAATCATGACACTTTCTATTTATAATGTGCTGACAGGCAAAAAAGAGCTGTTTGTGCCGGTAAATCCCGGAAAAGTGGGGATGTATGTGTGCGGCCCCACGGTGTATGGACCGTGCCACATCGGCCATGCCCGGTCTGTTGTGGTGTTTGACGTGATTGCCCGGTACCTGAGGGTTGCCGGTTATGATGTCACTTATGTGCGCAACTTCACCGACGTGGACGATAAGATCATTCACCGGGCCGCCGAAGAGGGGAAAACCTCGGAGCAGATCGCTGAAAAGTATATCGCCGAATTCTACCGGGACATGGACGCCCTTTTTGTTCAGCGGGCCACGGTGGAACCCAAAGCCACCGAGCATATTGATGACATTCTTGCCGTGATTCAGATACTGGTGAACAAGGGGGTTGCCTACGAGGCCGGCGGGGATGTCTTTTTTTCAGTGGAGGCCTTTCCCGGCTACGGCAAGCTGTCCGGCCGGAAGCTGGACCAGATGGAGGCCGGTGCCCGCATTGAGGTGGATAAACGCAAAAGAAACCCTTTTGATTTTGTGCTGTGGAAGGCGGAAAAACCGGGCGAGCCTTCATGGGAGAGTCCCTGGGGCAGGGGACGGCCCGGCTGGCATATCGAGTGCACGGCCATGAGTTCCCGTTACCTGGGCCAGACCTTTGACATTCACGGCGGCGGCAAGGACCTTATCTTTCCCCATCATGAAAACGAGATCGCCCAGTCCGAGGCGGCCTTTGGCCGGGAGTTTGCCCGGTTCTGGGTGCATAACGGGTTTGTTCAGATCAACCAGGAAAAGATGTCCAAGTCCCTCAACAACTTCAAGATGATCAACGAGATTCTTGAGGCTTACCATCCGGAAACGGTGCGCCTGTTCCTGCTCTCCAGTCATTACCGGAGCCCCATCGATTTTTCCGATACCTCCATGGCAGAGGCCGGGGCCGGCCTGGACAAGCTCTACACGGCCCTGGGCCGGGTGGAGGCGCTGACACCTTCCGGGGAAAAACCGTCACCGGCCTCAGACGGCGATGCCGGTGAATACTGGAACAGTTTTTGCCAGGCCATGGACGATGATTTTAATACCGCCAGGGCCGTTGCCGCGCTGTTTGAGACGGCCCGCCATATCAACCGGCTGCTGGACCAGGCCGGGGATCTGCTTACCGCGGATGTATCGGCCCATTATGATGTCATGCGAAAAAGCGGCGACGTGCTGGGGCTTTTCAACACACCGGCTCAGGTCTATTTCGAGGGGCGCAAGCAGGCGGCGGCTAAAAAGGATGCCGTGGACCCGGCCGAAATCGACCGCATGGTGGCTCAACGGGTCGCAGCCCGCAAGGCAAAAGATTTTGCAAAAGCCGATCAGCTTCGCAAGCAACTGACCGACCTTAACGTGGTGCTTGAAGATTCGCCGGACGGCACCACCACATGGAAGTTTGCCTAGTACGAATATTTGTTTTGGCACGCGTCATTACCCGGCTTGCCGCATACGCACGTCTCACATTACCCGGTCGGCTGGTTTCTGCTGTAGATTATGGCCAGGCCAGGTCGTATAAGTGATCGTCATTACCCTGGCTGATCGCATACATGTGCGTCATTACCCGGCTTGACCGGGTAATCCAGTGTAAAATTGATTTGATACCTTATTAATGCGGTACTGGGTCAATCCTGGGCTGGATCGCCCAATCAAGTTGGGCGATGACGGAGAGGTGTTGGGCGATGACGAAGGGAGGTTGGATTCATTTAAATGTCGCTTACTTTGTCTGAAATTGAAGAGCTCAGGCTCGCCAAAAACCTTCTGGAGCATCCCGGTCTTGCCGCGAAAATCAGCGACATGGTGGGGTCGCCTATTGAAAAAGGGTTTGCGCGGCTTCCGGAAAAGTGGGCCCTGGCGGTAAACGCGGCGGCATCCCGCTCCATTACCGCGGCCCTGGATGTCGCCCTGCGAACCCTGGACCGGAGCGGTCCCCGGCCGCCGGCCAACCGGTGGCACAAACTGGCGGCCGGAGCCTCCGGTGCCGTTGGCGGGGCATTCGGACTGGCGGCCCTGGCTGTTGAACTGCCGGTCTCCACCACCATCATGCTCCGGTCCATTGCCGATATCGCCAGAAGCGAGGGCGAAGATCTCGCGGTTCTGGAGGCCCGGCTTCAATGTATTCAGGTGTTTGCCCTGGGCGGCCGGTCAAAAAAGGATGACGGCACCGAGACCGGCTATTTCGCGACCCGGGCCGCCATGGCCAAGGCGGTGTCTGAGGCCGCGTCCCACCTTGCAAGACGGGGCGTGTCTGACACCAGTGCCCCGGCCATTGTCCGACTGATTACCCGGATCGCTTCCCGGTTTTCTATCGTGGTGTCTGAAAAAGCGGCGGCCCAGGCCGTGCCCCTTGTGGGCGCGCTGGGCGGGGCCGCCATCAACACCGTGTTCATCAACCATTTTCAGGACATGGGCCGGGGCCATTTTATCATCCGCCGGCTGGAACGGCTTCACGGTCCGGACGCGGTGCGGCGGGTGTATGAAACAGTGTAGCCGGTCATGAGTATCCATCGGACTGTTTGACCGTTTTCCCGGCGCGATTCGGTTTGCAATCCCCCGATCCCGGTGATATGATCAGGCCATCTTTCGAGGCTTCTGCCCGCTGCCGCCAGTCTCTTTTTGAGCCTGTGATTCAATCTGCGGTTTTTCCTTCCCCCTTTCAGCCTCGACGTGGGATTTTTCGACTGTCACAGACCTCTATTCGTTTTGTAATGGAGGGACACCATGCAACTCAAACTCTGCCCACCACGGCTTCCAGCAACGCCTTTGCGCTGATGGAAGCCGGACACTTCTGTGAAGAGACGCAAGCCGTTTTTGTTTTTTAATCGCCTTTGCAAAGGGGGGCATATGAAAAAACAACTGTTCAATTATGAAACGCTGCTGAAGATCACCAATGCCATTTCCCACTCCAAGGATCCGGAAGAGGTGGTACTGATCACGGTGGAGAGCATCAAGACCGCGCTGAACGTAAAAGGGTGCACACTTTTTCTTATCAACCGGCAGACCGATGAACTGGAGGTGGCGGCATCCTTCGGCCTCAGTGAGGAGTATATCAACAAGGGACCGTTGAGCGCGCTCAAGTCCATTGGCGACTCCCTGAAGGAGGGGCCGGTGGCGATTTTTGACGTGGCTGATGATCCGCGCATTCAGTATCCCGAGGCGGCAAAAAAGGAGGGTATCGCGTCACTGGTTTCCGTTCCGGTGGTCAGCGGTGGGCGCATCATCGGGGCACTGCGGATTTACACGGCTGAGCCGTGGGAGTTTACCCTGGAGAACTTGAATTTCATCCAGGCCATGGCAAACATCACCGGCATGGCCATCGGCATGGCCCGGCACTTGCGGGGAATGAAGGAGAGCATCGAAGTGCTCAAGACATTGAGAGACCCCAGGACACTGAAGTCTAAACGCAGGACGCCGTTTGAAGGGGTTCCCCGCAGTGTTTCGGTGGCTCATTGACCCGGGACCAGATTAGTGCACGCCCATCACGTGAACCGGCCGTGCCCTGTTTCAGGCGCATGGCCGGTTTTTTTTCGGCAGCAAACCGCCCGGTGCCGGATGATGTGAAAAAAGAGTTGATTCTGAAACAAGGAACCCATAAACTTTTGTCAAACCCTGTGGATCAATCGACATATCATCATTGAAAGGTAAAACCAATGTCCCTTGTCCGCCTGATTTACGCCAGCCAGTTGACTGAAGCCTGTGACCTCAAAGCCTTGCGCCAGATTCTCAAGGTCGCCCGTGAACGAAACAAAGATCTTGCCGTCACCGGCGTGCTCTGTTACGACCCGCAATATTTTCTCCAGTGGCTTGAAGGCCCCATGGACCATGTAAACAGCCTGTATGTCGATATCGTAAAAGACCCCCGGCACGCAAACGCCACGATCCTGGACTACCGGCAGGTCAGTGCCCGTTCCTTTGAAAGCTGGTCCATGGCCTATGTCGCCATGAACGAGGTGGATGCCGCGGTTCTTTTTAAATATTCCGCAACCCGGCAGTTCAATCCCTTTGAGATGTCGGCCGACAGCGTGGTCGGATTCATCACTGACCTGGCAAGGGAAAAAGACGCTTTTTTCAACCAGTCGGAGACCGATATCGCCTGATTCCCAAAGGTTTCGGCGATGGAATATCTTCGACGGTTGTCGGAGGTCAACGGTCCCTTTCGGTATTCAAGCCCCCCGTTTTTTGTCTGGAAAGACACCCATCCTGTCGGGTGTGATCTTGGCAGACCAAATCAAGATGCCTGTACACATTTTCTGAAACGTCACCTTTTTTTACATTTCGTCAATCCTGATTACACAATGTGGTATTTCGGCCTGCCGCCTGAAAAATTAATATTTAATCATTCCAAGTCATTGCCCTGCAATTAAGTTGAATTGTGGCGGCACGCCCCTTGCATAATGAAAAGCAGCACGGTCTGTGATGCACGGGCCAGACACAAGAACCGGTAATTTTATTTTCAAGGGGAGGTTTGCCATGCAAAACGCCAAGAAATTTAACGATCGAATTACCTTAGGGCTGGTTCCAAGTGCAGAAGACATCAAACAGCTAAAGGAGTTGGGATACAAGACGATTATTGACCTTCGAGACAACCAGGAGCTTTTTGGCGGCCTTGTTGCAAAAAGGGCAAAAGAGGCCGGTCTGACCTACATTCATATCCCGGTTCAGCGGGACGCCATTCAGCTTGAGGATGTGAAGGCGTTTTATCGGGCGGTGTATGCCAGGGGAAGCGCACCTTTATATGTGTTTTCCCGCCTGGGTCGTAAGCCCCTGGTCTTTGTGCTCCTGTTTGATGCGGTAGCGCAAAGCAAGTCGCTGGTGAGGATTTATCGACAGGCCAACAGGCTTGGTTTTCACCTGGAGTGTGACTTCCCGATGCAGACCTTTCTGTACAACCTCTACAATTCAGGGGAGTTCAGGGAGATGGTGGACGAGATTCGCCGGTCCCGTTCCGATCTTTTTGAATCACTCGCGCCGTCGCCGCATCAGGTTGAGGAGGAGTATGACTTTGGTGTGGACGCCGTCACTGAAAAACTGCTTCAGATCACCAGCACCTATTCACAGACAAAAGACAATGCCATGCTGCAGAAGGCCCTGGCCGATCTGTTGGCGACTGTAAAAAGGTAGACACGATTCTAAAAAAACGTTGACGCGGTTGACCGGGTTACGGCTTTCCGTACAACTCCCGAATCTTGGCCCGCAGCATCTTGCCCACCGGGGAGAGGGGGAGCTCCTCCACCAGGACCACGGACCGGGGAATCTTGAACCCGGCCAGCTTGCCCTTGCAGAAGGCAAGAATGTCGTCGGGGGCCGGGGTTGCGCCGGCCACGGGTTTGATCACGGCCCTCACGGTATGGCCCCACTCTTCGTCGGGTATGCCGATGATGCAGACGTCATCCACGGCCGGATGGTGATGCAGCACCTCCTCCACCTCCAGGGGAAAGACCTTTTCCCCGCCGGTGTTGATGCACTCCTTTTTGCGGTCCACCAGCCGCACTTCACCGTCTTCGTCGATGTAGCCGAGGTCTCCACCCTTGAACCACCCGTCCTGCATGGCTTCGGCGGTTTTTTCATCATCCTTGTAGTAGCCCTTCATGATCCAGCCGGACCGGTACATGATTTCACCGATCTCGCCCCGGGGCACCTCGTCGCCCTTTTCATCAACGACCCGGACATCGAGAATCGATTTGCCCACTGATCGTTCTTTAAGATTTTCCGGACCGGTGTCCACGCGAAAGCTGGTGATGGGGGTCATCTCGGTCTGACCGAACATGTCCAGCAAAAGCACGCCGGGAAACTTTGCAAACATTTTCTTTTTCAGGTCCACGGGGCAGACCCCGGCGCCGGTGGCAATGGCCAGCAGGGATTTAACGTTGTACTTGTGAAAGTCGGGAAAGCTGACCAGCTTTTTCCAGCCGGTTGGCACATTGGCCATGAACAGGGGTTGTTCGGCTTCCACGGCGGAAAGGATTTTTTCCGGGTCAAAACTCAGGCCGTCGATCATGATCTGGCAGGTGTTGCCCA